>CALMJT010000131.1 GCA_937864365.1 uncultured Alteromonadales bacterium | reverse complement strand
TTGGCGACACATCCTTGTGTCGCGAGAAACTCTAGGTTAATCAGAGTTTCCTATCAGTCAAGCATTCCTAAATAACCATCCAAAGCTTTAATACGATTTATCCAGCCTTGCACAGCCGGATAATTCGCCAAATCAAAACCACCTTCGTGTGCAACGTGCGTATACGCGTACAAAGAGATATCTGCAATTGTAGGACCGTCACCAACAAAAAATGACTTGTCGCTGAGATGCTTTTCCATCACGTCTAAGGCTTTGTAACCACCAGCTAATTTCGATTTATATTCTGCCAGTCTGTCTTCGGGAAGATTTAAATAAAACTGAATAAATCGCGCTACGGCAATGTATGGCTCGTGGCTGTATTGTTCAAAAAACTGCCACTGTAACACCAGTGCTCGCAAGTAATTATCACTGGGTAAGTACGAAGTACCGTTAGCCAAATAATTTAATATAGCATTGGATTCTGCCAAAATTGAACCATTGTCTAATTCCAAAATGGGAATTTTTCCATTCGGATTTTTCCGAATAAAATCGTCAGTCTGAGTTTCTTTTTTTAAGATATCTACATCAATCCACTGGTGGTTGATATTGAGCAATGCGCACAACAATTTAAGTTTGTAACAGTTCCCAGAATTCAGGTCACCATAGATTTTAAACATAGACATCTACCTCTATTCACATTAAAGACTCTTTCTGTTATACGCTCAACGCATTAACAGAAAGACATCGCACAAATCAAACACACCGTTAGGCTCGACTAAAATCGAGCAACCCGGAAATCTTTTTTGTAAATTTCCGCGCCATTTGAGCAAGACTCAAATTGATCTAACGCTCTAAAAGAACACCAACTGAATAGAATTAATTAGACGCTCAATTTCGTTTCAGACGTACATAGCGGTGACACAACAGATAAAGAGATCCGATAATAATGGCCCAAAATGCCGAGCCGATTCCCCAATAG
Source organism: uncultured Alteromonadales bacterium (assembly GCA_937864365.1). Taxonomy (GTDB): domain Bacteria; phylum Pseudomonadota; class Gammaproteobacteria; order Pseudomonadales; family Cellvibrionaceae; genus Sessilibacter. The sequence goes on along the minus strand of CALMJT010000131.1, from coordinate 114,517 downwards.
GAAAATCCCGACGCGGTAACGAGGAAGGTAACAACTGCTGCCTCGCGAGTTGGCTCGTTACTTAATGCCGTGTTCAAACTATTAGCAATGGTGCCAACCAAAGCCAAACCTGCAATCGCTAAAATAAGCGCCTTTGGTAAAGTTTCGAGCAATCCAACCACAAAAACCGCAAAAGTACCGGCAAATAAATAAAAAATACCCGCCCAAATTGCTGCCCAAAAACGTGTTTTAGGATCAGGATCAGCCTCTTTCGATAAACAAATTGCCGCGGTAATTGCCGCCAAATTAAAAGCAAAACCGCCAAACGGCGCCAAAATTAAACCCGTTAAACCGGTCGCCGAAATTAACGGCGATGAGGGTGTTGTGTATCCATTAGCTCTGATTACAGCAATGCCAGGCATATTTTGCGAAGCCATGGTTACCAAAAATAAAGGAATACCAACTCCGATAATGGCGCTTAGAGAAAAACTTGGCGCGGTAAAGACGGGGGTGGCAAATTCAAAGGATACCGATTGAAAATTAAGTTGACCAAGAAAAAACGCTACCGAAAAACCCACTAATAAAGTCAGAGGCACAACATAGCGAGCGCTGAGGGGTTTAACGAGAAAAAAAACGGCAAGCATGCTAACAACTAAAATAGTGTTTGATTCAAGCGAGGTAAAAATATCGACACCAAACTTAAATAAGACACCGGCGAGCATAGCTGCGGCCAGCTGAATAGGAATAACTCTTGTCAAACGATCAAAAATACCCGTAATTCCACAGATAAAAATTAACGCAGAACTGAATAAAAAAACCCCAACCGCTTGAGACATGCTCAAACCTTCAAGGCCTACCACAAGAATCGCGGCTCCGGGTGTTGACCACGCGGTAACAACGGGTTGTTTAAAAAGGTAAGAAAGACCTATACAGGTTATACCCAAGCCAATACCAAGCGACCAAAACCACGAAGAAATAAGCTCCGAAGAAGCTCCCAGTGTAGATACCGCTTGAAACACTATCGCGGCAGAACTTGCGTAGCCCACTAAAACGGCAATAAAACCCGCACTAGCGCGGGATAAACTTAATAACGGCATAGGGCACATCCAATTTAATACAAACTGGAGTGTAAACATTAGGCCGTGAAAAGAGAACCACACAAAAACGATTAAAATTTCACCTAAGAATAGTAACGCAGGAAAAGTGCTTAAGAAATGAATCAAACATGAGACAGTTTTTTAGGTAGTGTTAATAAAATTCAATCTAGATCAATCTGCATAATAATATTCCTATTTATTTATGTGTTAATTCAACTAAGGTTTTAAAAACTTAAACACCTAAACAGGTTTTGATGAAAAAACGTAAATAAAGACCCCGTATAAATATTTTATCTATTCATTATAAAGATGATTTTTGGACAGATTCTCGGAAAAATAAAAATCGGTTAAACTCAAAAATGTGATCTGGTAGTCATGACAGTTTCGTAGATGTAGAAAAAAAATAACAATTCAAACTTTATGCAGACACATTCTAATAATCAGATATTTCGTAATGTCTCGATCAAACAGTGCCATTGGACAGCAATCCGTATTTGAGCAATATTGTAAGCAATACAATAAGTTGTAACAAAAGTAACAAGTAAAGCTACGACTGTCTGCATGTATGCCTCAGGGTTTAGGTTAATACCTTAAATTCATGCTCAAAAATTATTCACCAGATTATCTTTGCGGATTTAAAGCCCCACACACCAACCTTAGCCATATGCGTATAAAAATAGGTCTCTCTAAGAACAATAAATCTTAAAAAAAGAATTTTCAGGATTTTTTTAAAAAATTAAAACCAAAAAATTATAAATAACGTACAAGATTGAAGATTAAATAAGACAACGGCTATCACGCTAAATAAATTTAAAGAATAATCTGTGCAACAAATTTTTGACCATTATTACCATTTGGAAAGAAATAAAAAATTTTCAGACAAAAAAATGGCCGAATTAAAATAATTTTAAAAAAAGTATTTTTTCTTGGAGTTTTAACTTTAGTTGGCACTGTTATTTCAAAAGAAATTCTTTGTGTAGGCAACTAAAACAAAATATTTGAAGTAAAGTCGCGGATAGTAGTTATACTGCGCAGCCAAAATTAAGAACGTAAAGATTGTGGGTATTCAAAATGAAGGCGATTTTTACGCGAGAAAATGAGAACCATTTTCAAGTAAAATTAAACGTTATTAAATTCCCGTTTTAAACGCAGAATTAAACAAATTTATAAGAGCAATTTTAATTAAATTTTTGACTTTTTACATTTAGTTACATTCTAGACACATCTTTTTTTAAGAATTGCTTTTATACTGATGCCCAAGGTTGTGTAAGCTTATTATTCTAAATATAAGCCAACCAATTTAGGGATAACTCCGGTCACGGATATATTGACTTAACGAAAGCACCTGACGATGTATTCAATTAAGAGCTACGGCTTCGGCCCGCAAGAATCAGACGTAATTAAAAAGCAAGTTCGCTTGATCAGCTCTCGGACTGATTTACCTTGGGTTTATGAGGGCGAAGGACTTGACGGAAATATCGTGCTCGCAAAGCAGCACGTTGATGTATTGCCAGGTGCTAAATTAGTTATTGTCGGAACAGTCTCACCTGCGGATGCAAAAGCCTGCGCAGCCGTATTAGAATACCCAATTCGCATTATGAAATTTCTTGAGTTGCTCGAGAAATTCGCTCCTAAATCAGCTCTGTCTACAGCCCAAGCTGTTGCTAAAATCTTAGAAGACCGTAACGCACCAGATCTTGTCTTGTTGTGCAACCAAGTTCTGGTGTGCTTTAAAAACGGAAATTCAAAAGTTTACATTGAAAAAGGTGGTAAAAAAGACATTATCGAAGCTGTATCCAAGACTTCGGCCAGTGCAATTACCCCTAAAAATAAGATTCCGGTGAAAGACACCTTTTCGTGGTCTAGCTGTATTTCGTCAAAAACCTTGCTGTGGAGCCTAGCGCGTCGAGAAATTGGCTATGCCAAAAGCAATTGGAGCACCGACAAGCCCTACAAACTCGCCAGCTGGCCTCAAGTGAACGAATGGGAACCCAACCCACAAATATTTAAGCTAGCAACATTATACTCTCGACAATCTGTGACTGTTTCTGAAGCCGCTAAAGCCTGCCAGCTTGAAGAAGATCAAGTTAAATCTTTCTTGCATGCTTGCGCTACCAGCGGGATCTCGGTAAAAGCTTCTGAAGTTCATGAAACCGCCTTAAAAGGTGTGAGAGAGCTGCAAAACAAACAATCACTTAATTGGTTGCGCAAGAAGATCAATTCGTATTTCGGTTTAGTTAATGGCAATTAAAGTAATTTTCGTAGGACCGATGGGAGCGGGTAAAACCACTGCCATCGCAGCAATCAGTGATATCCCTCCCGTTGCCACCGAAGCTAGAAACCACGATAAAACCATGCACGTAAAGGCAACCACCACTGTTGCTATGGATTATGGTGAATTAAGCCTCGATGACGGCAATAAGCTTTCCCTTTACGGCATTCCCGGACAAAGACAATTCAGTTTCATTTGGCCTATCGTCTCTAAAGGTGCCTTGGGCGGTATCTTGTTGTTAGATTGCAGTATGAGTGACTGGGCCGAGCAATTTAAATTTTACATTGACTCCTTTCGGTCATTAGCCAATTCCGGGGCTATGGTTGTAGGTCTAAATCGTGTCGAAGAAGACGACAAAGAAACGGTCTCAGGAGTCATCCAAGACTGTTGTGAAAACTTAGAACTAGCACTCCCCTACTTCTTTATGGATCCACGAGATCCACAAGATGTAAATTTATTATTAGAAGCATTAGTGATCAACGCAGAACTCGATCACATACTCCAAGGGGAATAACAACGTGATTCTTCCAGCTGCAACGATTGAAAAAATCAAAGAAATACTAAATTACTCCACTGATATTCGTGATGAAATCGAAAGTCTACTATTATGTACTTCGGATGGTCACGAAATTGCTTGCGCCAGCTATCGAGGCTTAAAAATCGAAGAGGCCAAAGTTTCTGCTATGGCAGCTTCTTTTGCGGGCTTAAGCTTAACAATTGCCGATTGTTGCAATAAGCAAGATGCTTTAGGCGGCATTGTTGAGACGAAAGACGGCTTAATTATTTGTGGTCTTATTAAAACTCCAGAGGTTGACTTAGTATTGCTTGGAGTATTCGCCAAAGGTGTTCAACACGGACTTGCGCTTTGGAATTTCCGAAATCAACTAAATAAGTTTCGATCTCTACTAAAATCATAAAAAACAGTGGTAATTAATTATGGCAAAAATTGACGAAACCCTAAGACAACTCCTGCAAGTCGATGGCGCAATGGCTGCGGCAGTCGTAGACTACAACAGCGGAATGCTGCTTGGAGGCGCAGGCTCTGGCTTAGACCTAGATATTGCCGCTGGCGGCAACACCGAAGTTGTTAGATCTAAAATGAAAACCATGGCTATGCTTGGTCTTGATTCGCAGATTCAAGATATTCTTATCACGCTAAGTGATCAGCTGCACTTAATTCGCCCTACTCACAAATTAGATGGGCTATTTATTTATTTTGTGCTCGATGCCAAAAAAGCCAACTTAGCATTAGCCCGTATTCAACTTAAAAATGTGGAAGAAAAGTTAGAAATCTAAAACATCTTTTAGATTTTCTACAGCGCACAGTCTCTTGGTACAACTACTTAAGTTGATTTGTGCGCACTCCTATACCTATAAATCCTATACTTATATAAGAACCGCTGATTAATTCGGCTCTGATTTAATCAGAAGACAAAAACTGGAAACCCTAAGTTAATCTTGACTTAGTCACATCCTTGTTTACGTTCTATATCCGATAAATTGCGGCCAGAGAGAACAAGTCTTAGCCATTATTTTCGCTATGCTGCAATTTTAATGTCTCAACAACATTCGTTGATTTAATCCAGCAAACATCAAGCTGGAAAAAGTAATTACAAATTTTCTTTTTATGATAATTTACTTTCCGTTGTATTCACGTCGAATCTTTTGATTAATACTCAATTTCCTTCTTTTATTTCGCCTGCAACTCTACCTGTATACGTCAAAACTCAACAAATTGGGATTTCATTGAAAATCCGGGCATGCTCATCATGTTCGTCTTACCTAGAGTTTAAAAATAAATCTGTTAGATCAACTCATTAGGCCCAGTGATCATGAAGACTATGAAGAATTTGATGACAGCCGTTGCATTGGTAACCGCAGCGACTGCAAGTGTGACACAAGCTGAAAGTCAGCTGTCTACAACCATCCAAAAAGATTATGACTCCTACTTAGACCCACTGTTTAAGCATTTTCACGCCAATCCAGAATTAAGCTTGGTTGAGAACGAAACCTCTGATCGTGTCGCTAAAGAGCTGAAAAAGGCTGGGTTCAAAGTCACTAAAGGCGTGGGCGGAACGGGTTTAGTTGCCATCATGGAAAATGGCAAAGGCCCTCTGGTTATGATGCGTGCCGACATGGACGGCTTGCCGGTTGAGGAAAAGTCCGGCTTACCTTATTCATCTAAGGCCACACAAAAAGATCCCATTACTGGGAATGAAGTACCTGTAATGCATGCCTGTGGTCATGATATGCACATTACCAGCTTGATTGGCACCGCGCGTAGAATGCAAGCCTTGAAAGATCAATGGTCTGGCACCTTAATGCTCGTGGGACAACCAGCTGAAGAACGTATTCTCGGCGCTCGCGCCATGATGGACGACGGTATTTGGGAGAAATTTGGCGTACCCGATTACGCGCTTGCACTGCATGTAGCCGCGGGTTTAGAGGCCGGTAAAATTAACGTGGTAGAAGGCAGCCCTTACGCCGGCTCCGATTCCGTCGATATTATCATTCACGGCGTTGGCGCCCACGGTGCGAGTCCACACGCCGGTAAAGACCCGATTGTCTTGGGCTCACAAATTGTTCTGGCGCTACAAACTTTGGTTTCTAGAGAATTATCACCGCGCCAACCCGGTGTTGTGACGGTGGGTTCTTTCCACAGTGGTACCAAACACAACATTATTTCAGACGAGGCTCACCTACAGTTAACAGTGCGCAATACTAATCCAGAAACTCGTGAGCTTTTGTTGTCTGGCATTAAACGCATTGCCGAAAACATGGGGCGTGTTGCGGGTCTTCCTGAAGACAAGTTACCGGAAGTTATTTTCTCTAAAGAAAGCGTACCACCAACGGTTAATAACATCGATTTAGCCAAGCGCCTTAAGAATGTTTGGACGGCAGAAATGGGGGAGACTTCGGTTTCGAGTCTATTGCCTCAAGGCATGGGCGCTGAAGATTTCCCTATGTTCACTACCGAACCCTATATTCCAAGCGTCTACTTTACCGTTGGCGGAACACCTGCGGAAGATTTAGCCGCCGCCGCAGCCGGTGGTCCAGCAGTTGCCAGTCATCATTCACCGTTATTTAAAATTTCACCAGAACCTTCGGTAACAGCGGGCGTAGAAGCTACCGTACTTGCACTTTTGGATTTAATGAAAAAATAAATTAATCAGAGATTTCAACAACACAAGGACGTGTTGCCAACAGCCAAATGAAAAAAGATTAACATTGTGAAAAAGTTAATCAGCAGCTTTTCAAACACTACCAGCTTTGACTTTTACGGATAAATTTGAAAAAAAATAACTAAGGACTTTGCTGGTACAAATTTACACGCTCTTTTTCTGAGATTTGTTTTTAATGACACGTTAAAAACAGAGAGATTAGAGCAATGATAAAAACCTAAATATTTTTATTATTGTAAATTCAGACTGCTAATTAAGATTCCGAAGCGTCTTTATCACCCACGTAATGCTTAAAGTTTTCGCGATACTCGTCGAAGTTTTCGTGCAAAAAGGATCGAAACTGATCGAGATAGAATTTTTTAGCGTCTTTTTCGTCTTCAATAAAATCTGCTTTAGACTCACTGTTATCAGCAACAATAAACGCTCCAAAGCGCGCGCAAGCATACATAAGAGCTTGATGTGCATCACCCGGATTTAAACCTTCTTCGCAGGCAACATTAGTTTGTTCGATAAGGTTATCTACTAAATTCCACAAAAGATTTTCTGTATTGCTATCGCTAGACGACATTTAAAAATTCCGAAAAAATCGTACTTTCAAAACCTGAACACTATGATTTGCAGAAAGCATTTTCCACAAAATCGCAGCCTATTTACTGATGATCAAACTTAAGGACCCTCTGATTAAATCATTCGTGATTTAATCAGAGAGCAGAAATTGAAAATACCATTTCCAATTTCTGCACAATTTCAATTACTTATTGTTTTTGAAATTGGCGACACATACTTGTATTGCAAGAAACTCTAGGTTAACCAGAGTTTCCTTAACTATCAGCCAACAATATCTAACAACTCAACTTCAAAAATAAGTGTTGAGTATGGTCCAATCTTACCGCCAGCACCGCGCTCACCGTACGCTAGGTGATGAGGTACAAACAAACGCCATTTTGAGCCAACAGGCATCATTTGCAGCGCTTCGGTCCAACCTGCAATTACACCACCAACAGGAAACTCCGCAGGAGTTCCACGCGCTACAGAGCTATCGAAAACAGAGCCATCAATTAAGGTACCGTGATAATGGGTACGAACGGTTGACTCACGGGTTGGCTTTTCGCCGCTACCTTCAACAAGAATTTCGTATTGAAGGCCCGAATCTAGAGAAATAATTCCGTCTTTTCCGGCGTTTTCTTCAAGGAATTTTTGACCTTCAGCGCCAAGTGTTGCCGCTTTTGCTTTTTCTTCTTCTGCCATGACTTGCTGGATGACTGCGAATGCAGCGTTAATTGCGTCTACATCAACCGCCAATGGCGCATTGTTGCAGCCATCAATAAAACCCGCCACGGCCGCTTCTACATCAAAACCGGTGAACGGTTTTTCTGAAACACGATCACCCAACTGACGGCCAATACCGTAACTGGCTTTTTGTTCGTTCGTCGAAAATTTATTCGTCATAGCAAACACTCTTTGTCTATTTAAGATTAAAGAGGCAATCAAATTAGAAAATCGAAACTTAAAAAACTTAGCACGAGCCTTGACTCGTCACATTAACGCTTCATCAAAATAAAGCCTTAATCACTAAACTGTTCAAAAAATTAACCGATTTTGATTAACCTACATAAATGAAAACCCAGCCTAAGCTGGGTTTTTGATGTTCAGGCGGCTTGGCCACCTATGGATTTAACCAACAAATACACGCGCATTTCTGAAAATTCTCAGCCAAGGGCCGTCTTCCTGCCACTCATCGGGATGCCAAGAGTTACAAACTGCACGATACACACGCTCAGGGTGCGGCATCATAATCGTTACCCGACCGTCTGTGCTTGACAGCGCAGTAATACCATCTGGCGAACCGTTAGGGTTGGCCGGATAGTTTTCGGTGACTTCGATGCCGTTATCAACATAACGCATAGCCACCGTACCGGAATCGATACAAGCCTGCAAATGTGTGCCGTCGATAAATTCAGCTTGACCTTCACCATGGGCAACAGCTACCGGCATGTGAGAACCCGCCATACCTAACATGAGGATTGATGGCGTATTTTCAATGCGTACCAAGCTCGTTCGAGCTTCAAACTGCTCGGACCGATTGCGTACAAAGCGCGGCCAGTGATCGGCTCCGGGAATCAGTGACTTAAGATTACTCATCATCTGACAACCGTTGCACACCCCCAAGCTAAAAGTTTCTGAGCGAGTAAAAAACGCACTGAACTGATCGCGCAATTGATTGTTAAACAGAACAGTTTTAGCCCAACCCTCGCCAGCGCCTAAAACATCACCGTAGGAGAAGCCACCGCAAGCCGCAAGTCCTTTGAACTCACTTAAGTCTCGACGACCACTGAGCAGATCGCTCATGTGCACATCGACAGAATCAAAACCCGCTTTATGGAAAGCAGCGGCCATTTCAACATGACCATTAACACCCTGCTCGCGCAAAATCGCAACCTTAGGTTTTGCTCCTAGATTTAAATAAGGCGCTGCAATGTCTTCATTAAGATCAAAGGTCAGACGTGTGCTAAGTCCGTCGTTACGGCCAAGAATTCGATTGAATTCTTGTTGCGCACAAACTGGATTATCGCGTAGCGATTGAATACGGAAGCTGGTCTCGCTCCAAAGCTGTTGCAGATAAGACTGAGCTTGATCAAAAATCACTTCGCCGTTAAAACTGATACGAACTTGGTTCTCGTCGTTCAAACCACCCAAGTCGCGAACCATGACACCAGCATCTGCAAAACGAGAGGTAATTGCTGCCAGGTGCTCTTCTTTAACTTGGATAACTGCGCCAAGCTCTTCGTTGAACAGAATCTCTAAAACCGACTCGCCCATTCCCGATAGGTCAATATCAAGACCAACGTGGCCGGTAAAGGCCATCTCCACTAAGGTCGCGAACAGACCACCGTCAGAGCGATCGTGATAAGCAACAACTTCACCGTTTTCCAAGCTTTCTTGCATGGCAGTGAAAAAGCTTTTCAGCACAGCAGGTTGATCAACATCGGGAACTTCATCGCCCATCTGACCATAAACCTGAGCCAAGATAGACCCGCCCATACGCAATTGACCGGCAGCGATATCAATCAACAGAAGTCGAGTATCACCCAGATCAAAACGCAATTGCGGCGTAACGGTTTTACGTACATCGGTCACCGGCGCAAACGCGGAAATAATCAACGATAGCGGCGCAGTAACCGCTCGCTCTTCGCCGTCATCTTGCCATGCTGTGCGCATAGACATTGAATCTTTGCCAACCGGAATGGTAATTCCCAATTCTGGACAAAGCTCCATACCAATGGCTTCAACGGTTCGATACAGCTTTTCGTCTTCACCTCTATGACCGCTGGCGCACATCCAGTTGGCCGACAACTTAATGTCTGAAAGAGATTGAATTCGCGCACTGGCAATATTGGTTATAGCCTCAGCTACCGCCATACGACCGGAAGCAGGTGCATTGATCAATGCCGACGGTGTTCTTTCACCCATCGACATGGCTTCGCCGCAATAGGTGTCAAACGAGGAAGTTGTTACCGCACAGTCGGCCACAGGAACCTGCCAAGGACCAACCATCTGATCACGAACAACCTGGCCGGTAATAGATCGATCACCGATGGTTACCAAGAAATTTTTACTAGCGACGGTTGGGTGCTTTAAAACACGTTCGGCGGCTTCGTTAAGCTCAATGTCTTCACAATTAAAAGCCTGGGTTACGCCGCTGTGTTTATAGGCACTGCGATGCATTTTAGGTGGCTTACCAAACAGCAAAGACATGGGTAAATCCACAGGCTTGGTATCGAAATAGCGATCATTGAGCACAATTTTTTGTTCGCTGATCGACTCGCCTACTACAGCAAAAGGGGCACGTTCGCGCTTACAAATGGCTTCAAATACCGAGAGATCTTCCGGTTTAATGGCCATAACGTAGCGTTCTTGAGATTCGTTGCACCAAACCGCCAAGGGGCTCATGCCCGGCTCGTCGTTGGGAATTTCACGCAATTCAAATAAGGCTCCACAGCCGCCATCTTTAGCAAGCTCAGGGAAAGCGTTCGACAAACCACCAGCACCAACGTCGTGAATAAAGGCAATGGGGTTATTCGCACCCAACTGCCAACACTGATCAATAACCTCTTGAGCACGTCTTTGCATTTCTGGGTTTTGACGTTGTACAGACGCAAAATCAAGATCTTCCGATGAATTACCAGAATCCATCGATGAAGCCGCACCACCACCTAAGCCAATCAACATCGCAGGGCCGCCCAATACCACAAGCTTGCAGCCCGGAGCGTAGGTTTCTTGATCAATGTGCTCTGCTTTAATGTTACCGTAACCGCCCGCAATCATTACCGGTTTGTGGTAGCCGCGACGCTCGCCGTCAAAATCTATCTCAAAGGTTCGGAAATAACCGCATAGATTCGGGCGTCCAAACTCATTATTAAACGCAGCCGCACCTATCGGGCCGTCAATCATAATATCTAGGGCCGAAACGATGCGATTAGGCTTACCGTAGTATTCTTCCCAAGGCTGATTAAAATCGGGAATCATCAGGTTAGAGACTGTGAATCCCGCCAATCCGGCTTTTGGTTTAGAGCCCTTACCTACCGCGCCTTCATCACGAATTTCACCACCCGAGCCGGTACCAGCGCCCGGAAACGGCGCGATTGCCGTGGGGTGATTGTGGGTTTCAACCTTCATTAAGATGTGAACATCTTCTGAGTTAAAACCGTAGGATTGATCGCTAGGATTTGGGTAAAAACGTCCGCAATGGTGTCCGGTCATAACCGCAGCGTTATCGGAATATGCAGAAAGCACATTTTCTGAAGACCTTTTGTAGGTGTTCTTAATCATACCGAATAAGGTATTCGGTTGATCTTGATCATTCAAAGTCCAGGTAGCGTTGAAGATCTTATGGCGGCAATGCTCTGAGTTCGCCTGAGCAAACATCATCAACTCGACATCAACTGGGTTGCGGCCCAGCTCTTCAAAGCCCTTTAATAAGTAATCGATCTCGTCTTCGGCAAGCGCTAAGCCTAACTCTTGGTTGGCTTTAACAAGACTGTCTCGACCACCGCCTAAAACATCAATCGATGTTGCCGGTGCCGGCGTTCGGATAACAAACAACTCGTTAAGCGCGTCGAAACTATCAAAAATACTTTCAGTCATTGGATCAAACAGTTGCTGACGAAGAATCTCTTGCGACTGCAATTGTCCGGTCACAGAATAAACAATCACCCGTTCAACGCGGGCAACGGATTGAAGCCCAACATTTTTGAAGATGTCCGTTGCTTTTGATGACCAAGGAGAAATAGTACCGATGCGAGGACTTACGATGAACTGTTTCGTAAACTCAGAGGCAATACCGGATGAACTTGCGTCTGTTTTTGGCCCGTACTCTAGCAATTTATCAATAATACTGCGTTGTTCTGGGGTTAGGTTATCGCTAGAAAAACCTTCTCGAAATGAGATGACGTGATAGAAGTGTGCGCATACTGACTCAACACTTGAGTCCAGCTCTACCAGTGTCTTTAGGAGTTTTTCGCGGCGAAACGAAGATAGGGCTTCTGTTCCAGGCAGGATTAACATTGATTCAAAATGCCTCAGATCGGGGTATAAACGGACAGAACCGATACTAACCATCAGTACCGGAAAATTTAGGGGCGCAATTGTACTTGAATTGAATACCTCTGGCACCCGAACACCGAACGAAATTTTCAACTCATCTGAACATTAAGTTTGGCATAGCAAAGCGAAGCTATTATCAAGATTTAGTTATATAAATAGCCTTCAAGTGAGATTTAACACATAAATTGCACACAATTTCATTACATCGGCTGATTTTAGTTCGTTTTCCATACGGATTTTTGTGTTTTAACTCAAATCAACAATGAAAATTTTGTCAAAAATGGTTTGCAAAATTCATCACAAATAAACTTTTTTTAAACATTTTTCGTCTAAAAAAGAAACCGAGTTAGAGCTTTAGTTATCAAAAAATATTGATAACCACCAGCTAGGATGGCGCCCAAAGTAAGTAAGTACTATATCAACCGTAATTTTCAAGACAGGAAACATAAGCAGCTTCTAATTTAGCATCAAAATTTTAGACCGCCGCTACTATAATTTTTAATAGCTTTCAAGCTAGCGCTTCTCGTCTCAGACGATTAAAATTCGCGCACTTTTTACCCAGGCTCGTTCAGTTTTGATTAACTACAGTGCAATTACCTTTAGAGAATGATCCGTAAGATGCCTTTTGTCACGTTCATTAAAAGAGCGATTAAGTTTTCGGTTGCCACAGCATTTGTGGCCGGAATCTGTTCGCCCCTATCCGGTAGCCACCTGCCAACTGAACTTGAAAATGTTTATGCAGACGGATTTCTGAACGTTATTTCACGCAACGGTCCTACAACTTATTTCGAAGGCCCACAGGGGTTAACCGGTCTCGAATACGATCTCGCTAAGGGCTTCGCCGATTTTTTAGGCGTTGAACTTGTCATCCAAGAACAAGAAAATTTAAACCGCATCATCGCCAAGGTGGCTCACAAAGAAGCACACTTTGCGGCGGCCGGTTTAACCGCCTCGTCTGAACGCGCGGAGTTTGTCCGGTTCACCCAAGCCTACACCGACGTCAGTGAACTGCTCATCTATAACCGAAGCAATCCAAAGCCAGAATCCTATGAAGATCTTGTCGGCAAAAAAATTCTGGTGATGGCTGGCAGCGCTCACGCCCAACGACTGCGAGACATTCAAAAAAGCCACCCCAAAATCCAGTGGGCTGAGCACTCCGAAGCCGAAATGGTCGATCTAATCGAGATGGTTCACAATGGTGATATCGATTACACCATGGTCGATTCGAACGTATTCTCGCTAACCGAAAAGATTTACCCCAGAGCTGGGGTTGCCATAGAGCTAGAAGGCAATCAAGGTTTAGCTTGGGCTTTCCCGAATCAAGTTGACTCAAGCCTATATCTTAAAGCCCAAGAATATTTCGACTCGATTAAAGAGTCGGGCCAGTTGGCTAGCTGGATGAGCACCTATCAAAACGAAATCGATCTCGATCAAAGTGGCGCTTTGACGATTGCCAAAAAAATTGAAACTCGATTGCCGAACTGGGAAGAACATCTGCGCGATGCAGGCGCTGAATTTAACTTAGAATGGCAATTGCTGGCGGCGATTAGCTATCAAGAATCTCACTGGAATCCCAAAGCGCGCTCACGCACCGGTGTTCGAGGCTTCATGATGCTCACCCAAGCAACGGCTGCCGAAATGGGTGTTACCAACCGCGTTGATCCCGTACAAAGCATCAACGGCGGCGCCAAATATTTTAAAAGTATTTTCGAGCGTATTCCTGAGCGAATTCAAGGCGAGGATCGAACATTGATGGCACTTGCTGCTTACAATGTTGGTATGGGTCACTTGGAAGACGCTCGCATCTTAACCGAACGCGCCGGTGGCAATCCCGACCGCTGGCAAGAAGTGAAGCAATATTTACCTCTGCTTTCGAAACGTAAATACTATCGAACCGTTAAACACGGCTATGCCCGCGGTTGGGAGCCGGTACAATACGTCGAAAACATTCGCCGTTATTACGCAATCATCACGTGGCACGACACCTTCACTAATAATCGTGCATTGGCTGCCGAATCTACAGAATTACATTCTGATGTTCGCCCGGTTACCTTCCAAAACGAAAGCGAAGATCTAGAAGACTTCAACTATCCTCTTCTTTAATTGCAATCAATTTAAGCACAGCGAGAGCTTTCAGTATCATTTGAGCTGATAGAAAATTAAAAACCCGCTTAAAGACAGCGGGTTTTTTAGTGTTGTAGTGAGGTATTTTTAAGAGAATTATTGCTGCGAAGACTGTTTTTGCTGCTTAATTTGCTTTCTCCGCTCGCTAAAAAAGCTGCTGATCAGATTAGAGCTTTGTTCTGCCAAAACACCGCCCACAACCTCAAGGTAGTGATTACCATAGCCTTCATTAATAAGCTGCAATCGACTTTCAATAGCACCAGCCTTAGGTTCTGTGGCAGCGTAGATAAGCCGCTTCACGCGACTGTGAATGATCGCACCGGTACACATTGCGCAAGGTTCTAGCGTCACATACAAATCACAATCGACTAATCGATAATTACCAATCTTTTGAGCCGCTTGCCTTAACGCCAAAATTTCGCAGTGCGCCGTAGGATCACACAAACTGATCGGAGCATTCCAAGCGCTTGCAATAATTTGTTGATCACGAACGACCAGAGCACCTACCGGAACCTCACCGATTTCGCGAGCTTTTTGTGCCAATTCCAACGCTTGGCTCATCCAATATTCATCGTTCATTGCGTTTACGAATCACGCTGACAAACACGAATTAAAAAATCCGCCTGAACATTTTCACAACCTTGATTCTGCCAATCTAAGCGTGATTGTTCAGAGCACTTCCAAACCATGGGTGTCATTGACAACAAGTTTGCTCGTGCCGCAGCAGTTGTTAAATGCATAGTGAAATTAACCGGAATTAGCTGTACCTCTTTATAACCATTAGGTACCGGCCAAGGTTCATGTTCAATCGCTTTTGGATAAATAGCAGCTCGAAGCTCTTTTAAATGGGTCATTCCGGGAAAAACTTGCAGCCAATATCCCGAATCTTTAAGCACTTTATTCACCTCATCAACACTTGCAGGAGCAAATGCTTGTACCACAAAATCCACCGACTGTTGCTTTAACGGAATTGAAAACACACTGGCAACCGCAGAATGTGCGCGAACAAATTTTTTTGCTGCCGATTTAATGGCTTCTTTAGATATATCTAAAAGGTACCAGTGATCTTTGAGTACTGTATTTGTCTGGACAATACTATTAGAAAAATAACCTTCACCGGCACCTATATCCAAACCCGAATTGAGATTTTTATCTGTAGATATCAATTGTTTAATAACATCAGATAGCGTTTCGGCTAACGGCAAATAATGCCCTTCTGTTAAAAAATCGGTTCTAGCACGAACCATGTCTTTTGAATCGCCTGGATTTTTCGAGCCTTTGTTCTGTACGGGCAATAAATTCACGTAACCTTGCTTGGCTATATCAAAGCTATGATTATTCATACACGATAAGCGATTACCCTGTTTTGATACGCTTTCAGACGAGCCACCGGCAGCGGCGTTGGCGTTGGCACCGTCGATTGATAAAGACTGATTGCACAAAGGGCAGGTCCACCAAATACTCATTGAAAACGACTGCTCAACTTTTCCAACTCAATGTCCGAGGGAACTCGAATAAATTCAAAGCGCGGCACTGGTTCGTCATTCACCATTACCGATTCGATAAACATTTTAAGAGGGCGCACCCAAACATCGTATTTTCCGTACAAACAGCGATAAACCACCAAACGCTCTTCGGTTTCGCTGTGTTTGGCAATGTGCATTACCAAATATTCTTTACCCTTGTAATGTTTATAGATTCCAACTGGAATGGTTTTGGTCATACAATCAAACTCAAATAAATACGTTTTTCTGAATATTGTCATGTTACCGTTTGTCTTGACGAAATCCTAGCGACTGCGAACGGTATCAAGTGCTTGGCAAATCTCTTGAACTCCAACCATAACGCGTGTGGTGTGACGAACTAAATGATCTGCATTAAATGAATAGATATGTTGGTTTGCAACGGCAGAAATCGATTGCCACTTTTGCCAATCCTCTATCCACTCGGCCGTGCCGTCTCGCTCATCGGTGCCAATAATAATAGTCGGATTTTTAGCAATGACAGTTTCGATTGAAACTAACGGAGCTTTTGCAATGGCATCGGCAAAAATGTTTTCACCTCCGCATAAATCAATAATGTTGCCAATCAATGTACTGTTATTGATGGTTTGTAAAGGATTATCCCAAACCTGAAAAAAAGTTTTTACGGCTGGCTGATTGGCATAGTGTTTTAATTGATTTAATTGCTGCAAAAAAGATTCTGCTTCTCGATTCGCCATTGCAGATAAACCGAATAAAACACCCAAATTTTTCAGTTCATGAGCAATACTGTCGAGATTTTTAGGCTGCGACCAGTAAATGGGAATGCCTAGCTCTTCAAATACCGATAAGCCGGAATAATTGCTACCATCGGCCCAAATTAAAATTAAATCCGGTTTGAGAGATATTATTTTTTCGATATTTAATGCCTGAAAATCGCCGACGTTCTCAATCAACTGTGCTTGTTTTGGAAAATCACTAAACGCAGAAACACCTACCAAAAAATCACCACCGCCAATCGTAAATACATTTTCCGTTAAATGAGGTGACAAGCTTATCACGCGACGGGCAGGAGCTTTCAATTTCAACTGATGATCTAGATCGTCTATCACTGCAATTGAATCAGACTCCATAGGAATTTCTGCCGAAGCCACACTCGAAACCAACGCGAAAAAGGCACAGCTGAGAAATGAAATAGCTCTAAATATTTTTTGCATTAATTATTAACTGAGTAAATCGGTGATGTGTTAGATATTTGAGAGAAAACAGATAACACTCTAAGAAAATTCCCAGAGACAGCTTTTTAACTGCCACCAAGAACAATTTAATTAAAGAACCACTTGATTAAAGAACAACTAGACTAATCACAAACGTGCTCTTTAAGTGCTTTTTTAACGTCCTTAATTCTTATTTGTCGTAATTGTTCGGCTAAATCTAAGCCACGATAACCCTTATCAAGCAAGGGTTGCACATCAACAGATTTTGCAGCATGAAGAGCCGTTAATAAATATTGTGCCTGCGGATAGGGTTTATTTTCTAACCCTAATCGACCCCGAGCATCAGACTCGCAGGCAGCAATAAATTGCTCAACACGCACGGGACGCCGAAAGCCATCTAAGTCTTCTAACAATCGTAAAACACTGCTCGGCTTCATCTCTTGCAAACAGTGCGCTCGTAAATGATGTTTGGTTACCGCATTGGCCAGCTCTCGATAATCTTTGGGAACTCGCAAACGTTTTGATACCGCGTCGCTGAGTGGTAATCCCAAATTTTCGTGATCAATATGTTTTGGCCATAATTCCCTTGGCGTAATACCTTTTCCTAAGTCGTGAAGTAATACGGCATAGGTAATTAAAGCATCATTAAAAGCCCTACGTGCGTAATCAATGCTTAGCATCACATGTTCACCCGTGTCGATTTCGGGGTGATATTGTGCCGTCTGAGGAACACCAAACAAGGCATCCAGCTCGGGTAATATTTTTCCGAGTGCATCGCAGGCTTTTAATACTCGGAAAAACTCACTGGGGTTCGGTTCGGTCAGTGCTCGCGAAATTTCTTTCCAAACTCGTTCGGGCGTTAATGTATTTAACTCGCCTTGCTGGGCCAGTTGATTCATTAACTCAAGTGTAGAAGCATGAACAGAGAATCCTAAATCTTTATAGCGAGCCGCAAATCGAGCCACACGCAAAACTCGTAGTGGATCTTCGACAAATGCAGGCGAAACATGACGTAACACTTTCTGATTTAAATCGTCGATACCACCGCAGGGATCAACATAGTCACCGCTGTCGTTTTTAGCAATGGCATTAATCGTCAGATCGCGACGAATAAGGTCTTCTTCAAGAGTAATATTGGGATCAAAGTCGCACACAAACCCCTTGTGACCTGCCCCAGATTTGCGCTCGGTACGCGCAAGTGCGTATTCTTCTTTCGTGACGGGATGTAAAAAACACGGAAATTCATTGCCAATTTGTTCATAACCTAAACGTCGCATTTCTTCAGGTGTAGAGCCAACCACCACCCAGTCGCGATCGGCAACGTTTCGACCGAGCAGTTCATCACGAACCGCACCGCCGACTAAATAAGCTTGTAAATAATGATCGCTTTTATGCACCAAACTTCTAACCTTATATTGTGTTTACACTCGGTATTTATGAAATAACCATCAATACCGAATTTATTCCCGAGATACTCAAGCGCAAGTTTGTTTTAGGAACCTCTGATTAACTCATCCATGATTTAATCAGAGGACAGAAATTGAAAATGCGATTTCCAATTTCTTTACAATTTCAATCACTTACCGTTCATGAAATTGGCGACACATCCTTGTGTCACGAGAAACTCTGGTTAATCAGAGTTTCCTTTAATTTTTTGGATATTCTATAGAATTAATCATCCAAACTTTTGAACCCATGTCCGTTTTTACCAGCGCTTCGTCATCCACTTCTTTTTTTAAGAGTGCACGCGCCATGGGCGAGTCGATTGAAATATAATCATTGCGATCGAAAATTTCATCGTAACCGACGATTCTAAAACGCTTGATATCACCGTCTTCATTTTCAACCTCGACCCAAGCGCCAAAAAATACCTTCCCTTCTTGCTGAGGATGATAGTCAACAACTTTTAAGTGCTCGATAGATTTTCGTAAATAACGCACCCGTCGATCAATTTCACGCAGCCGTTTTTTGTTGTATTGATAATCGGCGTTCTCGCTGCGATCACCAAGACTTGCCGCCCAAGAAACTTTTTTTGTAACTTCAGGGCGTTCTTCTCGCCATAAATAATCAAGTTCTTTTTTTAACGCTTCGAAGCCTTCGCGGGTAATAAGCGGTGTTCTCACAATATCAAACCGTCGGGAAAATAGTTCTAATGTATTTAGGAGCCGTTGATTAACTCATCCATGATTCAATCAACGGACAGAAATTGACAATACGATTTCCAACTTCTTCACAATTTCAATCACTTATAGTTCTTGAAATTGGTGACACATCCCTGTGTTGCCGGAAACTCTAAGTTAATCAGAGTTTCCTTTAGTATTATAAATACCCATTGAAAGTAAAAACTCTTTGTAATTAAGTAACTTAGATAGTCTCTAAGTCGTTAAAGGATTACTTTCTTGGGGTCATGTTAACAAATCACCGTCATGAATCCCATGGCTTGTAGGCTTGGTTTTAGTACGCTTTTCCGTTAGTGTTTCGACCATTCAAGTTTACCATCAGGAAGGTCACCATGATTTTTAATTTGGACGAATTATCGCCAACCCAACGGTATTTCACTCTGACCCAAAGCATAGTACCGCGTCCGGTCGCTTGGGTACTTTCAGAAAACGCGAATAAATCGTATAACCTCGCACCCTATTCCTATTTCAGTGGTGTTGCCAGTGACCCACCGTTGGTGATGATCTCTGTGGGTAAAAAAAATGATGGCTCATTGAAGGATACGCGCACCAATATTATTGAGCGCAGTGAGTACGTTATCCATATTCCACACCAAGAAATGGCCCACGCTGTTACCGAAAGTGCCCGTCCACGCCCAGAAGGTGAATCTGAAGTAACCGCGCAAAATCTTGAACTGTGCGAATTTGAAGGTTTTCGCTTACCAAGACTTAAGGCTGCAAGAATTGCTTTGGCGTGTGAAAAATACCGCGTAGAAGATATAACTGATTCGCAAGCAATGATTTTAGGATTAATCAAAGCAGTGTATGTGGATGACGACTTAATTACCGAGTTTGAAGATGGACGCGTAAAAATTGATGCGCAAAAACTGCAACCCATTGGCAGACTGGGTGGCGACGACTACACAGGACTCGGTGAAATTATTACCGTCCCTAGACCGCGATAAACCAACAATTGAGATTCATTAAGGCCATCTATTAAAAAAGACGGCCTTAATTGAGTAGCATCCAATCGTAGCGTTTTGTTAATACATTATCGACTGCGAAACATAAGTCCACGCTGCTGGTATTCTTTGGCGGAAATTCCAAAACTTCCATCAATCAAAACATCTTTAATTAAATACGATCGATTTAATTGCCCTTTTTCGACCTGAGCCAGGTCAACAATTTTTTCTTTAACAGGATTTTTATCGGCGTCGAGCAACACAATTAACTTGGGTAACTGCCGATATTTATGATTGGTTTCAAACACCAAACCAACCTCACCGTTCATTAATTCCACCACAGAACCGGGTGGATAAAGACCAACGGTTTTTATAAATTCTTGAGCAAGTTCTGCATCGAAATGCGTGCCCTTATCTTGGTAGATAATTTTCAGAGCTTGAGTAGCGGGAATGGGCGGTTGATAAACTCTATCGGCGGTCATGGCATCAAAAGCATCAACAATCGCTATCACTCGTGAGTAACGACTAATTTGAGCATCGTTAAGCCCGCGCGGATAACCTTGACCATCGATGCGCTCATGATGGTTCCAAGCAACGTCCACCGCCTGTGCAGCGCCGCTGCCAGCCGACATTAATAAATTTCGTCCATACACCGAATGACGTTTCATTATTTTCATTTCGTCGTCGGTTAAAGGGCCGGGTTTATTCAGTATCTCAAGGGGAATTTTCATCTTACCGACATCGTGTAATAGTCCACAGATGCCAAGGTCATAGAGCGCGTTTTCGTCGTACCCCAACTGACGACCAAAGGCAATTGCTAGTATGCAAACATTCAAGCAATGCTCTGAGGTATAGCTGTCTCGATCGCGGATTTTAGACATCCACATTAAGGCATCAGAATTTCTCAAAACGCTTTCAACACAGTCGCGAACCATGGTTTTAGCTTGCTGTGTATTAATCACAGAGGTGAGACGAACTTCATCTAACAGGCTTTTGGTCAGCCGTCGCGCATCACGATAAACGCCATAAATTCGCTCGTTTTCTTCTCGTACTGGAATTTTATTGATGTAAATGGTTTTTGTAGGAGCCTGCGTTAAGGTTGCGTTTGCGTTAAGAGAGACCCAATGCTCTTCTCTAACATCCACCCAAACGTATTCACTGTATTGCGCAACGGTCTCGATATCATCAATAGATTCGATAAGAAAACCTTGCATAAGAAAGGGAGTTTCTAACCAGTCTTTTTCGAGCTTAGAAACCCACATTCCAATTTTAAGCTCAGAAATGTGGATTTTTTTTGATTGTACTTCGTTGGCAAAGTGGCCGTTGGAATGATGCCTCGGCATAAACGCACCCCTAAGAATCTAGGGCTGCGTTGAGCCCTTTACTTATTTTGCCAAGACTTTTGCGATAGATTCGCAAAGGTACGGCAAGTTATTATTGTTGATGCCCGCTATACTGATGCGGCTGGATTTGGTCATATAAATACTATAGGCCGTTTTTAGCTCTTCGACCTGATTTTCATTGACACCTAAGAACGAAAACATACCGTTTTGCTTTTTAATAAAGTCAAAGTTCGCATCACATCCAGCCTTTTGGATTCCATCAACCAAGGCATGACGCATTTCGATAATACGGCCTCGCATTTGTGCTAATTCTTCAATCCACAAATCTTTCAGAATTGGATCAGCAAGAACGGTTTCAACCAAAGCAGCGCCATGAGCAGGCGGCATAGAGTAAATTTCTCGGGCAACATTCAGTAGTTGGTTGGTCACCAAGGACACTTGTGCAGGATCTTTCACCACAATCGACACGGTGCCGGTACGTTCGCGGTATAAACCAAAGTTTTTCGAGAAAGAATTGGCCAATACCAATTCAGGAAGATTCTCAGCCATATAACGTAAACCAAAAGCATCAGCGTCAATTGACTCGCCAAAACCTAAGTACGCCATGTCGATAAATGGAATCAGACCTCTGTTTTGCACAAATTCGGTAACGATTTGCCATTGCTGCTGGGAAAGATCAGCACCGGTTGGGTTGTGACAACTGCCGTGAATCAGCACAAAATCACCGGTCGATGCGTCTTCTAGAGCGGCCATCATTGCGTCGAAATCAACTTCGTTCTTGCTGGCATCGTAGTACGGATATTGACGGAACTCTAAACCAGAGCTGCCTAATAAAGGCACGTGATTAGGCCAACTTGGGTCGCTTACCCATATTTTCGAATTTGGATTGGCTCTTTGGATTACTTGCGCAGCAACTCTTAATGCACCACAGCCGCCCGTTGCTTGAATGGTAGCCACTCGATTGTCTTTGATAACCGGGTGATTTTGGCCGAACAATAATTCATTGACCAAGCTAATAAAGCGTTCCGTGCCGCCTGCTGGCAGATAGGCTTTGCTGTTCTCTTCTTGAAGATAACGAATCTCGGCTTCTTTTACCGCTTTCAAAACCGGAGTTAAGCCATTCTGATCCTTAAAAACACCAACGCCCAAGTCAATTTTATTCGGGTTTGTATCGGCACGGCACTGAGCCACTAATCCTAATATTGGGTCGGCCTGAAGTGTCGGTAGTTTTTCGAACATATCTGCTCCAAAGAATTTTTCTATCATGTCGTCAAAATTTCGCCGCTAGATTAGAGTAATTTAGGCAGAAAATCTAAAACATTTTTCAGAAAATAAAATAAAGCGTTTTTTTCGCAAATGTATTAAAAAAGGGAATAATCAACTCGTGGAATTTCTGGTTTATAAGTGAGCATTTTTCAAAACTACTTCTATTATTAGAAAGAAGATTTAGATACACGGACTAAACCGCATGACATCAACCTCCGAGATAGATGAATACGATCGTAAAATTCTTCGCGCCTTGCAAGAAAATGCTGATTACTCCATGGCGGAATTAGGCGAAAAAGTTGGACTATCGCACACGCCCTGCTGGCGGAGAATAAAACGTCTTGAAGCCGACGGAATTATTTTAAATCGTGTTACTTTATTAGATCGCCATAAACTGAATTTAAACGTCAGTTTGCTGGCTCAAATCAGCATGACCAAACACGATCAAATAACACGTCAATCTTTTGAACTAGCCGTATTAGACATACGCGAAATTGTTGAATGCTACTCTACCAGCGGCGAAAAAGATTACGTATTGAAAATCGTTGTGCGCGATTTGGCGGAATATGAAGAACTACTAAAATCAAAATTGTTATCGCTACCCGGCGTTGCCTCAATAAGCTCTAACTTTGCATTGCGGCAGGTAAAATACACAACCGAACTGCCGTTATAAACGAAGTATTTCCAACATATCATTAATACACACTGCGGCCGACAGCTCATATTATTAGTATTCGTTACATTGAATTAAACACAAAAAAAAGCCCGATGAATTCGGGCTTTTTTACGAGTACTGACTCTACAACACACGTAACATTAGTTTAGGAAATTAACATTAGTTTAGAGAACTCTGATTAATCTAAAACTTCCCACCACAGATGATCGTCTCGTCAATTTAAAAACAATCAGCAATTGAAGTTGTGAAGAAAGTGAAGCAGTGAAAAAATTAAAGTTGTGACAAAAATGGAAATCGTATTTTCAATTTCTGTCCTCTGATTAAATCACGGCGGAATTAATCAGAGGTTTCTACAACTTAACTCAAACCACCCAAGCACACATATTTAAGCTCTAGATAATCTTCAATACCGTATTGAGAACCTTCTCGACCAGAGCCCGACTCTTTAACGCCCCCAAAAGGCGCCATTTCGTTAGAAATAATGCCTTCGTTAACGCCCACAATTCCGTATTCCAATGCTTCGCTGACTCTGAAAATACGACCTAAATCGCGGGTATAAAAATAAGACGCCAAACCAAATTCGGTATCGTTAGCCATGGCGATAGCTTCTTGTTCGGTTTTAAATTTAAATAAAGGCGCAACCGGGCCAAATATTTCTTCTTTAAATACGCGCATCGAATCATTAACGTGAGTCAACACTGTTGGCTCGTAAAAGCAATTACCCAAATCCGAAGCTTTACCACCAATGGTGACACTGCCACCTTTGGCCACTGCGTCTTCAACTAACTCTGCAACATTTTGCGCGGCTTTTTCATTAACCAGCGGCCCAATATTCACGCCATCTTCAAAGCCATTGCCCATTTTAAATTTCGCAACCGCTTCAGTGAGCTTTTCGGCAAACTGTTCGTACACACCTTCTTGAACCAAAATACGGTTAGAGCACACACAAGTTTGCCCGGCATTTCGATATTTTGAGGCAATGGTTCCGGCAACGGCTGCGTCTAAATCGGCATCATCAAAAACAATCAAAGGTGCGTTTCCGCCAAGCTCCATGGATGTTTTCATTACCGTATCGGCGCATTGTTTCATCAACACCTTACCAACGGGTGTTGAACCTGTGAAAGTCAGTTTACGCACGGTTGGATTTGAGGTTAATTCACCGCCAATCTCGCGAGAACTTTTACCAACCACAACATTAAACACACCATCGGGAATGCCTGCCTCTTGGGCAAGTACCGCAATCGCCAGCGCGCTTAACGGCGTTTCGGTGGCGGGTTTACACACAAAGGCACAACCTGCGGCCAAAGCCGGCCCGGCTTTGCGAGTAATCATGGCATTAGGGAAATTCCACGGTGTAATTGCGGCGACCACGCCAACGGGCTGCTTCATTACTAATAAGCGTTTATCGCTGCTTGGTGCAGGAATAATATCGCCTTCGATACGCTTGGCTTGTTCGGCAAACCATTCAATATAGGCGGCACCGTAAGCGATTTCACCAGCGGCTTCGGCAACGGGTTTGCCTTGCTCGGCGGTCAGAATTTTGGCGAGGTCTTGTTGATGTTCCATCATCAAATCAAACCACTTGCGCAGCACATTTGAGCGTTTTTTAGCGGGCCAAGCCTTCCACTCTTGCATGGCTTTTTGCGCACAATCGATGGCTCGGGCGGTTTCGGCGGCACCAAGGCTCGCAACTTCGCAAAGAGTTTCGCCATTTGCCGGATTAACCACAGCAACCGTTGCGCCGCTGTCTGCATCAATCCATTTGCCACCAATAAAAGATTGTGTGCGCAATAAATCAGGTTTGTTCAGGTCGATCATTTATCCTCCTAAAACAGCTCAAATTTAATGTGTATCTATCACAAGCTGTTGTTTTTATGCATTTCGATAAGCTGTTAGTTCAAGCGTTTGTCTGTTGTTGGCCTTATATTTAGCCAATAGTTTCTCAAATTAGCCCGGTCTTAACAGTTAATAAGGTTTTATCTACAAACTAGTCTGAAACAATTACAGCAATTTCAGTAATCATTACAAAAATCACCGCGACAACTCATCGTTACTACCGGTGAAAATAGTAACTAAAGCGAATTATTTTCACCGCTATTTATTTTCAACAAGGTTACTAGAAGATCTCGCATAGCAATGGCCGGTGATGACAAGGCAAAACGAGTGCGATAAACAATACCAATATCGCGGTTTAGAATAGGTTGATCTAACGCGACGCACACAGCGCCAGAGTCAATCATCTGCCGCTCACACAAACGTGGCACCACACTCACACCAAGGCCCAATCCTACAAGCTGGCCTACTGTTGCTAATTGATTCACTTCGATAGCCGCAGCAAAACCCAAACCACGTGCGGCCAGAGTTTGTTCTACGTACAAACGCAGGCTCGACGGTGCCTGTAAAACAATCAACGGTGACAGTAATAACTCGGGTAATTTGATGCGTGACTGGGACGCCAATGGATGATCTTTAGATACCACACCCACCAGCTCGTCGTTAAACAATTTAATAAAGGTTAGGTCGTCGGATTTGCCAGGATTAAAACAAACACCCAACTCAGAGCGCCCCTCACGCACCTGATCAATCACCGATTCGTTCAAAACGTCGTGCAATAAAATGTTGATGTTCGGGAACTGGTCTCTAAATTCACGCAGTACCTTTGGCAGCACAGAAACCGCAAACGACGGCATTGTAGAGAGAATCAATCGCCCTTGCTTTAAGTTAAAAGCATTAACGACATCGCCCAAGGTTTGTTTCCAATCACCCAATAATCGTTGAGCCGCGGGATAAAACGCTTCGCCCTCAGGTGTTAGATGCACAGATCGCGTAGAGCGAAAGAACAGAGCGCCGCCGAGTGCCTCTTCAAGATTCTTTATCGAAATACTCAACGCCGGTTGCGATAAATGCAATCGCTCGCAGGCCTCGGCAAAACTGCGACTTTGCGCCAAAGCGACAAATGCCGAAAGCTGTTTAATGGTTACATTTAGCGACATAGCGCAATCCTGATTGTGGTGAGCGATCTCTTTAACTGAATAAAAAAGATACTATTATTTTATAAGTTAAATTAAATAATAAGATATTTAAATTTGATAAATGAATCAACTTACCTGATCATGGATTCAAGCCGAGTGACAAACCTCACCATGATCTCCCACACAATTTGAAGAACCATTCGGAGATTTACTTGCCTCAAAAGGTGTTGCCACCCAAGCTAATAAGAATAATTAACGTATAAATCCTAAAACTCATTTCAATTTGCAAAACTACTCCTAAGGAGCACTTATGTCAGGTTTTGATAAAGTGGTTTCCAGCTACGAAGAAGCAATGGCTGGTCTCACAGATGACATGACCATTATTGCCGGCGGCTTTGGCCTTTGTGGTATCCCAGAAGGCTGCATCAAACAAATAAAATCCATGGGCGTGAAAGGCCTAACCATCGTTTCTAACAACTGTGGTGTTGATGGCTTTGGTTTGGGAATACTTCTCGAAGATCGACAAATCAAAAAAATGATTGCCTCATACGTGGGTGAAAATGCCCTGTTTGAGAAACAACTGCTCTCTGGTGAATTAGAAGTTGAATTAACGCCACAAGGTACACTGGCCGAGAAAATGCGCTCCGGCGGCGCGGGTATTCCCGCCTTCTACACTGCGACCGGCTACGGCACACCCGTCGGCGACGGTAAAGAATCAAGAGTGTTCAACGGTAAACACTATATTTTAGAAGAATCTGTAGTGGGTGATTTCGCGATTGTAAAAGGCTGGAAAGCTGATCGCTTTGGTAACGTTATCTACCGCAAAACCGCACAAAACTTTAACCCATTGGCGGCAACCGCCGGTAAAATCACCGTCGTAGAAGTTGAAGAAATCGTTGAACCTGGCGAACTAGACCCAGCACAAATTCACACGCCGGGCATTTACGTTGATCGCCTCATTCAAGGCACCTTCGAAAAACGTATTGAACAACGCACCGTTCGCGCTAAATAAGGGGAAACGATCATGGCATTAACACGAGAGCAAATGGCACAACGCGTTGCTAAAGAACTCAAAGACGGCTACTACGTAAACCTTGGAATTGGCATCCCAACATTGGTAGCTAACTACATTCCAGAAGGTATGTCGGTGATGTTTCAATCCGAGA
Source organism: uncultured Alteromonadales bacterium (assembly GCA_937864365.1). Lineage (GTDB taxonomy): Bacteria > Pseudomonadota > Gammaproteobacteria > Pseudomonadales > Cellvibrionaceae > Sessilibacter. The sequence continues at coordinate 87,017 of CALMJT010000131.1, read as the reverse complement.
ACGGTCTGCTGGGCATGGGACAGTTCCCCACCGAAGACGAAGTTGACGCAGATATGATCAACGCTGGCAAACAAACCGTCACGGCAATTCCCGGCGCTTCTATCTTTTCATCCTCAGACTCTTTCGACATGATTCGCGGCGGCCATGTAGACCTTACCGTTTTAGGCGCCTTTGAAGTTGATGTAAACGGCAACATCGCCTCCTGGATGATTCCGGGTAAGCTCGTCAAAGGTATGGGCGGCGCAATGGATCTTGTTGCCGGTGCCGACAACATCATTGTAACTATGACTCACGCCAGTAAGCACGGCGAATCTAAGTTATTACCACAATGTTCCCTACCCTTAACCGGTGCGGGCTGCATTAAGAAAGTATTAACCGATTTAGCGTATCTCGAAATTGCCGACGGCAAATTCCACTTAAAAGAACGCGCACCCGGCGTAAGTGTTGAAGAAATCATCGAAAAAACCGCAGGCGAACTAGTAGTGCCTGACGTTGTTCCAGAAATGACCTTTAGCGCTTAATACGCTTTTTAGAGCACATGCCTCTGCAATCAACAAGCATGTGCTCTTATCCCACCCGCACCACCGCTTCTCTCATCAACCTTCCTATAAAATTACTGGTTATCAGTTATTACCAGTGCGGCAATTTGTAGCGCTTCAAAAACAATTTAGTTATTCACACAGCAACAAAGACAACACCAACAAGCATTAAAAACCAACGCTAATATGCAAATAGTCGTCGAATTCTTACTGAGTTTTAAGAATGGTGAACAATAAATTTAACAGGGAAGTTAAATTTTAATCCTATCGATTGCATAAACACCAAATACATCCATCACAGATTCATCGAATTTTTTAAATGTTCCACTGCAAGCGCTAGATTATTCATCGATTCCAATAACCTTTTAAACTCCAGCGGTTAATCCTTCAGCTGTTAGTAAAGTGATCGAGCGTTTAAACAAAATTCCTATTTAGCTAATCGATAAGATAAGTAATATTACTTTTGTAGAGCTATTTATATTTCAGACATAAAACTGTCACCGGACTCTGATTAATCCAGAGTCTGGTGACACAAGGACGTGTCGCCAATTTCAAGAACGGTAAGTAATTGAAATTGTGAAGAAATTGGAAATCGCCTTTTCAATTTCTACTCTCTGATAAAATCATGAATGATTTAATCAGAGGTTCCTATATAAAAAAGCTACTGCCACAAAGGTACTACCTGTAAAGATTACACGTTAAAAACGACAAATAACTTTGAAAACCTAAAATTCAAAGTTCGTATTGATGACAAATTAAAATTAAGACTGGTGTTAGAGAACGGAATAAAGATAACGAAGAAAAAAGACAAAAAAAAGGGCGCTTAAATTAAGCGCCCAAGCAACACCTTAGGGAATGTGAGATAAAATCTCGCTAGGAAACATTGAAAATTAAATTCGGGTTAATTCACAACGTACTACTAAGACTTATGTACTTTTAGATAGTTCAGAAAAATTTTTTATTTTTTTCAGGACTTCATAAAAACTGTTTGAACTTACAGCTAAGGTAACTTTTTCACTGAGCTTCACAGTGAAAAATTGTGTACAAGCTCTGAATAAATTAGACCTAGCGCACAAAACCGATATTCGAATATCGCAATTAATCGAATATTGCTAATTCGATCTCCGCTTAGCTTCCGTTCATGACTTTCTGAGACAATCACCCAATCAATAAGTTTCTGATAACTGTTTTGAAGATCTAAAAACTATTTCATTCAATTAAGTTGTATGAATATTGAACCAGTCTTTAAAATCAGCAAAATACTGAAGACGAACTCCACACAAACTCGTTAATCTGCAAAACCTCTCGTATTGCGATTTGTTGCCGACAAAGACTACTGTCACTACCTATAACAAAAACGTGTCTAATATAAAGATTATTCAAGTTTATTGAAAAATAATCTTTGCAAACCATTAAGATTCATTTAATATGAATCTTAATGGTTTTAGCCTGAAAGATAATTCCGTCCGATTTCATGAGTTGTTTTTAAGGGAAAGATTAAGACCATAGATTCTTTTAATAACATATTGATTTGCAAATATTCCTCAGCAATATCCGCAAATTCATCTTTATGCACAAAACAGTTTTAAATTTAGGAAATAATCATGAGCGAGATTAGTGTATTTGAGAAGTTAGGTGGAGCAGCCGCAGTAGACGCCGCAGTAGATATTTTTTACCGAAAAGTATTAGCCGATGACCGCGTCAGTCATTTCTTCGACACCATCGATATGGAAGCCCAGCACGCAAAACAGAAATCCTTCATGACCATGGCTTTTGGCGGGCCAAATAGCTACACCGGCAAGGACATGCGAGAAGCTCATAAACATATGCATTTGACCGAAGAGCACTTTGGCGCAGTTGCTGAAGCATTAATTGCAACACTTCAAGAATTAAATGTACCGCAAGAAGATATTGATTCTGTTATTAGCGTTGTACTTACCACCAAAGACGACGTTCTAAACAAGTGATCTTTTATTTTAGGAAACTCTGATTAACCTAGAGTTTCCCTTAACACAAGGATGTGTCGCCAACTTCAAGAACGGTAGGTGATTAAAATTGTATTTTCAATGTCAATACAGTGATTGAATCATAGATGGGTTAATCAGAAGTACCTAAATTCAGACACACTTAAATAAGGTTAGTGAGAATATTCTTTTTTAATTTCATTAACCACTTTTACTGCACGTTTTCATCTCATCTAAATTTTAACAATCTAGACACAACTTCAAATTAGTGTAATTCTCGCTCACATTATTAGCAAAAATTAGCTAAATAAAAAAGAGATATATCGAGGTAAAAATGCAAGACAATACAACAACAAAAATTACTTATCTCGATAAAACTGTCGTTAGAAAAGCGCAAAACAGTGTTTTAGAAACCTTATTAAGTGAAGGAATAATAATTCCAAACAGTTGTAGAGCTGGAGTTTGTCAAAGCTGCCTAATGAAAGCTTCAGATGCGACCAAAGAATATTTACCCAAAGAATCTCAAAAAGGATTAAATCAAGCTGAAATTAAATTAGGTTATTTTTTAGCGTGCAGCTGTTATCCGGAGCACGATTTAAGTGTTGGCTTGCCAGTGCAAAATTTAGAAGCAAATCATCACGTAAAAATACAATCTATTCAAAATCTATCCGCTTCGGTCTATCAGTTATGTTTACCTGAGGTGATCAAATACAGCCCCGGACAATTTATAAATTTATCATTTAACACAAACCAAACAACTTACACACGCAGCTATTCAATTGCCAGTGTGCCTAATTTAGACTCAAATATTATCTTACACGTTAAAAAGCATGACCATGGCGTTTTTGGGCAATGGCTAGAATCAAACCAAGACCTTTCGAAAAATATCGAAGTAAGCGGCCCTTTTGGCCAGTGTTTTTACACATCTGATTTAGAAGAATTAACAACCGGCTTGTTGTTAGTCGGAATCAGTACCGGATTGGCGCCTTTATACGGCATTTTAAGAGATGCTCTACAACAAGGATACGATAAACCTATTCATCTAGTCTTTGGCGCTAAAACAGACGATGGACTTTATCTACTTGAACAACTGAAAGAATTGCCCGACGCAAATAAGAATGTACAGCTTCACTTTGTCACCCAGAAAAGTTTCACACAACAAAGTTCATCAAATACACCAGTGATAGACGTTTTAGGCAATGTAGATATTTATGATTATTGCGCAAACCTACCATTAGATTATTCAACACAGGCTGCGTTTATTTGTGGCGCACAAACGTTTGTGAATAAATTGAAAAAATCACTGTTTTTAAAAGGTATTGCGCTTCGCAACATAAAAAGTGATGCCTTTGTGGCTGCCACACAAATAAAGCAATAACATTAATAAAAATTAAGGCTTAATCAAAACAACATAAAACCTTGTCGAAATGTACTTAAGGAACCTCTGATTAACTCATCCATGATTTAATCAGAGGACAGAAATTGAAAATGCGATTTCCAATTTCTTCACAATTTCAATCACTTACCGTTCTTGAAATTGGCGACACATCCTTGTGTCGCGAGAAACTCTAGGTTAATCAGAGTTTCCTTAAAAATAAATTTTACCGAAAGCCAATTCTCTTCGTGTTCGATAAACGCCAAAATATCGTTAGTTTCAAGGATTTAATTTGGTGTGGTGTAGGAATTCGTTATAATTTCTACGCACCTTTTAAAGATTCTTCCTTGCTTCTATTTGCACAATTTTTTTCAGTACAAGAAAGTACAATACGCTATAGAGGAATCGCACATTAGGCATGAAATTCTTTTATTGAAAAATCTAAAAAATTTCTTACTTTAGGCGTCATGTTTTTATGACGATAATAGATCATCGACAACTGACGCTCCCCTAGATGCCAATCGGGTAAAATACGAACAAGGGCACCGGATTCAAGATCGTTTTTCAGCAGCATTTCTGGTTGAATAATAATACCTAAACCTGATTTAGCTGCACTTAGTAACGCATATCCACTATTCATAGAAATCATGCTAAGGGGTTTTACTTCTACCAATCGATCATGATTAAAAAATGTAAGTAATGTATCTGTCGTTTTCGTAAAACCAATCAATTCGTGCTCTACTAATTCAGTGGGTTCATGTGGCATTCCGCGTTGAGTTACATATTCAGCAGAAGCACATACAACCATTTTGTACGGCATTAACATTCTCTGAATAATTCGACTATCAGGAATTAATCCAACTCGAAACGCCACGTCAATTCCGTTTTCAACAATGTCCAAATTCTGATCCGTTAAAATCAACTCAATTTTAACCAGCGGTGACGATTGCCTGAATTTTTTTAGCGTCGGTACTAACAAACTAACACCAAAGGTGACAGGTGCAGTAACTCTCAGTAAACCTTGCGCTTCTGACGAATGAGCTTCTGCTTCTAAATCGGCAAGAGCAACACGTTCAAGAATATCTCTGCACTGTTCAAAGTAGGTTTTTCCAAAGTCAGTTAAGCTCTGCCGCCGGGTGGTTCTATTCAACAAGCGAGTACCAAGGCGAGCCTCTAGAGACGCTATATGCTGTCCAATCATTGCCGGTGTTAACTTAAGCTCCGACGCAGCAGAACTCATAGAGCCAACATTTACCGTAGTCACGAAGGATTTCATAGCTTGGAAAAGATCCATTTGATAGCCATACTTTAAAGTGATTAAAATTTTAGTCTAATTATAAACTCAAAAAGATTAATTATCATAAATGCTCTCTAAACGTTTAAAACCGAGGGTATTATGATCAATTCACGATTTCGCAATAAAAATATTCTTATCACCGGGGCAGGCTCTGGTATGGGTAAAGCTACAGCGCTCAGATTAGCAGCTGAAGGTGCACAACTCGCTTTACTAGGTAGGCAGCAAGAGCCTCTAGAACAAGTTGCTATTGAAGTGCAAGCCTTCGGCACAAAAGCCTCTGTCTTAAGCTGTGATATTAGTAGTCACGAATCGCTCACCCATTCAATGAAAAAAATACAGAATAATTTTGGTCATCTTGACGGAGTTTTTGCCAACGCTGGAATTCTTGGGGAGTTTACACCGACACTAAATGCTTCCTTTACGCAACTGGATCAACTCATAAGCACCAACTTAAAAGGAACACTCGCTACGATACAACAGGCGATACCAATGATGAGCACAGGCTCTATAGTCGTAAATGCATCATGGACAGCATCTGCCGTGATGCCTGGAACTGGAGCTTATGCAGCAACGAAAGGTGCCCTATTAAGCTTGATAAAGGTGCTTGCAATAGAGCAAGGCCCCAGTAATATTCGAATAAATTCAATCAGTCCTGGTATTATTTTAACGCCAATGGCTGAAGAAGTGCTCGACCCAGAATTATCCAGTAAATTAGCAAACCAATCCGCCCTGAAGCGAAACGGAACACCAGAAGATATTTGTGGAACCGTTGCATGGTTATTGTCAGATGACGCAGCGTTTGTTACGGGCCAAGACATTATAATTGATGGTGGTTTTACCATTGGTGGCGTAAGGCTTTAGCTCAAGTTTTTATTTTCTAAACAATGACTCAAGCCTTAATTTTATTAAGGCTTATCTGGTAGCCACAAGAGGTACGCAAGTTTGTGACAAAGAAACCTTAGACGACTCTAACGATCAGATTTTTTTGTAAAAATACATCGATAATCCTAAATTTACGCCAAATACTTTTCGCGTAATATCATCAATTCATTTTTATAATAATCGTACAGTCCGTCAATTGCATGCGAACCCAATCGAAAGAAGTCTTCTGGGCTTACACTGGGTTTGTGTATGTTTATGTTTTCTTCGATGCATAATAAAAAGCGATTTATATGATCTTGCAATCCTTCGTGATCCGATATGTGAACCCATAATTGATCGCTATTGCCTTCTATTTCTTTTACCAGAGACGTTAATTTAGCTCGCTCTATTGGTTCACTATAACCAGCTGCTGCGATACCTGTTCCCAATGCACGAGCTTGGCCTAATAATTCAGCAGTTGTTAAAAGCTCCTGCCATAAATAGGTAATTGATGCTCCAGAATCTACCGAGCGTAACTGAGTAAGTTTATAAATTGAAACCGTATCCGATATTATCAGTAAAATCATTTTGGCGAGCGAATTATGCTGCGCCAAAATATTTCCACCATTAGTTTCATATTGTTGCGCGCTGATTTTTGCCCACTGCTCGGTAATTCTGACCCACCGTTCGCTGGAGATCAGCAATGAACGGCTTTTCTCGAGCGATCCGATGTCTTCACTGATTCTGTGTTTAAGTTCGGCAATTTCGGGAGTTAGGGCGATCACACCTTTTGATGCTCCAAAGCTCAAACCTCGATGACGTTGTACATGAGCTAACATACTTTGAAGCATCTGCAAAATAGACAGGCCAACTTGTTGAGACGATTTGTCCTGTTTTCGCTGAATAATAAACCACAATCCAGTCAAGGAAACGACTAATGAAAAAAATATTGCTACAAATATGATTATTTGCTGAGTCATGTGGTTTTACACAATTTAATCTAAGTTTAATTAGATCCGCAATCCCGTTATCTAATCGTCTTTAAATACAAGGGCTTTTAAGTTTTCAATACCAACGTTCATCACAGGTTTGTTATCCACAACGTTTGATAAGGCTGAACTTGAATTTGTTCCTCAATAGAATGAAATACCTGATTACTGATTAAATCTTTCCACTCATCGGTACCAATTAAGTTAATGTCAGACAGTGATAAGGTCATTACCTCATCGCTTATATTACTGATACAAAATATGCTTTGTCGTCTATCTATGCTCTGGCGCCAAAAGCCGAATAATTGTTCACCAAAATGCAACGTAAACTGGGTTGCATTCGGATGAAACGCGGGCTGTTTTCCTCGCAACTGAATTAATGCTTTAAGCCGTTGGAAAATCTGCGCATGTTGCGACCACTCATTGCTCAGATGATCTACCAATGCATCGTAGTCCCATTGGTGACGGTTGATTGAACGATTATGATTAGTGTGTTTGAGCTTCTCGTAATCATTGCCTGTACCCAGCAGACTGTGTATGTATATTCCTGGTATACCTTCAAGAGAAAGCATAATGGCATGTGCGCACACAAAGCGATCGATTCCCCATTTATCGGGACCCTTGGTGGTACCTTGTAACGCATCAATCAACGCAATATTTATTTCGTAAGCTTTGTGAACCGAGCCATTAACCGAGCGCCAAGAAACTCGCCCCCCAAAGGTCTGCATAGTATTTATTAAGGTATTTAATTCCTCATCCTTGAGTAGACCTTCGGCAGGCCTAAGACCAATTCCGTCGTGAGAGGCGATAAAATTAAAATACGCCGTACCATTTTGCGCCGGCGGCATGCTCATCATCCACTGTTTTAAATATTTACAATTGCCAGTAATCAGAGTGTTTACCAGTAACGGAGGTAAAGAAAAATTATAAATACAGTGCGCTTCGTTGGCATTACCAAAATACGTTAAATTTTCTCGATTAGGGATATTAGTCTCGGTGATAATAACCGCATGTTCGCAAGAGTGCTCAATTAAAGTTCTGAATAAACGAATTACTTCATGAGTTTCTTCTAAATTAATGCAACTTGTACCTAATTTTTTCCACAAAAAAGCGACGGCATCTAAACGAAAAATTCGCACACCATAATCTAGGTACAAACGCACAATCGAAACAAACTCTTTTAATACCTGTATATTTTCAAAGTTTAAATCAACTTGATCATGGCTGAAGGTACACCATACATGTTTGATGCCTTCATTTGTTTGAGTTTCACGAAGTAGTGGGCTAGTTCTGGGCCGCACAATGCCTTCTATATCTTCTTTGGGATCTACTTCAATAAAATAGTCTTTGCCTGGGTCTCTACCCAGTTTAAAATTTTCGAACCACAGGCTACGACTGGAGCAATGATTAATTACCAAATCGGCCATTATCTTGAAATGTTCGACAATCTTCTCAATGTCAGTCCAGTCACCCAAACTCTCATTCACCGTTGAAAAGTCGATTACAGCGAAACCGTCGTCGGATGAATACGGGAAAAAAGGCAAAATATGAACGCTTGATAAAAAATCTTGGCAATATTTTAGCAAGAACTCATTGAGCGTATTTAACGGACGTTCACCTTCTCGTTTAAGACTGTCTCCATAGGTAATTAAAATCGTATCTTTTTGGCTCCAGTGATTAGTATGGGCCACAGGGTCGCAACACGATTGATCCAATCGCATAATCTTAAGAAGAGCGTCGGCGAGAGCCTCGTAACTTAAATCAATCTCAACCTGCGAATAGATAAATTCGAGGTGGCGGATGACTTTTTGTCGCAAATGGTTTTCTACGTCACTCATAAACGAAATCAGCTCCTTTGACAGCTGTTACTGCAACTGTGCGCGCAAACTCAACGAAGGTTTGTTATCGATATACCCCAAAACGGTACATTCGACAAGCACAGAAATTGGAAATAACCGTGCAAGGTGTATTTCCGATGAAAAGACAGGATATAACCCTGCACCCAGTTATGATAAACGTGTAGGAAACTCTGATTAACCGATAGTTTCTCGCGACACGAGAATGTGTCGCCAAATGCAAGAACTGTAAGTAATTGAAATTTTCGAATATACTTGAGTTTACAAAAATCGGTATTATTCAGGCTTTTCTAAAAGAAAATCTTAACCAAAAAATTCTCGATGATCTTCTTCTACGGCATCTTGAATGCGCTCAAAAATTTCCGGCATAGCGCTAACCACTCGGTTCCAGCTCGGTATAAACGGTGTTGCATAGGTATTTTCTAAAAACACTTGACCGGCCTCAATAATATTTTTAGAAAACATCTCCACCGATTTTTCTTCTTCGTGCAAATCGTGCTGTAATCCGTTCATAATTGCATCATTGTGGTAGGTTTCAACAAAATCTAAAGCAATTCTGTAATACGTTGCCTTAATGGAACGGAATGTTTCTGGCGTAAACACAATACCTTGAGTTGCCAGTTTTCTAAATAACGCTTTGGCGATATCAATAGACATACGAGACAGACCATTGGTCTTATCGTTAAGCGATAGATCTTGATGTTTGTGATCGTAGTTGTCGGCTATATCCACTTGGCACAAGCGGTTGTTTGCATAGTTGCGATGCATTTCAGAGAGCACACCTATTTCAAGTCCCCAGTCACTGGGAATACGCAAGTCTGTAAGTACATCGCGACGAAATGAGAACTCACCTGCCAAGGAATATCGATAACTGTCCATATATTCAAGATATTCCATTGGCCCAATGACTTTCTTTAACGCTCTTAATAACGGCGTTACCAATAGTCGACACACTCTACCATTGATTTTATCCGAGGAAACCCGTGCGTAATAGCCTTTGCAAAACTCGTAGTTAAATCTGGGATTGGCAACCGGATAAATAAGCCGAGCTAAAAGCTCTCGCGTGTAGGTGACAATATCGCAATCGTGCAAAGCAACCGATTCTGCTTTATTGGTTGCCAATGTGTAGCCCATGCAATACCAAACATTACAGCCTTTACCTTTTTCTTTTGGTGCCAAACCAAGCTCACGCAAATCATTGTCGATTGCTTGTAGACGCGGGCCATCGTTCCATAATATGCGAAAGTCTTGTGGTAAATCTTTGAAAAAATTTAATGCTCTGATGTATTGATCTTTGTCTGCTCGATCTAGACCAATAATAATTTGATTTAAATAAGGTACCTGTTTTAGTTCGGCCAAAATATTTGGCATTGCAGGACCTTCTAACTCGGAATATAAGCACGGCAGAATAAGTCCTAGAGGGCGCTGTTTACTGTATTTTAATAACTCTCGCTCCATCTCTCCCAGTGGGCGCTCGGCCAAATTATGTAGCGTGGTGATAATACCATTTTGATGGAAATCAGCCATGGACAAACCTCATGTAATTAAAAATGCTCTTCAATATCGGCTAATACAAATGCACTCGCCTCGGCCCAGCCCTCTGGTCCTTGGGCTTTTGTGATGTATACATCGCTTAAATGATTTTGGGTTTTTCCAACGATGGGGGGATTGTGCACAGGCGATGAAATTATGACGGGAAAATTCACACTCTCAAGCATTGCAATATCGTTATCGCCATCACCCAAACCAATTGTTAAATATTGTTTTTGGTATTTTTGTGCGTATAACTGTGCCAACCAATTAAGCGCTTGGCCTTTATTAGCTTCACCGCAAATATGTGTGAAGCGACCACCCTTTAACACCGTAGCGCCAGCTTTTCGCACAGCATCACAAAAAGCTTGATATTGGCTCTCATCACCCTGCCAATATACTGGCTCACCAAACATACGCTGGGATGACAAGGTGGCTTGTTCGTAATTTAAACCGGTGAGTTCAGATATTTTTTCGACACTAATCTGTGAAAAGCTCAAAAAATTGTTAACAAAAGGAGCGGATATGGAATTAATAACATGAATCCAGTGTTCTCTGGATTCAACAAAAGAAACAATAAAATACTCGCTTTCTTTGGAAATATTTTTAATCGGTAAGCGTGGTAATAAATTGGAAGCTATATCTGACTCTGAAAATTGGCACGAAGGCAGTGCTATAGCAGCGCCGTTTTCGAATATGAATGGATCTGTATTACCGAGATGACTGCGAATGTCTAACAGCTCAAGGAAGGTCTTACTGGTATTAGCAATAACGGGAATACCATTATTGCGCAATTGTTGAAGTGTTGGTATTACTGGTTCATAACTGTAAGTGTAATGATCCAGTAAGGTTCCATCCATATCGGTAAAAAATATTATGTCTCTCACAACAAGCCCGCACAATTAATAATATTTTTAATAATTTCAATCTAAACATATTTTCACACATAAGAACATATTATTTTAAATTTGAGTATGAAAACCATTTTTATGCCGAATTTCTCTAACATCCGGAAGCGGTAATAATTGAGCGTTCAGAATTTAGCTCAAACACTACATCGCATTTTTGAGGTAACAACCTCAACGTATTTTCGGTAATTCTTTGGTAATACTGTATAAATCTTTTTATTTGCTGCGGGCTCATCAATGCCAGTAGTTTTTCTTTGGTTTCTATGCTTCTTTTATCAACATTAACTTCAAGGCTCTTTTTCAGTTTTTGCTCCTGCTCCAAACGCCATTCATATACGCATTCAAAGGAAGGCGCCTTCAACATGACCCAAAAATCAATCCCATTAAAAAATTGCCTGTATTCATGACTGAGTTTTTCATTAACGTATTCTCGCCATGTCATAGAACGGTCTTCAAATTCTTCTAAGTCATTAACTGGCGCATACAATTCGGTTTCTTCTTGAAAGGGAGAGCCCAGGCACCACCCTTCTATAACAATTAAATCGATGGGTGCAGAGACGATACTCCAAGCATCTTTTTCGGCGCGATCATCAATTGACTTATCAAAACGTGGTATTTCAACATTACCATGCCCTTGTTTTAATTGTTCAATAACCGACGTCGCTAATTTGATATCATGGGTTCCCGGTACACCTCTGGTCATCAATAAAGAATGAACAGAATCGGATAAATTTTTACGCTCTTGCTGAGTAAGGTAAAAGTCGTCAATGGACATTGAGACCGAGGATTTTCCATAAAACTTATTGAACACCTCAGATATTAAATTTGATAATGTTGTTTTGCCCGAGCCCTGGCAGCCATTAACGCCCAGCACAAGCGGTCCCTTATTAAATTCCAATTGTGCATTTATTTTTTCAAGGAGGGGCAAAAACCATTTCTTAAACGTATGCAGATAAGTGCTGGGTAAACTACAGCGTGATATGTAGTCGTTCACAATACATTCTAATTTAGTATCAATACATTCACTCACGGTGAATCCTTTTATTCTGATAGAAAGAAAACCGGTAGATATTGAATATCAACCATCAAAACTCTCTGATTTGAAAAAAACACTCAGCAGATTTTGTGCCTAATAATTACACTTATGCATTGAGTCATCACAGGAAGCTCTAATTAATTCAGGGATGTGTTAACTGGAGACCTTTGTACTAATGACGTTTTATTACATTTTGATCCCATATTAAAATTTGATGGGCTCAATTACAGATTTTATTATCCAACTCGCCATAACTGCCTAACAAAACAACTATTCGAACAAATAGACATCGCAAGATGTAATAATTTATAGGAAATTCTGGATCACTCACGATTCCGGCACTATAAAGATGTATCAGTAATTTCAAGCGCCAAAAGTGATTGCAATAGTCGATGAGCTAATCAAGGTTTTCCGTAAGTAATTAAAGTTTAGACTTAAATTATTAGTTTAAATAACAAACTTAGAACAAATGTAAAACTTTTTAGGATACTCGATTAACGAATCTGGCTTTTAATCGGTATTTTTAGATGAGTTAACAATGATAGGTCATCAGCAACACAGCAGTAGAAACTACAAAACAGTGTACACATGCTGTTGATTAATAGTGAATGGCGAATATTCGAACAACTTTCAATAGATCAATTTACGAATTTTAAAATAATTTTTATAAGAGAATAAATGGATAAATTTTTACAGAATGAATAATGAGGTCGATAGTGCAGAATTTTTAATAAGTATCAACCCGCATAAATGTTTAATGGCCAATATTTGACGGTTTAATAACATTTTGCGTTATGAAAAAACTCGGTGTTAAAGTTATTGTTCGTAAAAAATTAACTTTAAGAATTAATTGACGTACTGCCAATAGAGAAAGGAATATATTTGATTGATTTGCTTACATATAGACGTTTGAAGAAAACAAACGTAACCTACATAAAGTAACCTAAATAAATAGGTATAAGGTCGTATCAATTTGCAACAATGAAATTTTTAAAAATCAGCGACCCTTTTTAATTGTGCTATTTTTAACTGCTTTAATTGTGCTATTTTTAACTACAGCGGATTCTTAGCTGCAACGAAATTTAACCGATCACGTTTTAATCGAACAGGTCCCAACCGCACACGCATTTAAATTCTATTTTTAATTCTAATCCGTGTTTTTATCTTTGTTACATCTGAATGCATTAGAATTTTAATGTTCTACGTCAATAAAATTGCGTATTCCATTAAAACCTCTACTTAGCTAAAACAGCTCATGTAAAAAACGGGGCCAGTGCACAGCCCCTTAAGAGCAAGCTTCATGAGAGAATACCCTACGAGAAATCTCCTAGGGCACAGTTGTAAGAGCAGGTAGTGTGCCAATACTCTTTGATGGTTTTATTTATTGGATATATCACTCATTTCCATTCAGAAGAATCGATAAAAAACATAAATGTCGCAATTAGATAAATATCTTCAAACCAATTGGTTATCGATCAAACAAACTCAACCCGTCCAGAAAAATCCTCAGAAAGCGTAAATGCTTTAAAATGGGCACCCAAGAACTTAAAAATTATTCAACAGCACCATAAAACTGCACTTTACTTTTCAATCACGAAAATAAATAAGGGATGAAGAACCGCTACAAAATTTGTGCGAATGCCCAAATCTCCAGACAGGTATTGGCTCATATATTTGCCCATGACTTTATCTTTTTCGATCTCATTAAGATGTCTAGGGTCGAGGCGCTATTTTGAGGCAACACACACCAGAAAAGCACCAGCTTAGAACAGGCGAAGGTTAAAATTCGCATGCCGTAAATCCGTTACTTCAATTTAGGCATTTAGCGCAACACCAAGACAAACTTGCAAAAAAAGAATAAATCGAACACTCTCAGTCTGTTGGCGCCAAAATTTTTGTTTGTTTCGATGAATTAACTCCTAAATATTTAAGTTATTAACTGAGAAAGAATCCTCGGTTCTGTCGCAACAACAAACTCACACCAACCTGCACCATTACTACACAGTTGATGTTTTTTAAGCACCAACTTGAAACCGAATATTTTTAATTTTCTTGACTGTCTACACTTATGAACAAAGACATATTATTTCCTGTCGACTCAAAACCACCGGTATTGCAATCACTCACAGCGGGATTTCAACATGTATTAGCCAGCTTTGTCGGCATCATCACCCCCACGCTGGTTATTGGCTCAACGTTAGGATTGGAAAACGAAATCCCGTATTTACTGAGTATGGCACTGTTTGTATCTGGTATTGCCACCTTTATTCAGGCTAAGGGTTTTGGTCCCGTCGGCTCTCGATTAATTGCGGTTCAAGGCACCAGTTTCGCCTTTTTAGGTGCGTTAATTACGGCGGGATTTAGTGTAAAAAACCAAGGCGGCAACAGTTCTGATATCTTGTCTTTACTGTTTGGCATGTGCTTTGTGGGTGCTTTTATCGAAATTGCACTGAGCCAATTTATTAACACCTTCAAAAAAATAATCACGCCGCTTGTAAGCGGTATCGTCATTATCACCATTGGAGTTTCTCTCATTAAGGTAGGTATTACCGATTTAGGCGGCGGATTCGGTGCCAAGGACTTTGGTAAGCCCGAATACTTGTTAGTCGGATTTTGCGTACTACTGACGATTTTTCTCTTAAACCTCAGCTCAAATTATTGGCTGAGACTCAGTTCTATTCTGATCGGAATGCTGGTTGGATCTGTTGTTGGTTATGCTTTGGGAGTTTTTGAATTACAGCCTTTTCAAAAGACCGCCGTGGTCGCGATTCCTGTGCCGCTCAAATATGGGTTCGATTTCGATTGGCAATTGTTTATACCCATTGCCGTTATCTATCTTTTAACTGCCATAGAAACCTCCGGCGACCTTACCGCCAATTCGCATTTCTGCGGCCTGCCTATTAAGGGCAACGATTACCTGCGCCGCATTAAAGGCGGCATATTGGCCGATGGCATTAACTCTTCCATCGCTGCGGTTTTTAATACTTTTCCAAACACGACTTTCGGTCAAAATAACGCGGTCATTAGACTCACCGGTATTGCCAGCAGACATATCGGTTTGTACGTCGCGGGAATTTTGGTCTTATTGGGATTATTCCCAGTCATCGGCTCGGTTTTACAACAGATTCCAAAACCGGTTCTAGGCGGTGCCACCCTGATTATGTTCGCGACGGTTACCATTGCCGGTATTGATGTGCTAAGGCAAAACCATCTAGACCGCAAGCAATCGTTAATTGCCGCGGTTTCATTAGGTTTGGGGTTAGGTTCACTGATGGTGCCAAACCTGCTCGAACAGGCACCGAAATTTATCTCTGTATTGTTTTCTTCACCGGTCGCCGTCGCCGGAATCAGTGCCATATTTTTAAGTTTATGCGTGCCCGAAAACACACAGGAAACGATAGAAAACGCGAGTGAAAATAACTCTTTATAAACGACCAATAACCGCCAAATTAAAACCACCCAGCTTACGTTTTCTCAATTAATATTGGAAACTCTGATTAACCTAGAGTTTCCAGCGACACAAGGATGTGTCGCCAATTTCAAGAACCGTAAGTGATTGAAATTGTGAAGAAATTGGAAATCGCATTTTCAATTTCTGTGCTCTGATTAAATCATGGATGAGTTAATCAGAGGTTCCTATTGATTAACCGTAAGCTTTTGCCACAGAACAAGAAATTCCCCTTGCCGGCTGCGCTGCTCAATGAGGTCGCTGTCACCTTTGCGAGTCTGCGCGTTCATTTCAGAAATATCGTCTCAAATAGCTAACCTCGTATCATCTATCAGCGGTTTTCAACTATTTTTAGTCAACAACCTATCACTTGGAGTGGGAAATTCTTTCGGCAAAAAGATCTCTTAGCTCGCCCTTAAAAGCTGAATAGAAATACCGCGCATTGTTGAGGAAACCTGCACTAAGTTCGTTCAGGAATAAATTTTTCGGTCGATTATAAACTTAAGTTTGGTGCACCAAATTCTTGATCAAGCATTATTATTTTCATTGCTGGCTAATAAATATTGCTTGTAACGCCCTAAATTAAAGGGTTTGAGAATACTCAAAATACCTGACCAGATAGACAATTAAGTGGCATTCTTTATGCTTACTGAACATTGGGTTAATGAGAATACAGCGTTACCACTGGCTTTATTTACTGCGATTTAAAGCTCGTAGACAGACAAATCCCATGCAGATCTACGCGCATAAAATGCGAACAGCAAAAAGCATCACCTTAGGAAATATTAATCATCGCAAAAGGCCTTGAAGAACCGGGAATAGGTTCGAACGCTTTTAGGGGGAAACATGAAAAAATCAGTCTTTCGACCAATGCCAATTGCGGCTGCGGTTGCCTTAGCTACCGCAACGACCTTGTGCTCATCGGTAGTTATTGCGCAAACCAATGGCGAAATTGAAGAAGTTATTGTTCAAGGATCGCTTGGCAGCTTACCGGGTGAAGATGTCGAAGTATTCGGCTTCGGCAAATCGTTGTTAAAAACCCCGCGCTCTGCATCAACTGTCAGTGCTGAGCAGCTAGAACGCTTTAACGTTACCGATATCGACGAATTAGTTGCGTTCGCACCAGGTACTTTCACACAGTCATTCTTTGGTGTAGCAGGTTCTTTGGACGTACGTGGTACACCGGGCGAAACCTATTTCCGTGGCGTTAAACGTCTCGACAACCCTGGCAACTACCCTACTCCAATTGGTGCATCAAGCCGTGTTGATATCGTCCGCGGCCCTGCCTCTCCAATTTTTGGCCCGGCTAAAATTGGTGGTTACTTAAACTTTAACCCTAAATCATCCCGCGCTGATGGCGGCCAATTTTTAGAGCAGCCAGAAGGCGAAATCAGCTATACAACCGGAACCTGGGACAAGAGCGTAATTAGCGCAGAAGTTGGCGGCCCGTTAACCGATAACATCGGTTACTACGTATACGGCGAAGTGGAAAACTCAGACAGCTTCTACGACAACACCGCCACCGACCAAACCATCTTACAAGCGTCTTTTGATATGGACGTAAACGAAAACCTACGTTTGCAATGGGGCGGCATGTACCATGATTACGAAGGTAATCAGGTTGCTGGCTGGAACCGTTTAACTCAAGACCTTATTGATAACGGCACCTACATAACCGGCTCACCAACATCGCTGGATACCAACGGTGACGGCAGTATTTCTCACCAAGAATACAACGCTGCTACAGTAAGCCAATTCATTTTTAATGCGAGCACAATTACTGCAGATCAGTTAAGCCCTGATTTGGCTTTGCAAAACGTTGGTACCGCTCAGCTTGATCGCAGCAACGTATTGGTTGCACCAGACGATACTCTCGAAAACGAAGCCATTACACTGTATTTTGATGTTATTTATAATGCCGCCAACGGTTGGGAAATTAAAAACCAATTGTTCTACGATGCTTACGATAACCTCAACGAAAACGCCTACGGTTTCTCACAATTCCACGACTCATTTGTAATTGAAGATAAATTGGTTTTTGCCAAAGCCTTTGAAACCGATTCGTTAACAACCTCTGTACAGTTATCTCCGTCTATTCGTTATACCGACTTTAAACACGGCGACGACTTTACCAACGAATTCTTCGATCGCCGTGATTTAACCGGTCCATCAACTGCGCTAGATCGTCGTTTACTTGCTACAAGAATTGATGATGATTATACCGAATACTACGAAGGCAGCTACGCAGACTACGGCTTAGCAGCGCTGGTAGATTTCACCTTTGATTTTGGTTTAAGTGCAGTTCTTGGCGTACGCTACGACTTTATTGATATCGAAAGCCGCACTCCGGTTGATAAATTATTATTGAATAACCCAACCTCTGGTTTTGGATTCGTATCAGCCGATGGCCAATTCTTGATAAGCCCGTTTGCAGATCCTGTAAATTACACGGTTGACGATATCACTGCACCAATCAGCGCCGAGAACGAAGAAGACGCCGTTTCTTGGAACGTTAGCTTAAGCTACGAAACTCCAATCGGTTTAATTCCTTACGTAACCTTCTCTGAGCAAACTACCGTTATTGCCGGCCAAGGCGCGGAAATTAATACCGCCAACGTTGCCAGTGGTGCATCGGTAGACTCTTCCACCTTGGAAGAATACGGTCTTAAGGGCAGCTTCTTAAACGATAGCTTGTATTTCGCCTTGGCTTATTACGAGCAAGAACGTACCGACTTTAACGCGCAAGCAATCGTTACTAACTCTGCGGATTTAACCGAAGGTATTGAAGCGGAAATTCGCTGGGTGGTGAACGAAGCTCTGGTATTAACCGCTGGCTATTCAAAAATTGAAGTCACCAATTTAGATGCAGAAGCCAACGGTGGTCGCTTTAGTTTCTTTGGTGCCGAAGATTTACCAGACGGCATTGACCCTTCTCTTATTTACGGCGGCGTTGTGAATGGTATTGCCACTTCACCAACGGCACGTAAAGCGGGTGTTCCAGAAAATATCTACACACTAACCGGTACCTATGACTTTGGTAATGGTTTTGCCATTAACTCAAGCATTATTCGCGCTGACGAAACCTTCTCAGGTTTCTCTCAAGCCGTAGAGCTACCGGCATACACCTTGGTTAATGCGGGTATTTTTTATGAAAATGAAAAATTCACCTTCAGTATTACCGGTAAAAACTTGACCGACGAAGAATATTTCCGTGCAAACTTCCCGAATTTATTCGGAAGCCAAATTGTATTGCCAGAATTACCGCGTCACTATCAAGCCAGTGTTGCATTTAAATTCTAAGAGACTCTGTTAATAGTAGTACTTTAATAACAAGGATTTGCCTGCAATACCCTAGGTTAAAGTTTCTAATAACCAAGGAACTGCAGGCAGAATCTAGTTAATAGATGAACAATAACTGTAATAACTTTTTTACTTAATAACGTTCTATTTTCCGTAATTTATTCTGCAATTTGTTTTAAAAAATTACGTAAATTTGCAAAAATATTTTGGGGGATAAACCCCGGAAGAACGTTATAGATATGAAGCATATAGTTTCTCCAAAAACTGTTGCCACGTTCGTGATCTCTCCTGCAGCCCTCTACTGAGGGCTTTTTTTTATTCAATCTAGAAATTCCATCTAGTAAGATAACTTCTACTCATCTATGTTATTAAGCGTTTATGCTTACGTTTTTAAACATTAGCTTTTAAACACAGTATTTCGATGATTGTGAAATAAAATACTCGTTATAAAACGTATTTTTGGCAAGGCTCACATAAAGTCCGTCTCATAAACGGTTACCATAAAATCACCTATAGGAATCTCAGTTTAACGCCGCCATGATTTAATCAGAGGGCAGAAATTGACCCTGCGATTTCGAATTTCTTCACACGTTCAAGCTCTTACCGCTCTTGAGAATAGCGGCACACTTCTATGACACATCTCCATGGCACGTCCCCGTGACATATCCCAATATTGTAGGAAACTCTAGGTTAATCCGCGTTTCCCATTTTAAAATATCACTTCATACTCACAATTCTCACACGCATAGTAAGAGCAATGACAACCCAAAATAAGTCGCAAACATTTTCTCAAGCCACACAGCTGTTTATGACATTTCTTAAACTTGGATGCAGCTCATTCGGTGGCCCTACCGCTCATATAGGCTACTTTCACCGGGAATTTGTCGAAAAAAAAGCATGGTTAAGTGATAGTCAATTTTCTCAATTACTCGCCATTTGCCAATTTTTGCCGGGACCTGCAAGCAGTCAGCTGGGATTTTCTATTGGCTTACATCGACTAGGGGCTTTAGGCGCAGTTTTAGCATTTTTAGCTTTCACGCTACCCTCTGCGCTCATCATGTTTGCGCTGGCTTTTTGGCTACCAGATTCCAGCTCCGCCTGGGGCAAAGCACTTATATCCGGTTTAAAAATTGTTGCCTTGGTGGTGGTTGCCGACGCAGTACTAAGCATGAGTAAAAAATTATGCGCGCGCCAAGGTACGCAAATAATTGCCGTCTTATCGCTGTGTTCTTTATTAATCTGGCCGTTTTATTGGACACAAATTATCGTCATCATTATTGCCGCAGGTATGGGTTATTGTTTTTTTTCCCCAAATACCAGCGATAATTTTCATACTCAACACTCGATTTGCGTCGCCCATAGCACAAAGATAGGAATAAGTTTCGCTCTATTATTCTTCACGTTACTAGCGATTTTTACGTTACTGAATTTTGATAACTCGCTGTATTTTACAGCACAAACATTTTATAACGCCGGCGCTTTGGTTTTTGGTGGTGGTCACGTTGTGTTACCGCTGCTAGAAAACGCTACCGTTGCTAACGGAGCAATTGACGAAACCGCCTTTATTGCTGGTTACGGCGCAGCGCAAGCGATTCCTGGCCCCTTGTTTACGTTCTCGGCGTATCTTGGCGCACTTATACCCAGCCAATATCCACCATTGGTTACGGCGGTAATAGCCGTAGTTTTTATTTTTTTACCGGGCTTTATTCTTGTAATTGCCATACTACCTTTATGGAAAACCCTAGCGGGTTATTCCTCTAGCCACAAAATCATCGCTGGAATAAACGCATCGGTGGTAGGCATACTAGCAGCTGCGCTCTACGATCCCATATTTACACAAGCTATATTCGATAAAATCGATCTAGCAATTGCAATCTTCGGTTTTACATTACTTACAGTATTTCGCTTATCGCCGATTTATTTAGTACTTTGGTGCTCAGGCATAAAAATAGCGTTAAATGTACTTTAGAAAAGCTGAATACAGCAGATAAGTTCAGGAGTTTCGGGGAATAGTTCGTGTGAGCAGAACATCGAATAGATGCTTAGAAATCCGATTAAAATTCTTACAAAATCACTGATTTCTTCAAGGTGAAATTAGCTAGAAACTACGATAATAATAGTGTTGAAATTACTTTGTGTGGCAAATTTGCAGAAAGGTACGAGCAAAAAATAACCCTCTAAAGTCGTTATCCTCTAGAAGGTTATGTGGCCAACTTAAGAGTTGAAATTACCTGCAACGATAAAATACGCTTAAGTGCGAGTGATGCTAGCTCTTCGATTCTAGCATCATGGCTTGTAACTTAGTGTACTGAGCAGAAATTTCACGCTCTACGTCTTCAACAAAATCAACCATACCGGCCAAAATTGCTGAGTTATATTCTTCGTCACTGTTACGCAATTCGGTTTCTGCGGCCTTCATGTCAGACAATGCAGCTTTAGATTGTTTGTTTAACTCACTGATATGAGCCAATTTTTTCATGGCCATTGCTTTGGTGTCGCTGGATGCATCAGGCTTCATTGCCTCAATCAAAGCGCCACGCGCGGCTTTTACGCTCTCGTCGTAATCATTGATCGCTTCAAATGAACGATGAACGATGGCGTTAAGCTTAATAACGGTTTCTTTGGTAAATGCTGGTTTAAAGTCTTCTGGTAACAGTTCAACAATTTGCTTGCGCTCAACCGTATTAACAGTCTCTTCGGCAATAACTGAATGAGCTGTAAAACCGGTTGCTACGAATAATAAAATAAAGAGTCTTAAGAATTTCATAATTTGGTGCCTTTGTTATTTGGATGTCCCTATATCTCAACAAACTAGAAACTTGCTCAGATATCCTTTTTTGGCTCAACAATACGCCAATACAAAACCGGCCCCACTTACTTAAGTAGGGCCGGTACGATAAGACTATTTATCGACTAACATATTATCGACAAACACAGTCTATTCGGTCATTACTTAAGCTTGAATGCAGAAATGTCTTCAAGTAAATAACGACCAATAGCGGTACCTTGACCTTGACCAGCGGTATCGTCAAAGCTCCAGTGCACACCGTTGTATACACGGCTGATACCGTTTTGTTCTTGGGCGTCAGTTAAACGCTCAAAACGAACGGGTACGAATGGACGTGGAACGTCTGGGTGGAATGGGTCGAAACCTAAACCATTGTATTCGTCAGAAACGAAAGTAAATGGAGTGTCATCGCCTAACAAATCACGAAGAATTTCGAACGTTACACCACCGAATGCAGCGTGACCACTTGGGTAAGCTGGGAATGGAGGAGTAGGACGAACAGGTTCTTCGGTGTTAATTACAGAAACACCAACTGGATCCCAAGTAATGTCTTTAACGGTATCTGGGTTCAAGTCTTCGCTGCGAATACCAGTAACTGGGCGCCACAAGTTGTAGAAGAATTTACTGTCCCATGCAGCAATACCAACATCAGCCATGCCGATGTTAACCATAGCAAGAGTACGTGCAAGTTCTAGAGGATCAGTAAGACCTTCTGCTTTAGCGATTTGGATTGCGATTTGGTTGTAAATACGTGGTGGTACACCAATTAAAGGTACGCCATCGTAGCCCCAGTAGTTACCAATGAAGCGAGTTTCGTCGGTACCAGTGCTAACGGTATTGGTATTGGTAGGAGCACCACCAATAGCTGCAACGCCTGCGTAAGCTTTTGCGTACTCTTCACCGTCTAATGCTGGAGGTGGAGCAATACGGAATTGATCGCCAGCGGCCATGAAGAATGGCTTAACGTTACCCCAGTAAGCACCTAGAGCAAGGTTAAATTCACCCGCAGTTGGAGGAGTGTTTGGATCTGGTTGCCATTCACCAATGTTACGAGTACCGCCGTTTACTTTGGTACCGAAATAAGTAACGTTTGCGCCACCGGCTACACGTCCGCCTTCACCGAAGTCTGCTTCTGCACGGCCAGAACGGTCGCCAGCACGAAGGTCGCGCATTGCTTTAAATGCAGCAATACCTACGTCTTTACCCGCGTTATAGCTAGCTTGGCTGGTGAATGATTTGATACGAGTAACTTCTTCGTCTTTAATTTCCGTTAGACGGGCTTCTTGAGCTGGGTATAAACGCTTAAGAGTGCGGAATGCTGCGAAAGCAACTGCTGCATCAGGAGATGCGTTTGCAGGAGCAACTAGATCGGTTGCAGCGTATGAATTGTATTCGTCTTCAATTGCGTTTAATGCATCAAAAACAGCAACTTGTACCATGGCTAATGCACGACTGGTGCGGGTTGGACCACCTTGGTTAGCTGGAGCTGGTTCGTCTTGAGACGGAGGAGTGTGGTCAAGAGCTACGGTGTCAAGTGCAACGGTGTGCCAGAATTTAACGCGCTCAGATAGGTTATCAACAGAAGAATAAAAATCGTCATAACCAACTGCTTGCAAGCGCCATAGGTTACCGGCTTGGATGGTAGACTTACTTAGTTTACCGATGTAGCCAACAGATTGAGATTTTGATTGACTGCCAGTGGCAGATTCTTCTGCGAATACAGAGCCGGCGGCCATACCCAAAGACGACGCGATTAAAATCGCTGATAGTTTTTTCATCTTCATCATAATTCTTCCCTTACATAGATGATTGAATTGATTCTTAAACGGCGCTACGTAGTTCTTTACGTAACTTTGTAAATTTCGAGCTTAGTCATTAACACGTTCTAAAAACCGTGCGTCGATATGCGATTTCGAGCTGGCTTAAACATGATCATCTTGATAACCGCAGTTGAAAGATAGAGTCAGTAAATTTCAACGAAACAAATGCTATCACGGGATTTCAGGAAGCCAAGCTGAATAAAATTTTAAAAAAATCTATTTGACCGATAGCTCTTTGATATTAAAGATTCGGATGATCTAAGAAAGGTGAAAATCATTACAATTGTAAATATATGTAATTTGAGTGGAAAAATAAGAAGATAGGAAATTAGAACGCTCTAAATTAAAAAACTAATTTAAGATTAAAGATAAGAAAAAAGTATTAAGAAAAAGTTAACAGAGAGTTAAGAGAGCAAACACTTCTTTGAGATGAAAAAAGCTAGAAGTGGTTAACAATTTTTTGCTTTTGGAAAGCTTTTGGGCCCGAAATGCGTCGGAAAAACCCCGAAATATTTAAATGTTAAAACCTGAAAAAGACTAAAAAACAATCAATTTGAACAAAAAATTGAACAGCCTACATTTTTCAAATATCACTTGTTGTTTAACTAATATCTAAAAAAATGTGTATACGGGAAAAACGTTGAAAGTTCAGACAAGAATTATGGAGCTTCATCAGCAACACAATTATCAAAAATTGATAAAAAAATAGCCAACTCTCTGTCCAAGCAAAAAACCGATAATCTTGGCGCTCATCAATAGAGAGGAACATGACTAAAAGAATCTAGGTCTAGTCGGTGAATCGGTTGAAAATGCAGCAACATTTGTAAGGGTATAGCATTTCAAATACTTGATCAAACGACCAAAATATTTATTTTTTAAGAAATGCTCAACTCAAATGAAATATACAAAACTGTAAAAATAAAAGAAATGTCAATTAATTCAGAGCTTCCTACAACCAACGCCCTATCCTCAACATCCATAATGATAAACAACTGGCCTAAACCAAAAGCTGGAAATTACTGCTTTAATGTGTGCACACTGATTGAAGCAGTAACCAATTGGATTGCAAGTTTTTAACAAGCCACTAATTTAAAAATCCACTAATTTAACAACCGCTAAATTTAACAACAGACTAACCGAAATACTTAATTACGCAGCCGGCATACTAATGGCTCTAAAAATAAATCGCTGCCAAGGTTTCGGATGACTGTTAATTTCGCTCTAGACAGATATAAACCGAAGTTGTCGACAGTGCTATGAATAAAATTACCGAATATATTTTGCAGTGATTATTTTTACGTACTGTAAAAATAATCTAGCGGGAGAATACAGAATTCACTGAACTAAATTAAGGGAATCAAACAGTAGGAAACTCTGATTAACCTAGAGTTTCCTACTGTTTATTTATACTCTTCAAAATATAATAGCGAGTAATAGTCTAATAAACACAAATTAATTATCAGCGTAGCATTGATATAAAAAACTCTGATTGATACTACTGATAAATGTAAGTAATTCATTCACATCATAATTAGATCAGCATTTATCGTACAAAAATAAAAAACTGCCCTTGATGCTCGTGTTTAAATTGTCTGCAACATCAGTAATTACTGATAAATCAGCGCATAAATTAACCGCCAAGCAATTTGTCATTTTGGTCAACTTTTTTGATCTTGTTCATCAATAGAACAACAGCTAACCGCCTGTCGAAATTTGAGCAAATATTAAGTTTTTGTCATTATTAATTAACAATACTGAAATTTGTGCAAAAACCTAATCGTTAAGAAGCCCTGCTACTGAACGAATACTCCTTAATTTACGGTATTTTTTACAGAATTAGGCAATTTCCTCGAAAATACAGTCGCGACTTGCCGAGTTACGATAATATTTTCACGCCTAATTTTTGAGCGATCGATTCAAAAAATACAGTTATGAATAAAAAATACCAACTTGACGCATTAATGTGATAATTTATTAACCATGTGGTCAGCTATTGTGCATATTTATACGAACGAATAATTTAATTTCTTGTTTTACCTGTTCAATCCCACAGTTTACAATCCTTGCCGTTATTTTTTCTAAGCACTTACTTTAGGCATAACTATTGCCATTCGAGTGACGTTGTTAAACTCACTTAGGTTGGATCTTGTGCACCACTCTATCGAATTATCTACCGTGGTTATAACGCTCATTAATTACGCATGACTTGAGCTTTTATCATACTGCTCAACATTATTTAGGAGTTATCCGTGAGGAAAAATCTTTTGTCTCAACACATTCACCGCATTTCTGTTACAGCCTTGGCACTTGGCTCTGTTATCTGTAACGATGCATTTGCGCAAGAATCCGCGGCGCAAACGCGCGGTGTTTTAGAAACCATTACGGTAACCGCCGAACGACGTGAAGCAGACATTACCGATGTACCGGTTTCCGCTTCTGTGTTGGGTAATGAATATCTGGAAGCAATTGGTACCAGCGGTGGCGATGTAAGAATCTTGGCCAGCAAAGTACCCAGTTTAAACGTCGAATCTTCCAATGGTCGAACCTTTCCGCGCTTTTATATTCGCGGTTACGGTAATACCGATTTCTCAAGTTTCGCATCACAGCCTGTGTCACTGGTTTATAATGATATCGTTCTTGAAAACCCTGCGTTAAAAGGTTTCCCAATTTTTGACCTTGCCAACGTAGAAGTTTTACGCGGCCCACAAGGTACATTATTTGGACGCAACACTCCCGCCGGTGTGGTTAAATTTAATTCTGCAAAGCCGGTCATTGGTTCTAGCGAAGGTTACGTCAATTTATCAACGGCAACTTACAACACATCCAATGTTGAGGGCGCATTTAACCTGCCAATTAACGATGAATGGGCTGCCCGCTTCTCCGCGCTTTACCAACATCGTGACGATTTCGTCGATAACGTAATTCAAGATGCCAACGGCAATACCGTTCGCAACAGCGATGCATTCGGTGGTTACGATGACAGCGCCGCTCGCTTCCAGCTTTTATATGAACCCAGCGAAGGCGACTTTAGCGCGTTATTTAATCTGCATGTACGCAATATCGACGACGGTACTGCTCGTTTATTCCGCGCAAACATTATCGAAAAAGGCGACAATGATTTAGTACCGGGTTTTGATCCTGAAGAAATTTCTATTGACGGTGAAAATACCCAGTCTTACACCAGCGTTGGTGGTAGTGCTCGCTTGCAATGGGATTTAAACGAAAATTACACGCTGCATTCTATTACCGGTTATGAAAGCGTAACCCACTACTTTACCCGTGGTGACGTTGATGCCGGTTTTGGTGCTTCGTTCGCGCCACCTTTTGGCCCAGGATTTATTCCTTTCTCGGTTGAAACTGCTGGCGGATTAGACGACCACGAGCAAATTACGCAAGAGTTGCGTATCGAATCTACTTTACCCACAGCTTTAAACTGGCAAGCGGGTGTCTTCTATTTCTACGAAGATGTAACCGATAACTCATTCACTTACGACACCTTATTCGGTGGTGATCGCACCCTTCAGCAAAGTAATCAAGAAAACACCGCGTGGGCAATTTTTGGTTCTTTAACCTACGACGTTAGCGACGATTTACAATTGAGCGGCGGCCTGCGTTACACCTACGACGATAAAGACTTTACTCAGTCGATTAATTCACCTGCCGAATTTAAGGCCGGTGGCGACGAATCTGAAGTAACTTGGGATTTAAGCGCGCACTATTCCCTAAACGATGATGTTGCGCTTTATGCACGTATTGCTACCGGTTTTAGAGCCCCTAGCTTTGGTTCACTCTCTTCTACCGGTGATGAAATTACCTTCGCTGATTCAGAAACCATTTTGTCCTACGAAACCGGTATCAAAACCGAACTCTTTGATCGTCGTGCCCGTTTAAACTTTAACGTTTATTACTACGAAGTTAGCGATCAACAATTAACGGCTGTTGGTGGTACCTCTAATCAAACCGCGTTAATTAATGCCGATGAAACTACCGGCCAAGGTTTTGAGTTAGATTTTGAAGCATACATTACCGAAAACCTATTCGTGACAATAGGTGGTAGCTACAACGATACCGAAATCAACGATCCATCTTTATCGGTTTCTGGTTGTGGGTCTGATGCTGATGGCCGCCTATGTAATATTAATGATCCGCTAGTGATAGGTCCAAACGGTGAAGAGACCTTCAGCATTGATGGCAATCCACTTCCACAAGCCGCAGAGTGGATTGGTAACGCAACCGTACGTTATGAATATCCATTAACCGATGGCTCTCAAGTTTACGCATTTGCTGATTTTGCTTATACCAGCGAAGTGAATTTCTTCTTGTACGAATCGGAAGAGTTCGAAAGCGAAGGCTTATTTGAAACCGGTTTACGCTTGGGCTACAACTGGGGCGGTGGTAAATACGATGCCGCATTATTCTGCCGTAACTGTACCGACGAAACCCGCGTAACAGGCGCCATCGACTTTAATAACCGCACCGGCTTTGTGAATGATCCACGAGTGATTGGTGCGCAATTTAAAGCGTCTTTCTAAGCGTTGAGATAAGATGTTTTGATTAAATTCAGCGAAGCACCTGCTAAGCAAAAATATTTTCAAAGCATACCTTACCAGTAAAGAATAAAAGGAATTGCAGAAACTAAAGTGAATTCAGATTCACCAAAAGCTTCTAGCGACACAAGGATGTGTTGCCAATTTCATAAACCGTAAACCATTAAAATTGCGAAGACATTAAAAATTATATTTTCAATGCCTTTTCTTTGATTAAATCACGGAAGCGTTAATCAGAAATTCTAGATAGTCTCGGCTAAGGATGGCTAATCCACTCACATAGGAAATACCCATGCGTAAATTTTTTTCCGCTCACCTAGCGGCCGCTACTGTTATCTCTAAAATTTGTACCATCGCCATAGGTATTAGTCTTTGTGCGCAAACATTCGCTGACGAAAAAAGAAAAGTTATTCTCGACGACGATGGTTTTGCTATAGCCCAATGGATGATTATTCAAGACGATAATACCGATGTCCTTGGAATGACCATCGTTAGTGGTAATCGCTGGCGCGACGCTAACGTAGCGCAAGCATTACGCTGGTTAGAATTAGCCAACCGAAGTGATATACCCGTTATTCCCGGCGCGATTTTTCCGTTATTAAACAGTGAAAAATCCACAGAACTTTGGGAAGAACGCTACGGTGAATTAATTTGGAAAGGTGCTTGGCAAAAGGCTTGGGCAGAAGATACCGAGCAGGTACTACCAACCTATCACGCATGGAATGAAGTACCCGATTTACCGGAAGGAAATCCAACCACAAAAGCAGCCAATGAAATTGCCGCAAACTTTTTAATTCGCAAAGTTCGCGAATTTCCCGGACAAATAAGCATTATCGCCACAGGCCCAATGACGAATATTGCTCTAGCGCAAAGCCTTGATCCCGAATTTGCATCTCTAGCAAAAGAATTAATTTATATGGGCGGCAGTTTAAATCCAAAACAGGTTTTGGATAATCAACCAGCTAAAGAGTTTGCCCGAGAATTCGTGAACTCACCAAGACGAGAATTTAACTTCCGCTGGGACCCAGAAGCCGCGAGCATAGCCTTGCGTGCACCTTGGAAAAAAATTGTTATGGTTCCCGTTGATCCATCAACAGAAACGCAATTAACGCCTCAGTTGCTAAAAGCAATGTCAAAACGTAAAAACCCAATGACCGACGTTGTTCGCACACGTGAGCCTAATTTTCCTTTGTGGGACGAAATTGCCTCGGCGGTTTGGTTAGATCCAAGTTTAATTGATGAATCTGCACAATTATACGTAGATGTCGCAACCGACTTTGGCCCATCTTACGGTGATACTCTTTCCTGGGCGGAAGGTTATCAACCAGATTTGGGTGCAAAAAAAGAAACCGTGGTTTTATCGGTTGATGTAAAAAGATTAGAAAAACTCATGATTGAGTTAATGAACAAACCACTTCCCCAAAAATAATTTCCAATCTTCTTATAAATTCTAATAAATCCAGAATTTGTAGCGACACAGGGATGTGTCGGCCATTTAGAAAACGGTAGGTTATTTAACCGATAAAAAATCCGCTGCTGTTTTTTAAGATTTATTATCTAATCCCCTTTAGAAACAACAATACCTCGCATATCATTGCCTATATTTCGCAATATTTATCTTTATAGGCAGAGATACAAAAAAGAGTCTCTTTTCTGTTTTTGCACAGAAATTTTCGATTGGCTCAGCCATGATCTAAGCAGAAACTCCTAGATTACTTTGCAAGCGTTTTCTAGAATCTAACCTGTGGCTATCAACATCTGACCTATTTCCACATTTCTTCCTTAATCTACTAAACAAAATTAACACTTTGCAGGCTTAAAACTGTAGATTTTGTTATTGATAATAATTATCATATAGAAATCGTTATCAAAATATAACCGTCAAAATTTGTAGCTCAAAAGAAGCGTTGCTCAACTCTCGTAGAGGAAGCTCTGATTAACCTAGAGTTTCTCGCGACACAAGGATGTGTCGCCAATTTCAAGAACTGTAAGTGATTGAAATTGTGGACGAGTTAATCAGAGGTTCCTAGAGTTAATTTAACCTTTTATTTTTTTGTAAATTCAAATAACAAACATCTATCAATATGGGTAGTGCCGCATTGTATGCATACGCAAGTTAAACAAGACTCGGCATCTAAAAAATCCAACTATTGGATTTCACTTGGAACCTTGCGCCAATGGCACTGGATTAGTTCCGCTTTTTGTCTGATAGGAATGTTGCTCTTTGCAGTTACCGGTATAACCTTGAATAACGCCCGTCTTGTTTCTGCAAAACCAGAAATCATTACCATTGAGTCAGAATTAACGCCATC
Organism: uncultured Alteromonadales bacterium; assembly: GCA_937864365.1. Taxonomy (GTDB): domain Bacteria; phylum Pseudomonadota; class Gammaproteobacteria; order Pseudomonadales; family Cellvibrionaceae; genus Sessilibacter. The sequence goes on along the minus strand of CALMJT010000131.1, from coordinate 56,447 downwards.
ACTGCTCGATGCGTTACTCGAAACACACGACGGAAAACTTAATCCGCTACCGCTTAGGGTTAGAAAATGGCTAGAAAGAAATTACCAGCTGGATATTCCACTTAAAGATGCTGAGTGGGACGCGACCGAAGTTTACTTAGGTTTACCCAGACCCGGTGGTGATGCTTGGCTCAGTATTGATTTAGAAACCGGTGAATTTATTTATGAAAGAACCCATCGAGGCACCATTTCTTTTTTAAATGATTTACACAAAGGCCGTAACACCGGGTCAGCTTGGAGCTGGTTTTTAGATATATTTGCCAGTCTTTGTATTATTTTTTCGTTAAGCGGCTTATGGCTTTTAGTTCGCTACGCAAAACAACGTCCAAGTACATGGCCGTTGGTAACTTTGGGTTTTGTTATTCCAGTGGTGTTAATTCTAATTACCATTCATTAATTCACATAAAAAATTTCCAAATAAGGTTTATTATGGCATTTCGTTTTCGAAGTATTTACACCTTACTATTTGCCGTTAATATTTTTTCGTTCGCACATTCTACGTACTCATCCGAGTTAAATATCAGCATCAAAATTCCAGAATTAAACGTTGCCGAATATCACAATCCCTATGTTGCTATCTGGATAGAAAACCAAGACGATAAATCGGTTACTGACGTACAAGTGTGGTACAACGCCAAAATGCGAGACAAAGAAGGCAGTAAATGGTTAAAAGATCTACGGCAATGGTGGCGCAAGTCTGGTCGCTCGTTGGATATGCCAGTGGATGCCATTACCGCCGCAACGAAAGGGCCCGGTAAATACAACCTCAACTTTATAGCCGATGATAAAAAATTAAAAAATCTAACTCCTGGTAACTATCGTCTTCGCATTGAAGCCGCCCGTGAAGTCGGTGGACGAGAACTACTCGACATTCCTTTTCAATGGCCCATCAAAAATGCCGCGACTGCAAAAGCACAGGGAGAAAGCGAATTAGGTGAAGTTATCTTGAGCTTAAAACCTTAATCACCTTGTCTAGGAATCTCTGGATTAATCAGAGCCTCACATTATTTTCACAAAAAGTCATCAATCAAAATTTTGCGGCATTACCATTTTTGCAATTTATCTTGAGAAAATTCCTTCTCAATAGCAGCAATAATTTTCTGCTGTTTTTCATTGGCCTCACCTTCAAAACTTGAAGCCTTTTCTATCATGCTAAACAAAGAGTCTTTTTGCGACTGCGTGAATTTTTCTTTGTTGGGTGCCAGAATATTTTTAATATCTGCTTCTAAATTACTGGTATCTTGCAATAAATAGCGCGAGGCAGAAAACAGTTCTGAGGCTTTTGCATCGGAAATTGAAAACTCTTGCATAAATAAATTGATAACATCGACTTTTAATTCGCGAGTGACTTCTTCATCATAGGTTGCAACACCAACAACGAGTAAGGCCGCCGCTTCGAAGGGGCTATCTAAGTTATGTAAGGGTTTTATTCCAAGTTGTTTAGACCATTTACGGCGTCTTAACCAATAAAATGGATTAAACGAATTAAGGTCTACGCCTGCATTTTGCAGTCTGTATAGAGCCCAAACTAATCCAGCGAGTGCTGTAATAATTCCTATAATAATATGCATGTTAATCCCTAGACCGTTGATAATAAATTAAGAAGTTTAGAGCTTTAGTGCATCCATAAACAATGTTATCCCTGATGCTTTTATCGCATAAAAGTAGTAAAAAAGTTTTAGGTCTTACCACCATCGCATGTCATGAAGTTAACACAAGAATACGTGAATCAAGCAGAAATACAGTGGTGTTCGGTTTCTTCACAATTTTACGATTCAAAACCCCGATCAACTGAGTCTAGGATTTCTGCAACAAAAAAACCGGCTCACGCCGGTTTTTGAATTTACGGTTTTCTTTACGCTTGTGGATTGATAAGCGCTACCGAATGATTAACGCCACCATTTTGTCCGCGATCACGCAGTAGATGGTCGAGCAAGGTAATGGCGAGCATGGCTTCGGCGATTGGTGTAGCGCGAATACCAACGCATGGATCGTGACGACCTTTGGTAACAACTTCGACTTCGTTACCGTGCACGTCAACACTGCGTCCTGGAATGGATAAGCTCGAAGTAGGTTTAAGAGCAAGATTTACCACGATGTCTTGCCCGGTAGAAATTCCACCTAACACACCACCGGCATTGTTCGATAAGAATCCGTCTTTGGTAATTTCATCGCGATGTTGAGTTCCTAATTGCTCAACACTGTCGAAACCAGCACCAATTTCTACGCCTTTAACAGCATTAATGCCCATCATCGCATGGGCAATATCGGCGTCTAAGCGATCAAAAATAGGTTCACCTAAACCCGGTTTAACGCCTTTGGCAACCACGGTAATTTTGGCTCCAATCGAATCGCCTTTTAAGCCTTTCATAAAGGCTTCCATCTCAGGTACTTTGCTGGCATCTGGGCAGAAAAAAGGATTATTTTCAATCTCATCCCAATCGACACTTTCGATTTTTACCGGGCCAAGCTGACTCAAATAACCTCGAATGTCGATACCATGAAAGACTTTTAAATATTTTTTGGCAATGCTGCCAGCCGCAACACGCACGGCGGTTTCGCGTGCCGAAGAACGACCGCCGCCGCGATAATCGCGCACACCGTATTTTTGCATGTAGGTGTAATCGGCGTGGGCAGGTCGAAATAAATCTTTAATGTTAGAATAATCTTTTGAGCGTTGGTCGGTATTTTTAATTAATAAACCAATCGGTGTGCCTGTGGTTTTACCTTCAAATACACCGGATAAAATCTCAACAATGTCGTCTTCTTTACGTTGCGTAGTGAATTTAGATTGACCGGGTTTACGTCGATCCAAATCGATTTGTAAGTCGGCTTCGCAAATTTCTAAACCCGGTGGGCAACCATCAACGATTGCACCCAACGCTATACCGTGACTTTCACCAAAGGTAGTGACAGTAAATAATTTTCCAAAGGTGTTACCTGACATGATGACTCTCGTTACTGTATTCGGTATTTATTCAATAATATTTATTTACGCTTGAAAATAGCTTTTTAATTCTTCGGCGGTAATCACAAAAATGCCGTGACCACCGTTTTCAAACTCAATCCAAGTAAAATTAAATTCAGGGAAGGCAGCATCTAGAGCAAAGCAACTGTTGCCCACTTCGCAAAATAATAGACCGTTATCGGTTAAATGATTGCAGGCCTCTTTTAATAAGCGACGCGTAAAATCCAGGCCATCAAAGCCAGAAGTTAAGGCGATTTGCGGCTCGTGGTGATATTCCTGCGGCATGGATTCAAAATCTTCTTGATCAACATACGGTGGATTACAGACGATGAGATCAAATTGTTCGCCGGGCAATGCTGTAAATAAGTCAGACTCGATGGCCGAAACTCGGTCTTCTAAATCGTGGTAAGCGATATTCTGCCAAGCAATATCGACGGCTTCAGCAGAGATATCACTGAGTAAAACTTCCGCTTCTGGAAAGGCGACGGCGGTAGCAATACCAATGCAACCACTGCCGGTGCAAAGGTCTAAAATTCGCTCAGGCGATTTTTGCAACCAAGGACGGAAACGTCGTGAAATGAGTTCTGCAAACGGCGAACGTGGTACCAAGACCTGATCATTCACCAAAAAGGGCATTCCAGAAAACCAGCTTCGGCCAACAAGATAAGGCGCAGGCTTGCGCTCGGCTATGCGACGTTGAAACAGCTCTAAAATGCTCTGGCGCTCTGTAGTAGTTAGTTTACTGGAATAGAGTTGAGGTAAGAGATCATAGGGAAGATTCACGACTTCTAGCACCAAAAAGACGGCTTCGTCCCAGGCGTTGTCGGTACCGTGACCAAAATAGATGTCGGATTTCGACATTTGTGTTGCACCAAACCGAATAAAATCCAACAAGGTTTCAAGATCGGTAACGGCTTCTTGCCAAATTTGGGGGTTATCTTGATTCACGAATTCGTTCTCTCCTCTCGAATGGGCGCTATTCTAACGGGTATAACGCATTAAACCAAAGCCGCATTGCGTTACGTAAGAGTCTTGTAGTTCGTGAATTATCGTTATAAATCGTTTTTAACGTCTATTCTTGTAATTTGAGAACAAAGTTAGTGCTCGCGAATCCAGAATGCTTTACCCGCGAGCCGTCATGGCGTAGGGTATGCAACCCTTTTTAGCGCGCTAATATTCATTTTAGGAAAGAAGCTATGAGAGAACATTTCGCGGAAATTATTTCTGCCATTGGTGAAGATTTAGACCGTCCTGGTTTGCAAGATACACCAGATCGAGCGGCTAAAGCGTTCGCTTACCTAACTCGCGGATACAACCAAACACTTGAAGAAGTAATCAATGGCGCCTTGTTTCCTTCTGATTCTCAAGAAATGGTGTTAGTGCAAAATATTGAGCTGTATTCACTGTGTGAACATCATCTGCTGCCGTTTATTGGCCGCGCTCATGTTGCTTATATTCCCACCGGTAAAGTACTGGGGTTATCGAAGGTCGCCAGAATTGTCGATATGTTTGCGCGCCGCTTACAAATTCAAGAGCAGCTGACAACGCAGATTGCACAAACTATTCAGAGCGTTACCAAAGCCAGCGGTGTTGCGGTAGTGATTGAAGCCAAACACATGTGCATGATGATGCGCGGTGTTGAAAAACAAAACTCTGTAATGAAAACGTCGTCTATGCTGGGGGATTTTCGTGAAAATCCAGCGACACGTTCTGAGTTTTTAGCATTAATTGGAAATTGTTAGTTTTAGATCCATTAATACCATACAGACATAAGCGGTAGTTTGTCTGTATGGTGGCAAATACCTTAGCGTGTACCAATCAACCAAGCACTCACGGTGCTCTCTCCCGCCGGTACCAAACTGCCCAAGCCATGCACTTCAATTCGGGCCGTATCAATCTGTTGAGATATAATTTGCGTTTTAATTTGTTCAGCAATGTCGCTGGATTTGGCTAAATTCGTAGCCAGTTTTTCGTCGCGATGATCAACCACAACCAACGCCAATTTCAAGCTCGGTGAGGTTTTCAAGGTTTGCGTAATGGATGCTGTTAATGCATCACTCATCTGCCACTTTCCACCCTGCAACTGTACCGGCAATGATAAGTATCGCTGCCCTTTTAAGATAACTTCCACAGTTTTGGCATCCGGCTCTTGATTGATAGCGCTATTAAAATCAACGCTGACTACATCAACCAACACATAGCTGCGCTGGTTACCCCGAGTCACACCGTATACCGTTGCGAGAGTTGCTCCTTCCGAATCTAACTGTTGAAAGACCAATAGCTCCTGGTACTGATCTAAACCATAAAGGCGTCGATCATTAAAAAACTCATTGGCCCAACTAGCACTGCTGCCACAAGTATGGCCTTGGCAGACATACAGTGGTGTCGCGTCCTGGCGCTGTAGCTGCGAGAAGTATTGTTGCATAACCTCGGTAAGCGAGTGATTGCGCGGTAACTCCAATAACGATCGAGACATAACGCCTTGCACTAGACGCTCGCTTTCTGGCTGCCAATTGCCATTGATATTGCGCATAGGCCCTAAAGGTACGGAGTAGTCGCCATCGGAGGTTTGATCAGCAACCAAGGTTGCTCCTCGAAAGTTGGTTAACTCTAAGGCATTTACGCAGACAGGGCCGCTTAACAGTAGTCCAAAAGCAATAATTTTTAGGGATTTCAATCGACCTGCCATTTTCACGAGAACTTGCATTAAATTATTTTTAGCCATTATTTGTTAGAAACGCGAGTGTATTTTAGGAAAAGACAATAACCGCTCAAGATAATTAGTCAATGACAGCTTAAGATTATTCGGTCTGAACTTGATGATGACTAATATTCAACCAGAAAAACACCCGTTATACATTGATATTCATCGGCCAAATTGTTGAAATGAAAAACGGGAAAATTGTACGAGTAATAGAGCTTAAACCTTTAGAAACCTCTAACTAACTCGCCCCTGATTTAATCAGAGGTCAGAAATTGGCAATACGATTTCCAATTTCTTCACAATTTCAATCACTTACTGCTCTTGAAATTGGCGACACATCCTTGTGTCGCAAGAAACTCTAGGTTAATCAAAGTTTCCTTTAATTTATTAGGCTTATTGTTAATGAGCTTATAGAAAAACATGAAAACCAATCCAAACTGATTAGCTTCCATATCCATTGCGCTCATACAGGTAAATATTTACTCACGAGTGCAGTTGTGAAAACAATTGATTGACCGCATCGGCCACCTCATTAACACGAGTTTCCATATGTAAATGGTGGCTGCCGTCTAAGAGAGTTACGCTAATTTTGGGGAAATGATTAAGTTCTTCACGCAGGTTTTTAACATGATGACTAATGCCGTTTTCCGCTAATATTAAATTGCATTGCGCTTCAATTTTATGAACAAATGCGTGTTGCTGATTACGGGTAAGCTTAATCGCCGAAGGTAATTGTAAATTGGGATCGGCTCGCCAAATATAACCGCCCTCGTGGGCTAAGACACCTCTTTCGGCGAGCAGTTCTGAACTTTCGCGAGCAATGGGAAATATAGAATTCATGCGTGCTTCTATGGCTGCATCCCAACTTGGATACACGGTTGCGCGTTTACGGCGAGGATTTAAAACCTGAGCAACGCTCTGGGCGAGCTGACGTGGTGCATCTTCTTCATTAACTGGCTCAGGCCAAATACCGTCAATTAAAGAGAGTGCTTTAATTCGCTTTGGAAAGGTACCAGCAGCTAAGGTTGCTACCATAGCTCCACGTGAGTGACCTAATAGCGAAAACTCTTGCCATTGCAACGCATCAGCAACGGCAAATACTTCGGCAATGTCTTCCCATAAATTATAGGGTGCAAGATGTTTTCGGTGATCGCTAAGACCATGACCGGCAAGATCTAGCGCTACGACGTGAGCATCCATTAACGGCGCGATGCGATTAAAGCTCGCACAGTTATCCAGCCAGCCGTGTAACGCGATTACTTTGTGAGATTTTTCTCGCCCCCAAACCCGCGCCTGTAATTTTATATGGCCCAAGTCAAATTCTTGTTCTGTGTAATGATGCAAGTTAAACCTCGGTACGCTCGTAACAATAATCGATTGGGAACCCACACAAAGAAGCCTAGAGTCACCCACAACACTCTCCGGTGTTGCCAACTTCATTAACGTTAAGTTGTTGAAATTATATAGGAAACTCTGATTAACCTAGAGTTTCTCGCGACACAAGAATGTATCGCCAATTTCAAGAACGGTAAGTGATTGAAACTGTGAAGAAATTGGAAATCGCATTGTCAATTTCTTCCCTCTGATTAAATCATAGATGAGTTAATCAGAGGTTCCTATAGACATTAGCAATCGCTTTTACAACGCTTACCTCTGATAAAATCAGATAAATAGCCATCAGCAATTCTCTATTATTGTTCAGTCGTCGACGAGATACAATGCAAATTACGGCAAGAATTAAGCACAAAAAACACCAGAGTATTGCAACATAAGGGTATTGAGTGCCTTTAATATCTCACACCAAAGAAACTCTTATTAACTCAGAGTTTCCAGTGGCACACTCTTGTGTCGCCGATTTCAAGAACCACAAGTGATTGAAATTTCGAAAACATTGAAATTGCGAGAACATTGAAATTGCGAGAACATTGAAATTGCGAAAACATTGAAATCGCATCTTCAATGTCTGCCCGCTGATTAGATCACGACGGAATTCATCAGAGGTTGCTAAGTTAAGTAATTCAACCAGTTTAATAATAATCAGGTCGTTTAGGTTTAATGGGAGCCAGTAGCATAAAGAAGATCCACGCAAACCAAGATACAAACAAGGTTAATAGAATCCATGCTAATTTTTCGGCAAAAGTAACCTTGCCAGAAAACAAGATAAAAATAATAGGTAACCACCAAAATAACAAGCCAATTAAAATAAAGGGCAATGTTAACAATCCAATAAGCGCTTCCATGAGTGAGAAAAAATCCTCTTTAATAATTAACAATGGGTTTTAATAATTCAATATCATCAGCAACATTTGCTACCGTAAAAACGTTGCTGATTAAACAATGTCTGCGACTAAGTAATCGCTGCAAATAAGCAATAACTGCAAGCAGGCAACAACGAGCAAGCAATAACGCTGTGCTTTAAGCGTTATTTAAAATAAGTCACCGCATTTATAAATAACGAGCGTTGTAATCCAAAAAAATCTTTTAGGCTTTGCAGAAACCTCTACTTGAACGCAAAGGTTTCTGCTTTAAACACAATTTAAATAATTAACTTAGCTTGCGAATACCAACAGCGTGTCGTAATTCTTGCACTAATGGTTTAGCAAACTCACGAGCTTTTTCAGCACCTTGCAGCAGAATTTTTTCTACTTCTTGCGGTTTTGCCATCAATTCTTCGTATTTTTCACGAGCGGGTGCAATTTCTTCATCAATTAATGCACACAGTTGTTTTTTAGCTTCACCCCACGCAATACCATCGGCAAATTGAGTGCGCATGTATTCCAGTTGTTCGGCATTGGCAAATGCCTGCCAAACCTGGAAAACCGTAGACGTTTCTGGGTCTTTAGGTTCACCGGGTTCAAGCAAATTGGTTTTGATCTTATTAATGTGTTTTTGCAGTTTTTTAGGCGGCAAAAATAACGGAATAGTATTGCCGTAACTTTTACTCATTTTACGACCGTCTAAACCTTGTAAAACCGCAACATGTTCGTCAACTTGAGCCTCTGGTAGTACAAATTTTTCACTGTAATGATGATTAAATCGACCAGCAATATCACGGGCCATTTCTACGTGTTGAATCTGATCTTTACCAACCGGAACTTTATTAGCATTAAAAATTAAAATATCTGCGGCCATTAAAATGGGGTAACTGTATAAACCCATGTTGATGCCAAAATCAGGATCTTCACCGGCCTCTTCGTTTTCAGCCACCGCAGCCTTGTATGCGTGTGCGCGATTCATTAAACCCTTAGCCGTCAAACAGGTTAGCAACCAACAAAGCTCTGGAATTTCTGGAATATCGGATTGACGATAAAACACTGCTTTTTCAGGATCTAAGCCGCAAGCCAACCAAGTGGCTGCAATTTCTGCGGTAGACGAATGCACTTGATCGGGATCACCACACTTAATTAAGGCGTGATAATCGGCTAAAAAATAAAACGATAGATTGTCATCACTTTTACTGGCTTCAATTGCCGGACGAATTGCACCTACGTAGTTGCCAAGGTGCGGAGTACCCGTGGTGGTAATGCCAGTAAGAATTCGTTGCTTTGTCATTGTTAGGTGTTAACTCTTGCGTTATTGCTTCGCAGCTGTTCAAATTTACGCCAATTAAGGCCATTTCATCTGCCAATAATAACGAGTTTGAACTTAGATGGCATTGCTTAGCTGATTGGTTTACGCGCTAACGAGAAATCTTTTCGAAAAACTTCCGGTACAGCGGCCCTAAATCAGCCCAACTCAATTGCATACACAACGAATCTTGCGTTTGTTGCCTTAATTGAACAAACGTTTTTTCTGATTCCGTCGATAGCAAAGAAACGAGTTTTTCGCCAAGTTGACGAGCTTCTTGAATGGGATCGTCGATATTACTTGGATACAGGCATTCTCGCGCAAACCACTGTGGATAAGCCATGCGTGCAGGCGCAATGGGAATACAACCTACGCGTGCGGCTTCGATCATCGCGAGGCCCTGAAAGTCGTGAATGGCCGTTGATAGAACTAGTTGCGATTGCGACAAGACTCTCTGATACTCTGCAAAATCCTCGATGTAACCCCAGCGCCCAAGTGCGTTGCTTCCCTCAAGCAACGCTTTAATCTGTTTGAATTCTTTAGGGCTGTGGCGAAAACTTGCGCCAAGTACATGGAACTTAAAATCACCCATTCGCCCCTGATCATCCAACCATTGCAACAATAACAGCAAGCGGTCTGGACCTTTATCCCATTCCCAACGATGGTTCCAAACAACCTGCAATGGCAAACCGTTTAATACCTCGCTCTTAGCGTCACCTTCACCCATCGTCGAAGGTCGCTCGCCAACAGGAACAGGAATTACCGTGCTTTTTTGTTTTAGCTGCTCAATTAATCCCGCTGGAACACCATCGGGGAGCTTTTTGAGTAATGCTTTGGCGCCATGGAAAAAGGTTTTTTCATTAAACGACGAGTTAAACACAATGCCATTGGCGCAAAGTGCGCTGTATATAGAAGTCATTTGGACCTCTACCAAACCTTGCTGCAACTGATTATCGGGATAGGCGAACTGATTTTCGTGAAAATAAACAACCGTTGGAATAGTTGCCAAGTTAGGCCGAAATCCGCGTAACGCGGATAAATCAACCATTGAGGTTGCGACAATAAGATCGTAGGGCTCAGACAAGCTCGGATAATCACCCAAACCCCAAGTTAAACTGTTACCTCGTACTCGCCAGTTAAAAAAACGCCCCGCCAAAGTCTCTTGGGACCAGTTCCAATCGGAAAAATAGTTCACCAAGCCATCGGCCCAATATTTGTGGCTGGCGCTGTGATAGGCCGACAGTAAAAGTACGTTTTTCATAAGACATTTGTTGATAGGACAAATATTGATAGAAATTTGCGAAGAATCCTATCGAAAACACAGGTGCAGGTAAAAAATAAAGAAAGGATGAAAGGTAGGAGCAGAAGCCTCTGCCTAAAAGACAAAGGCTTCTTTAAAAAGGTTCTTTAAAAAAGTCCTAATTGAGCAGCGTTATGAATAACACTGCTCAGAGTGATTTAAGATCACAGCACTTAAGCCAGTTTGCAGTAGTAACTGCACCGCTACCTTACTGCGGCTACCGCCATCGTCGGTAACGACATAGGTGTAACCGGGATCTAAAGATTGAATATTATCGCGCAGTTTACCCAAGGCAATGTTGCGGCTGCCGCGTACACAAACATGGCGATGCTCGATCGGCAAACGCACATCAAGCAATTGCACTTGTGGGCCAAAATCATCAATTTGATCGCGCTCGATGTACTTAAACAGAGGATTTTGCAAGAGTTCAACGAAATCTTCTTTGGACAAACGCATCAAGCTGCCTTTAGTTTGCATTTTTACGCTGGCATTGCGAGTGGTATCGCCCACTAGAGCTTCTTCACCAAAGTAACTACCTTCGCTCAACTGGATAGTATTACCGCCGCTCAAAGGAATTACTTGCACAGAACCAGAGGCTATAACGTAGAAATAATCGCCCGGATCGTTAGCTTCAAAGATAGACTGTCCCGCTTCAACCTCAATCTCTTCAAACTGACTGAACAATTTTTGGATGTTAGATGCCGGAATCGATGTAAATAATGGTGACTCAAGCAATTGGCTCATCCAATCGTTGCGCTCGGTATCAAGCTCCGGAGATTGCGGAAAAACATAGGCATCTAGGTAGTTGATTTCTGAAGTAACAAATCCAGAAGTTTCTGAAGAACTCACCGCAGCAGCGGCGGCTACGGTTTCTTGGTTATTCTGTGACTCAGACTTAGTCAGAACAGCATCAACGACATGTCGGTTCAGTTCTAGAATAACCACGTCACTGGCGGCTACCGCAGATTCTTTACTGGGATTTAGTTCGTTAAGTGCGTATCTAGCTTCTTCGTGATTAAGATCGATATGACGACTTTGGAAATTAGCGTCAACTAATTTCACCTCGCCATCTACCAGATAATAAAGGCTCGGCAAATCCTTACCGCGTTTGAATACAATTTTTCCCTTTGTGTATTTATCAATTTGGCTCTTGTCGCAAATTGCTTCTAGGTATTTTCGATCCAAGGTAGAAAACGGATGAAATGTACTCAATTGCTCAGGCGTTACTGCCATCGACGATGTTCCTCTACAATTTTTGATATCACATGTGTACGGGGAATTGTAGTCAAATGACAAAAAATAGAATTGATAGACTCGATTGTACTAAAGTGAGGCTATTCAAGTTTTTGGAAATTAGTGAACAAAGACCTAATTTATTTTTATCAAAAACAGTAAATTTATAACTAATAAGTATTAAAAAATAACAAACGTTCAGAAATGAGTGACTCATTCCGGCCAAGCTGTGCCTTGAATGTAAATATGCGTCAAAGATTGTCAGCTAACCGGGTAATGTCACAAGAACATCCAAAGCAAGAATCCACCCAGCACCATTCGATAGATTACGAACGGCAACATGCCAATACGTTCGATAAATGCTAAGAAGTAATGAATGCAAAGATACGCACTGATGCCCGACAACACGGTACCAATGCCTAAATCTAGCCACTCCACAGAACCGGATTCGAGCAGCTCGATGGTTTTGAACAGCGCCCCCAAAACAATGATGGGAATCGACATAAAAAACGAGAATCGCGCCGCATCTACCCGCGTAAAGCCCAAGAACAACGCGGCGGTAATGGTAATTCCTGAGCGAGAAGTTCCGGGAATTAACGCCATTGCTTGCGCAAGACCAATAACTAGAGCGGTAAAAATTCCGACTTGGTAGATATTTTTATGAAGCTCAGTGCGGCGATCGGCAAAATATAAAGCGACACCAAAGACCAACGTAGTTACCGCAATGACCAATCCCGAACGGAAATTGGTTTCAATGTAGTCGTTAAATAACAAACCAAACAGACCGGCGGGAGTGGTAGCGATGATGATCATCCACGCTAGGCGACTGTCATCAGTTTGGCCGTTTGAACCAAACTGCGTACACCAAGCGCCAATCATGTTACCGACATCTTTTCTAAAGTAGGCAAGCACCGCGATGAGCGAACCAAAATGAACAGCAACATCAAACGCTAAACCTTGGTCGGGCCAACCCAAAACCTCTTTGGGAAGAATGAGATGCGCCGAGCTAGAGATCGGCAGAAATTCGGTGATACCCTGAATCAGTGCCAACAGAATGATTTGAATTAAGTCCATGGGTTAATACTTCCTTAGCCAGTAGCATTGATTTCAACCACACATTACAACCATACATTACAACTTAGTTGCGAATACGGACTCGTTTTTCCCAAGCAACCTCATCACGCAAATAAACAGGTTCAACGGAGCCAATATCTTGTAACTCACCGTCTACAAACTTACCTTTGGCAACCGCTAGTATGTCTAAGGCACTGGCGAAAACGTCCGGCTGACACTCTGGAGCATCTTCCCGCAACTGGGAGAATGCATCTAAAGCCCAAGCTGAACCCACTAAAATTTCTTCACGCTCAATCAATTCAATAGCCGAGTCAAAACCTAAAACCGCTTCGTTTTGCTTCGCTACCACCACGCCGTTATGTAACTGATATTTACCCAGGTACACCTCTGACATTCGTGCATCAAGACCAACACTGACCGTGGAAGTCACCGATGAGTTTTTTGCAAAATACGCCGCTGCCGTTGCCGCTAAAGTAGAAACCGGAATGACCGGCAACTGCGCGCCAAAGGCCAAACCTTGCACAACGCTCATGCAAATTCGCACACCGGTAAAAGAACCGGGGCCTTGTCCAAATGCAATAGCATCGAGATCAGTAAGGGCGAGCCCTGATTCTGCAAGAACTTCATCGATTAATGGCAAAAATAACTTCGCGTGTTGGCGAGCTTCGGTTCGGATTTGAGAGTACAGACGGTCTTCATTGCACAGAGCGACACTGCAAGATTCACCTGAGGATTCGAGACTGAGAATTTTCAAGGGGATATAACGCTTTGATTGGTAAAGGTCTTAGATTAGCGACCTAAGCTCGGTTAGGCAATTTGAATTGTACCGAACAACCTAAAACCCAAACCTAGAAGCACTTTTTGTAGAAAATCTAATCGATTAAAGCTATTCAAAAACCCTGAATGGCTTCCATACTCACAGATATGCGTTCAAACCTACAAAAAACACACGCACAGCTAACGCAATAACATTCCAAGATTCCTACTGCCGTGAATTTGCAGGCTATTGTGAATTTAAGGCCATAAAACGCAAAAAACGCCACTAGGGCGTTTTTTGTAGAACCAGTATTACCAGCGGTGACTTATTTCAACGCCGCAAACACTTTTTGTTTGATTTCAGCAACATCACCAACGCCTTCAACGCGCGTGAAAACAGGTGCAGGATCATCACCTTGTGCTTCTAGATTGCTGTAGAAGGCAACCAAAGGCTCGGTTTGCTCATGGTAAACAGACAAACGTTTACGAACGGTTTCTTCGGTGTCATCGGCGCGTTGAATCAAAGGCTCACCGGTTTCGTCGTCTAAGCCTTCGGTTTTAGGTGGGTTGTAAACCACGTGATAAACACGGCCAGAACCTTCGTGAACACGACGACCACTTAAGCGAGATACGATCTCTTCGTCGTCAACGTGAATTTCCATCACGTGATCGATGGTAACGCCACCGTCAAGCAAGGCTTCTGCTTGTGGAATGGTGCGTGGAAAACCGTCGAACAAAAAGCCGTTTGCACAGTCTTCTTGGGTAATACGCTCTTTAACCAAGCTGATGATGATTTCATCAGAAACCAGACCGCCGGAAGCCATGATGTCTTTAACTTGTAAACCAAGTGGAGATTCAGCCTTAACTGCAGCTCGCAGCATGTCACCGGTAGAAATCTGAGGGATAGAAAACTCTTCCATGATCAGTTGGGCTTGAGTGCCTTTACCGGCACCTGGCGCGCCGAGAAGAATGATCCGCATAGTAGCTCCTGTAATCTCTGATTTTTTATAAATGTCGTAATAGAATTCTGCTGCGAATTTTTGACACACAGGATGTGATGCCGATCGCTTTTGGCCGGTACCTTACACGCGCACAAGCTTTATCTCAAGTTACCAAATGGTCTACCTTCAAAAGTTGGTCTAAAATCGTCGCGATTTTGACTTAATTACAATTGCTGAATTTTGCGAACAGTTTTTTGAAATTTAACGAAATTTGGCGTTCTAATTAGCTTTTATCGAATTAATTACTCTTCAATTAGCTTCATACTGTCTAAAAAGACGGTATTTAAAGAGCCAAAGGATTTAATCAATCGCGTTTACAGATAAACAATAGGAGCCTCTGATTAACTCATCCGTGATTCAATCAGGGTTTCCAATACTTATTAAAACTACCGTTTGCTTTTGAGCAAATTATCAACACACTCCTGTACCCAGTCCATAAACTTTTGCGTTCGCACCGACAATAATCGCCTTGATGGATACACAAACGACAAAGGCATATCCTGCGCTCCGTATCTATCTAACACCTGCAACAACTCGCCATTTTCGAGAAATTCACGCACGCCTACTTCGGGAAATTGAGCGATGCCTAAACCAGCGAGGCAGGCGCTTAAGTAGGCATCGGTACCAGCCACGGTTATGCGATTTGGCATGGTAAGGTAATTAACTTGCCCATCAATGACGTATTCGAATTCGGAGCGCGTTGATGTCATGTCGGGCGAGTAATCGATCAGATAATGCCGACTCAACTCGTCAAGAGAACGGGGTTCACCGTAGGTTTCTCGATAACTAGGACTTATGCAATTGACGAATCGATAGGTAGCAATAGGTCGTGCCACGAGATCACTATCGATAAGATTTCCACCACGAATTACGCAGTCGAAACCTTCTTTCACCAGATTAACGCGGTAGTCGGCACAGCTGATTTTTATTTGTGTACTGGGATAACGCGAAAACCAGTCTGGAAGATTGGGCAATACCACGGTTGAAGCAAATCGACTCGGCATATCCACCTTTAAGGTGCCACCGAGTTCACCACTTTGCGCCTGAAAATGACTTTCGAGCGCGTCCACTTCGGCAAGAATATCTTTGACTTTATGCAGGTACTGACTGCCGTCTTCGGTAAGCGTTACGTTGCGTGTACTGCGATGAAATAATCGCGTATTGAGTGACTTCTCCAACAGCCTAATCGCAGACGAAATACTCGACTTGGGCAACCCCAAAATGTCCGCAGCTTGGGTAAAACTGCGCGTTTGCGCAACCACCACAAAACGCTGCATTGCTAAAAATTTATCCACAAGATTGTTCTCTAAAAGCAAACAGTACATATCTTTTTAGTGTGTTTATCCGAACAACACAAGTGCTTAATCTGAGCGCCTATCGATAAATACTTCTTTTGTTGGAGATCAGTTAATGAAAACTCAAAAAATAGCGGTGATTACCGGCGGCAGCAGAGGTTTAGGAAGAAGCATGGTCACGGCACTTGCCGAGAAAGGTATTAACGTGGTGTTCACCTACCATACCAATGCACAAGCCGCCCAAGACGTTATCAACACGGTGAAGAATTGGACCGATGTTAAAGCGGTAGCATTACCTTTGAACGTTGAAAACACTGCTTCATTTACAGATTTTGAGCAGTCTTTGCGCTCGGTATTGAATGCAGAATTTAAGCGTTCGAGCTTCGATTTTTTGGTCAATAACGCGGGCGTTGGCATAAACAAGCCCATTGAACAATTGACCGAAGTGGATTTTGACCGAATGGTCTCTATACATGCCAAGGCGCCCTATTTTCTCACCAAAACACTGCTTGATCTTATTGAAGACGAAGGTCGCATCATCAATATTTCTTCGGGGTTAACGCGCTTCGCACTACCCGGATTCAGCGCTTACGCCATGATGAAAAGCGCTATTGAAGTGTTTACGCGCTATCTAGCGCTGGAGCTTAAAGACAGAAAAATTCGCGTTAATACCGTGGCGCCCGGCGCTATTGAAACCGATTTTGGTGACGGGCTGGTTAGAGACAACCAACCGCTTAATGAACACATCGCTGGCCAAACAGCGCTGGGCAGAGTTGGCCAAGCGGATGACATTGGTGGTGTGATAAGTACTTTGTTAAGTAAAGAGAGCGGCTGGATTAACGGCCAGAGAATCGAAGTCTCTGGCGGAATTCATCTTTAACGCTGAACAATACCAACCTTATTATCGAAATCTACAGGAACTCTGATTAACCTAGAGTTTCTCGCGACACAAGGATGTATCGCCAATTTCAAGAAGGGTAAGTGATTGAAATTGTGAAGAAATTGGAAATCGCATTGTCAATTTCTGTCCTCTGATTAAATCATGGATGAGTTAATCAGAGGTTCCTATCGTCGAGATTTCTCGGCGAGCTTCACGGCTTCCCAAGCGGCATCCAGTTGCTCGTCACTGGCATCATTAAACGCGATGCCAGATTCTAACAATACCGACTCCATACCTTTAACTCGCCGCTCGAATTTGTGATTGTTTTCACGTAGGCAACCCTCGGCATCGATCCCTAGATAACGCGATAGATTAACAGTCATAAACATCAAATCACCCAACTCTTCGCGCACGTGGGGATCGACCTTGGCGGCCTGCTCGCTTCCGGCGACGTGAATGGCTTCTTTGATTTCTGCGACCTCTTCATCGATCTTATCGAGCACACCTTGAAGCGAGCGCCAATCCCATCCGGCTCTTGCCACTCTTTTTTGCAGCTTTTCGGCACGCGTTAACGACGGTAACCCCACGGGTACGTCGTCCAGAATTCCGCCTTGGCCTTTTTGCTTGCGCTCATCGGCTTTGATTTGCTCCCAATTGGTTTTTACAGCGCTGTCAGACTTGTCCTGGGGATCTATTGAACCCTGCAGATTCCCATCGGGAAATACGTGCGGATGACGTCGAACCAGCTTGGTAACTATGTTATCGACGATGACATCGAAATCGAACAGATCTCGCTCTTTAGCGAGCTGACTGTAGAAGATCACCTGAAACAGCAGATCACCCAGCTCTTCCGAAAGATGCTTGAGGTCGCCGCGCTCGATAGTGTCGGCAACTTCGTAAGCTTCTTCTATGGTGGAGTTGGTGATGGTATGAAAATCTTGCTTTAAATCCCAAGGGCAGCCTGAATCTGGATCTCTCAACCTAGCCATCAAATACTTTAAATCATCAATATTGTGCATGTTGATTCCCAAATTAAATGCGCGGAGTTTGTGAAATAGCCATATCCTACAACATTGAAGAATCCGTGACTAAATCAGCCTTGCTGGTATCGAGTGACCTTTAAGCCGTTGCAAAATAACGAACAGAGGTAAAAGTGAGAACCTATTCGAGCTTTCCTGTGGAGTAAAAGCTCGAATAGGTTGAGATGCGAGAACTTGGTAAAGAAGTTCTGATGAATTGCAGAAACGCTAGTGTGTTGTCGAATCTTTGGCGATTTTACGTCGCGCAGAGGCAATGTTGGGTAACTGATTAACACGTGCCAATACTCGACTTAACTCTTCGAAGCTTCGAATCTCAATGGTAATTTCCATATCCACCGTGTTTGAGTTCTTGTCAGACAAGGTTCGCATGGCACTGACGTTGATTCTTAAGTTATCCAACAACACCGTAATATCACGCAGCAATCCGTGACGGTCGAAGGCTTCCAAGATGATGTCCACAGAGTACATCTGCTGTGGTGCTTCACCCCAATCAACCTTGATGATGCGCTCGGGTTCTTCACCGCTGAGATACAAGATGTTTTCGCAATCTTGTCTGTGCACCGCCACACCACGACTCTTGGTAATGTAACCAACAATGGCGTCACCCGGAACAGGATGACAACACGCAGCGATAGTTGTGAGTAGGTTACCAACACCATCAATGTACAGATCTTTGCCAACATCTGAAGACGCTTTTGAGGTTAGCGACAACACCGGTACGTCGGGCTGCTGAATTCCAGACAGTTTTTGTGCAGCATTAAGAACTTGATGTACACCAAGATCACTAGCCCCCACCGCTGCGTATAAATCTTCCAGCGAGTTTAGATTCATATTCTGCGCAAGACGCTCAAAATCCAAATCCTGAATCGCCATGCGACGAAACTCTCGATCCAACATAACACGGCCGTCGGCGATATTTTGATCGCGCGCCTGCATTTTAAACCACTGCTGTACTCGGCCACGGGCACGAGAAGTGCGCAAATAGCCAAGGTCTGGCGACAACCAATCACGGCTGGGTGACTCGCGTTTTCCGGTAAGCACTTCAACTTGATCAGATGTTTTCAGCTGATAATTGAGCGGCACAATTCGGCCGTTAACCTTAGCGCCCGAACAGCGGTGACCAATATCGGTATGGATTTGATAAGCAAAATCCAGCGGCGTTGCACCCTGTGGCAAATCGATAATGTGACCTTCGGGTGTGAAGACATAAATACGATCTTGCTCAATACCATGGCTGAGGTGATCTTCCAGCGGATTACCGCCGCCAACCTCATCGTGCCATTCCAGAACTTGGCGCAACCATGCGATCTTCGCCTCGTAGCTGTCGCTCTTGGTATCACGGTCGGCACCTTTATAGAGCCAGTGAGCACATACACCAAATTCTGCTTCTTCGTGCATAGAATCGGTTCGAATCTGTACTTCTAAGACCTTTTGTTGCGGCCCAATCACAGCGGTGTGCAACGAGCGATAACCGTTCTCTTTTGGTGATGCGATGTAGTCGTCAAACTCATTGGGAATGTTGCGCCAAAGCGAGTGAACAATGCCCAATACCGCGTAGCAGTCGCGCACGGTCGGCACCAAGATACGCACGGCGCGAATATCATAAACCTGTGAGAAGCCAATTTCTTTGCGTCGCATTTTTCGCCAAATACTGTAGATGTGTTTGGCTCGACCCATGACCTTGGCTTTAATTTTTGCAGCACCCAACTCGGTCTCAAGAGTCTCAATAACGCGATCAATAAAACCTTGCCGATCCAGGCGTTTTTCGTCCAACAATTTAGCGATACGCTTGTATTCAGCCGCGTGAAGATAGCGGAAGGCTAAATCCTCTAGCTCCCACTTGATGTGACCGATACCCAGTCTGTGTGCCAGCGGCGCGTAGACTTCAGAAACCTCGCGTGCAACTCTCATGCGTTTGTCTTGAGGAGCATTCTTTAAGGTACGAATAACGATGGTTCGCTCGGCCAGCTTAATGAGTGCAACACGCACATCATCTACGATGGCAACCAGCATCTTGCGCACCTTTTCGGTTTGTTCTTTCGATTGACGACCAAAGACTTCGCCACCGGTGTCATTGCGCATACCGGTAATGGCTGCCATACCGATCACACCACGAATCAGTTTAACGACCTCTTTCCCGAAGTCGTCTTCGATGGCATCTAAATTGACCTTTTGTTCACGAACAGCGCGATACAGCATTGCGGCGATAAGCGATGATGAATCGAGTTTAAGGTCAGAGAGAATTTCAACCATTTCGACACCAACCGACAGACAAGACTGGCGCCACGGATGATCTTCCGGGCCATTGTCATCGGCATGTTTTACGGTGTGAATAGCTTGAATGAGCTTACCTCGGCCGAGGTCGCCCAGAGCGATGGTGTGATCTATATGATCAACCCAAGATTTAATATCGAGTTCACCCCCTTCATTCAAGGGCAAATCGGCGCGAACTTTAACCATGTGTAGCCTTTTCAATCAAAAATGGACTGCATGTCCTAGACGATACGCAGTTTGTGTTGCAGCGCGTGAGCGCTCTAACCCAAACCAACACGCCGGTTTTATTTCCCTTGCTAACCACGCTTTTATTATAGTTTTCGTGCTTCTATCGTTCGTTATATTTGTGTCGAAATCACTAAAGTTCAAGCCAACACAAAACTGGCCATAACTTCGCTGTGATGAGTATGTGTGAACATATCAATCAACCCAAATTTGTCGAGTTTGTAGCCGTGATCGAGTAAATAAGCTGCATCACGAACAAACGTCACTGGATTACAGGACACGTAGACCAACACCGGGACTTTGAGTTTCTCGATCAGTGGCAGAATTTCTTTTGCCCCCGATCTGGGCGGGTCGAGTAAAACCCCCTGAATATCAGTCGAAACCCAAGCTCGCTGAGCTTGATTATCTTGTAAATTTTCCGCGACAAAAGACGCATTTTCTATACCAGACTTGATGGCATTGGCCCGCGCCTTCTCCACCATGGAGTCTGATAATTCCACTCCGGTAACCGCCCCAAAGATACGCGCTAACGCTAAAGAAAAGTTACCAATGCCACAAAATAGATCAAGCACATGAGCGATCTTGGGATTTGGAACATAAGAAGCGAGTAGATTTACCGCTTGATGCACCATTTTTGAGTTAAGAGATTGATTCGCCTGAATAAAGTCTGTTGGCGAAAAGTCGAGCGATAATTCGAGATGATCAAGGCTCAGCAGATAAGAAGGCGATGTATCTGGGTCACCCTCTGCTGAGATAACAGGATTAAAATACGTGATTTTGGACTTTCGACTAAGCCAGATATCGACTAAATGGCTTTCTTGATTCAGAAGTTCGTGCAAACGCTTAAGTATTGATTCATCAACATTGGCATTGAGTGTCAACACCACGGCACAACGTTCTTTTGTTTCAAGAAGATCAACTTGGTCGATACGGTGGATGATCTTATTGCTAGCCAGCCATTGTTGCAGCAGAGTCTGGCTGCGTTGATTGCCAAGACTAAGCACAGGACAACATTCGATAGCAACAACTGACTTACCTTCGCTCTCGCGAAAGCCCAAGACTCGTTCGCCAGACGCATTATTCCAAACTGCCAATTTGGCTCGGTAGCGATAGCTGCGCTCAGACTGCATTAAAGGTGGTAGAACTTGGCTGGGTTCACAGCGCGCGAATTTCGCCAATAACTCCAAAACCAGTTGTTGCTTTAGCTCGATTTGTCGATCTTGAGAAAGATATTGCCAATCGCAACCACCACACTGGCCAGAGTGCTGGCAGAAGGGCTCAACACGTTCGGGTGACAATTCTAAAATGGATTCGGTCTCGGCGTGCAGAACATTGCGATCGGCTCGAACAAATCGAACTCTCGCTCGCTCGCCCAGATAAGCGCCGCGAATGAATACGGTCTTACCCTCAAAATAGGCAATGCCGCGACCTTCGTTGGTAAGACCTTCCACCAAAAGCTCAGTTTTTTTGGGCAATTTGGCCTTGTTAGATTTTGACGGCTGAAAAATTCTTGCCAAGGAGAATACTCATAACGTGTAACACAAAATTGACGTCAGACGGCCTGACGTCTCGACAATGCTTCTTATTAGTCTTGCTTAAAAACACCGGAAGACAAATACCGATCACCGCGATCGCAGATGATTGCAACAATAACCGCGTTCTCAACTTCCTGACTGATACGCAGTGCACCGGCAACCGCACCGCCGGAGGATACACCGCAGAAAATTCCTTCCTGACGAGCCAAAGCACGCATGGTTTGTTCAGCTTCAACCTGGCCCATATTGATGATGCGATCGACACGGGTCTCATCAAAGATAGTGGGAAGATACTCTTTCGGCCACCGACGAATACCCGGAATAGCCGCGCCCTCTTCTGGCTGCAAACCAATTATTTCTACGGCTGGATTCTGCTCTTTTAAATACCGAGAGGTGCCCATGATGGTTCCAGTGGTGCCCATAGAACTCACAAAATGCGTGATGGTTCCCTGGGTTTGAGTCCAGATTTCAGGGCCAGTACCTTCGTAGTGAGCCAAGGGATTATCGGAGTTACCAAACTGATCGAGCACCTTGCCTTTACCCTCCGCTTGCATTGCCAAGGCTAGGTCGCGAGCACCTTCCATACTCTGCTCTTTGGTAACAAGGATCAACTCGGCGCCATAGGCGGTCATTGCATCTTTACGCTCTTGGGTGGCGTTATCAGGCATAATTAGGATAATGTTAATACCTTTAATTGCCGCCGCCATAGCAAGGGCAATACCGGTATTACCGCTGGTAGCTTCGATAAGCGTATCGCCGGGTTTGATGTCCCCACGCGCAATTGCTCTAGAAATCATCGAGAGCGCAGGTCGATCTTTAACCGAACCCGCAGGGTTATTTCCCTCAAGCTTTACCAAAATGGTATTAGATGTATTGCCCGGTAACCGCTGTAATTTCACCAGCGGTGTATGACCAATACAGGTTTCGATCGTCGGAAAATGAATCATTAACTGGCACCCAAACAGAACTGCTTTCTAAGCTAATTTTGAATACGCAAGAATGCGTAAATTATAAAATCCTAAAATAGCCATTCTATCAAAAAGATCAGATCAGGGCTTTTGAAAATTTTCGAACCGATCAAGCGAGAGCATCACTGCATTTATACAGCTGATGTACTGCTTTATGGTGGTATAAAGTCTTGGTGAAAGCTTTTGCTAATTTATAAAAATATCGACCGATTAAAGAGCAATAATCAACCAATTCAACGCTCTATTAGTACTAAAAAACGGACTCAAAAGTAAAAGAAAATCTAATAGCTAAAGATTTGAAAGGAATGAAATAAATCATGGTCAAGTTTGGTTTACAATCACCTCATTCCAGAAAAAAACTTACCCGTAGCTATATGTACTTCAGACAAGTCCAAAATTTATTGAGAAAACTCACCCTGATACCCATCTTTTTCACCGCGTTGGTTTTGGGTGTCACCTTGGCGACCTTTTACTTTTACGAAACGAGTAAAACGGCAAAAGATCAAGCACAGAACCTAGCATCAATCAGTGCCGAGTTGAGCAGTCCTTACGTTGATCGAAGACTCGCTGACCGATTGCAACACGCTCTAGCTGCCATCATTCAACACGAACAAGTTAGAAGTATTCGAATTTTAGACATCGATAAAAATATTATTACCCACATAGGGCCGCGATACTTAGAAAAATTTCCTACCGAAGAATGGCTGACACGCTCGGTCAACAGTGCGCCAATACAGTCCAGTATTCTGAGAATATCTCATCCCATTTTTTCGAGAAATCAGGGCGAAATTATCGGCTGGACCGACATCGCTTTTGACACCAGTGCCTCACGTTATTTATACATTGAAATGATCTTAGCGATTTTAATCATTTGCTTAATCTCGCCGGCCTTAATTGCTCTGTTCTTGCAAAATAGAGTCAGTAAATTAAAACCCGATTTAGAAAGTATTGAAGAAAAAATTCAAGCCATTATTCACGGCGATTATCAGTATTGCATTCATTTACAGCCGAATAATGCCTTAGCACCCTTAGCTGAAGACTTAAACGCAATTTCAGAATCGGCGGCACACGCGAAGACCGAGCTGGTTAACAATTTAGAAAGCTCACTTGCAGAACTGCAAGAGACCATGGAAACCATTGAAATTCAGAATATTGAATTGGATATTGCGCGCAAAAAAGCCTTGGAAGCGAACGAAGTAAAATCAGAGTTTTTGGCCAATGCCAGCCACGAATTCAGAACTCCGCTCAACGGTATTATTGGCTTTACTCAACTGATGTTAAAAAGCGATGTGAGCGAATCGCAGCTCGAATACTTACGTACCATCGAGTCTTCAGCTCAAGGTTTGTTAACCATTATCAACGATATTTTAGACATCTCTCATATTGAAGCGGGCACCGTTAAACTGGATTACATTCCCACCCGACTTGATAAGGTTATCGAAGAAACTTTGCAAATTTTAGCGCCTACGGCATTTGCAGCAGGAAAAGAATTAAATTATTGGTTAGACACCAAATTACCAATGCGCGTTATTAGCGATCCCTTAAGAATTAAGCAAATTCTGACAAATCTTCTCAATAGTGCTATTGAGCATTCCAGTTCATCGGGTATTTTTTTAAAGGTGTCCCACGATACAGCCTTAGATAATCGAACCATGGGAACTGACGTTTATGGTTATCTATTTGAAATTGCAGGCTTCGAAAATCCATTAAATCTAGATACCGAGTCAGCATTACGTGCATTCTCTAAGTTAGATGCAGGCTCTACACGCAGTAATGAAAACGGTTTAGGACTTGCCATATCAAAAGGTTTAATTAACGCCCTTGGCGGCAGTTTAGGTTACAGCAACGATGCTTCAAAACCTGTTCTGTATTTCTCTATTCCGTTAAATGAAGGTCAAGATGAGTCAGACTCACCTAAAAAAGCGTTAAATGGAATCTCGGTAACCTTGTGCACCGAAAATGAAGCTTTATCTCTTCAACTTCGGCAAATATTCAGCGACTGGAAAATTAATTTAACTGAGGTTTCTAAAGCTGCAAACATTATTCAAACCCTCGATAAATTACAAAGCCAAAACCGCGTCCAACAGCTGCTTATTATTGATATTCCGGTAGATTCGTCCAAAGTTAAACGCCTGAAAAAACTTGAGCAGACTCTATATCAAGTTAACCATCAGTTCCGATGCAAATCGATTTTGGTTACCACACCCAATCATCAAAAAGAATTATCCAATATTCAAATCCATAATTCGGTGGTGTTTGTAAATAAACCGATCATTAAAGATCGCCTTTACAAAATCATGTGCGACCATTTAAATATCAATAAACACTCCGTAATAAAACCTGCTGCCGATTTTTTAAAACAAGGTAGAAAACTCAAAATATTAGCTGTTGATGATAACCCTGCGAACCTTATGTTGGTGAAAGAATTCCTAACCAACATGGGAGTAGATGTAAGCACAGCCGATACAGGACAAGATGCTATTGATGCTTGCGGCAGCAAAAATTTTGACCTGATTTTTATGGACATACAAATGCCTAAAATTGATGGCATTACCGCAACGCAAAAAATCAGAGAAAAACAACCAAGTGGACAACGAACACCCATTGTTGCATTAACGGCACATGCGGTGAATGATCGCAAATCTGAATTATTACTAGCTGGACTGGACGATTATTTAAGTAAACCTATTACTCAAGAACAGCTTTCGCACGTAATTCAACGCTGGTGTCAACACGCCGATTTAAAAGTCCAAGAACCACTAAAAACAGGCACAGTTACCCCCATAACAGATGCTACCAAGCGCATAGCAAAACAAAACGTTGGCGATGACGGCATTATTCCCGTTGAAGTTTCTAAATTAAAATCCGCCGAGAAAATCTCAGCTCAAGAGCCATTACCCGTAACAAAAAATCTGGGCAAAAAAGTACTCGAAAAGCCCGTCGACATAGATCAGTGCATTGCTTTATGTAACAACAACACACGTCTCGCCAAAGATATGTTGGCACTATTATTAAATTCTTTAGACGATAATAAATCGGCCATTTTAAAAGCATTAGAATCAGAAGATTATGACGCACTGCAAGAGATTGTGCATAAACTTCGGGGCGGCACGAGCTACACCGGCGTACACAAACTAAAACATATCAGCACCGAATTTGATAAGGCTTTAGTGAATGGAGAAACCGAACAAGTACCCGAATTTTCTAAATCATTATTATTCGCCATCGACGAACTTATCGATTGGCAAGAAGAATACGACTTAGATGTAATGTTTGAAGAATAATTACTTATTTTGTAATCGACCGAGCATTTGCCCGTAGATTTTTCGACTGTTTAAAGGCTTATCACCAAGAAGATAATCGATCATTATTCGATTAATAATTTTCGCGGTTTTTCTGGTACCTTCTCTTTGCAGACCGAATTTAGATAGCTCGACAAGATGAGGGCCCGAAAACAATAGAGACTGGCCCCCAGCTTGTCGATTTCTGAAAGTACTTTCTGATAGAAAATCGTCTTCCGTAATAAAACCACGCTCGGGCAAAAGTACGTAATTTGTATCAATATTGAAAATACATTCGGAGTGATCGGTGGTCGTAAAACCAATCTCGTACCCAAGATGTTTTATCAATGCCGACTCAAAACTTCTGAGTACAATTTCTTCCTCAGAACGTGAAGGGTTTTGTCCAAGAGTATTTATGGTAAGAAGATACTGACCAAACAATTCAATGGAGTTTTCAGCAACAGGTAATAGTTTTAATAATAATTCGTTGAGATAACAGGCACTGTAAAAAATAAGCCCTTTAAGGTGAACTGAATTTCCGCTGGATTCAATTGAAATCAATTGTTTCAATTCAGACTGCCCTTGCCAAGAAATACTCAACGGCATAAAGGGCTGATACAAAGAAAGATAACCTTTAAAGCTTAACGCTTTTTTGGCGACCGCAGAAACCTTTCCATAGTTAGGGCAAAAAAAATCCACTATGAGTCCGGTTTCTCGGTATTTTTGAGTTCGTAAAATAAAGGCAGGATTTAAAAAATTAACAGCCATCTGAGCGCCACAATCGCTTTACTCAAAATCGTGATACCCCAAGCTTCTTAACGCACGTTCATCATCGGACCAGCCCGATTTAACCTTGACCCATAAATTCAACATAACTTGTACGTCGAACAAATTTTGCAGATCTACACGAGCTTCACTACCAATGAGTTTTATTCGACTGCCACCATCGCCAATTAATATCTTCTTTTGACCTTTGCGTTCAACAAGAATCAAGGCGCTGATCGTTAACAAAGAACCATTGTGAGAAAACTCTTCAATTTCAACGGTCATTTGATAGGGTAATTCATCACCTAATTGACGAGTAATTTTTTCGCGAACAATTTCCGCGGCAATAAAACGACTGCTACGATCAGTAATTTGATCTTCTGGGAAGAAAAACTCACTTTCGGGTAAATACGACTGAATAAGTTTTTCTAAGCGATCAAGATTACTCGATCGCAATGCCGAGATGGGAATAATATGATCGGGAGATAAGGTTTCTGTCAACATCGACAAATGCGGTAACAGAGTTTCTTTATCTTCAATTTGATCAATTTTATTAACGGCAATAATAATTGGCGTACCGCTGCTGGCGATTTGGGTCGCAACCCATTCGTCTTCTTCGGTCCATTGAAGCTTATCAACAACAAAAATAATTAAATCAACGTCTTTAAAAGCATTGGTCGCCGATTTATTCATGAAGCGATTTAAAGCTTTGGAGTGACCTAAATGAATCCCAGGAGTATCAACAAAAATAGCCTGTACATTATTCTCAGTTTTTATTCCGAGCATGTTATGGCGCGTTGTTTGGGGTTTACGGGATGTAATGCTGAGCTTTTGGCCAAGCAAATGATTCAGTAAGGTAGATTTGCCTACATTCGGACGACCAACAATCGCTACATACCCACAGTAGGTTTTGCCGTTATTTTCAGAAACATCTGTAGTCATGACTGCAACTCAACTAAAGCCATTTGTGCCGCTTTCTTCTCGGCTAATTTCTTGTTTTTAGCCGATGCGATAAAAGGTTCATCGCGACCTATTATCGTACAACTTACTGTAATTACTTGACTGTGTGCCTCACCCTCAAAAGACTCTATGGAGTATTTTGGCAGGGGTTTACCTTGAGACTGCAAAAGCTCTTGTAGCTGTGTTTTGGGATCTTTTAATACCAATTCTAGCTGAAGTAACTCTAACCGAGTTTTAAACCACAACAGTACGCAGTTACGACTGATATCTAATCCAGATTCTAAGTAAATACCAGCAATGATGGATTCAACAGCGTTCGCTAAAATTGAATCACGTTTGAAACCGCCACTTTTTAGTTCACCCTCGCCCATAATTAAGCAATCACCCAACTCTAATTCACGACCAATGTCGGCAAGTGTCTCGCCTTTTACCAGTGACGTTCTAAGTTGGGTGAGCTGTCCTTCTGTAGCTTCTGGAAACTTGTGAAAAAGGTACTCACCAATGTACATGCCCAACAATGAATCACCCAAAAACTCCAGCCGCTCATTATTGTTTGCGCCGAAGCTTCTGTGCGTTAATGCTTGGGTAAGTAATGCAGATTTTTGAAAATGATAGCCGATACGGTTCTGTAGGCGTTCTAACAATATGGGATTATTCACCGATAGGGTCACAGCACTTATTAGGAAATTTACTATCTAGCTGGTTATTGAATGTCATCACCGCATCTATGTTATAGAACATCTTGATTCTTTTTTCATAATTGATGTTGATTATGGTGCGACCATCTGATTTTTTAACGTCCAGCGCTTGAGGAATATCGCCGCGGATACCATTCACTAAAAAACTATTATTAATTGAAGAGCGAATTTCTTGCAGACTCAAAGACTCTACTCCACCAGGCGCTAAGGCGAGCTTTTTCAGTTCTGATCGAATGGTGTAATTATCGATATAACTTGGTGCTAATTTAAAAACTTGCGATGCAGCTAGGCCAATCAGCAGAATAACCACCAGCCAACCAGCCATACCCAAACCCAGCTGGCTATTTTTGCCACAAGGTTGTTTTTGAAGATTACGGAAAACAACAGCCATAGTAGATCCTAAATTATCAAGATTGTTTTTCTTATCAATTTGGATGTGATTATACCGATTTCCGAGTAAAACTATTGAATACTTCCCACATTTGAAAACGAAGGTATTCCAAAGGATTCCCAGTGCATCCAAATATACTCGGCTTTACCGACAATGTTTTCCGCTGGCACTGTACCCCAAACTCGGCTATCACTACTGTTATCACGGTTGTCACCCATCATAAAATAGTGACCCTCTTCAACCGTCCATTCTCTATCTTGGAAGGCAATACGACCCGAAGAGATGTTGCGCATTTTATGAGCAAAACCCTCTAGATTTTCTTCATAAACGCGGTAGTCAAAGTGTTCATCTGACGTGGTCTCAACGAACTCTAACGCTTGGCGTTTGCCATTAACGTAAAGAACATTGTTCTTCATTGCTATTTTGTCGCCAGGTAAGCCAATGACTCGTTTGATGTAATAAACCTGCTCACCAGGCTTAAAGAACACCATAACATCGCCGCGTTTAGGCTCATTAATAGAGATTAACTTATTGCGAAACACTGGCATACGAATGCCGTAGGTGTATTTGTTCACTAAGATAAAATCACCAACCTCAAGGGTTGGAACCATGGATTCTGAAGGTATTTGAAAGGGTTCGTACAAAAACGACCGAAGCACAAATACAAGCGCTAGAACCGGGAAAAAGGATTTGGAATACTCAATTAGAACGGGTTCTTTTTTTACAGCGGAAATCGCCAAAGAATGCTGCTGCTTTATGTTTTCGTCTTCTAGATTGGAGCTCTTGAACTGATCATCAACCGCAGCCACTTGCAGCTTGCGCTTTGGCGCTAAGGCAATGATGTCAAAAAGCCACAGTAAACCGGTCACTGTTACCAGCACCATTAATATAAGAGGAAAATTAATAAAATCCATAACAAGCTAACTTTTTTGATTTCCATATTGGAGGCCAGTGTTGATTTGGTCTCACTCAAATAACCCAAATAACAATTTACTGTTTAATTTCAGCAACTTGTTGCGCAGCACTCTATTTTTAAGAACGTGTTTTTAAGAACCTGTTTTTAAGAATCGACTTTCAAAACCGCCAAGAAGGCCTCTTGAGGAATCTCAACGCTACCAACCTGTTTCATGCGTTTTTTACCGGCCTTTTGCTTTTCAAGCAGTTTCTTTTTACGTGTCACGTCACCACCGTAACATTTAGCAGTCACGTTCTTACGGAGAGCTTTTACTGTGGTACGCGCAATAACTTGACCACCAATTGCAGCCTGAATGGCCACGTCAAACATCTGTCTTGGAATAAGCTCTTTCATTTTGTCGGCCAACGCGCGACCTTTGTATTGGGCGTTGTCGCGATGAACAATAATCGCCAATGCATCAACTTTTTCAGAGTTGATAAGGATATCTAGACGTACTAGGTTCGCGGGTTCAAAACGGCTAAAGCTGTAATCGAGACTTGCAAAACCACGACTGACCGACTTCAAGCGGTCAAAGAAGTCCATCACAACTTCGTTCATGGGTAGCTCATAACGCACAGCGACCTGACCACCCACAAATTGTAGGTCTTTTTGAACACCACGCTTTTCAATGCAAAGAGTGATTACACTACCCAAATGCTCATTAGGAACTAAGATATTAGCTTCGCAAATTGGTTCACGCATTTCCTTGATATAACTGTTATCAGGTAACTTCGAAGGATTATCTACGTAAACAACTTCACCGTCGTTCTTTTCAACTTGATAAATAACGGTAGGAGCCGTGGTGATCAAATCAAGATCGTATTCACGCTCAAGACGCTCTTGAACGATCTCCATGTGCAACATGCCAAGGAAACCACAACGGAAACCGAAGCCTAAAGCGTCGGAACTCTCAGGTTCAAAAAACAATGAAGCATCGTTAAGTGTTAGTTTAGAAAGTGCATCGCGGAACGATTCATATTCGTCCGATGTGATTGGGAACATGCCCGCGTAAACCTGTGGTTTTACCTTTTTAAAACCGGGTAACGCGGGTGTACCGCTGGTTTGACTGTGAGTTAGGGTATCGCCAACAGGTGCGCCATGAATATCTTTGATTCCTGCGACCACAAAACCCACTTCACCGGCACGTAATTGCTTTTTCTCGACACGTTTCGGCGTGAATATACCAACGCTATCTACAATATGGGCTTTACCAATGGATTTAGCGATGATTTTATCTTTAACGGATAATGTGCCTTGCTTAACACGAACCAGGGACACTACACCTAGATAGTTGTCAAACCACGAGTCAATGATGAGCGCCTGAAGCGGCGCATCGTGGTCACCTACTGGCGGCGGAACTTGAAGTACAAGCTGCTCAAGTACGTCTTCTATACCTAAACCCGACTTCGCACTACAGCGAACCGCGTCCATCGCATCAATACCGATGATATTTTCAATCTCTTCGGCAACGCGTTCAGGCTCTGCTTGCGGTAAATCCATTTTGTTTAAAACGGGAATAACTTCTAAGCCTTGTTCCACCGCGGTATAACAGTTAGCTACCGATTGCGCCTCAACACCTTGCGCAGCATCAACAACCAACAATGCGCCTTCACAGGCAGACAAGGAGCGAGAAACCTCGTAGGAAAAGTCTACGTGTCCGGGTGTATCAATGAAGTTAAGTTGATAGACCTTGCCATCACGGGCTTTATATTCCAACGTAACACTTTGAGCCTTGATCGTAATTCCACGCTCACGTTCGATATCCATTGAATCGAGAACCTGAGCTTCCATTTCTCGATCAGAAAGTCCTCCACAAACTTGGATAAAACGGTCAGCGATGGTCGATTTGCCATGGTCAATATGGGCAATAATCGAAAAGTTACGAATATGGCTAAGGTCTGTCACAGTATTATTTACTACCGAAAATTGTTGAAGGTCGAACGCATAAGCACAAGTTAAAAGCGAACACAAAACATGCCTGTTTTAATAACAAACTCACCTGCAAATGCAAATCAGCGCGCAAGTCTACAGTATTTATTTTAACTGAGCTATTACAGAGATGGGAGCCACCAAACGGCGGCTCCCAACGAGTGAACAGAGAGAGGAGTTTAGTTACTCAGGAGTAGCAATGGTTCTGAAAATCGGGGTGCCTTTTCGAACAAAGCGAATTGGCAATAAGCTATCGGGTGGAAGCTGATCCTCGATCTGATGATAGCTATCTAGATCAGAAATGGCATTGAAACCGATCTGAGTGATTACATCGCCCGCTTGAATACCAGCTTCAGCCGCAGGACCCGCTGCGGTCACCGAACGAACAAGCACACCCTCACTGACATCGAATTGCTTCGCAATTTCGTCGGGTAATGGCTCAACAACCATACCTAAGCGACCATCTTGAGCAGAACCAATTGGACTGTTCGAATTCGATGCGAAATTTTCACCTTCAAGTGCTGTCACCGTCACACTCAAAGTCTTCTTGCGGCCTTCGCGAATAACCAGCATGTCTACCGTGGAGTTGGGCGGAGTTATGCCAACTACGTGAGGTAAATCACCTGACTCAATGATTTTTTGACGATCAAACTCGGTAATGATATCGCCGTTTTTGACACCCGCTTTATCGGCAGGACTGTCGGGCTCAACTCGGGCGACCAAGGCACCTTCTGGCTTTTTCAACCCGAAAGACTCTGCAAGATTGCGATCAACCTCTTGAATCACAACACCCAACCAACCACGATCTACACGACCTTTGGATTTAAGTTGATCAAACACATTAATCGCTACACTTGCTGGAATCGCAAACGACAAGCCAATAGAGCCACCTGAGCGCGTGTAGATCTGTGAGTTAATACCAACCACTTGGCCTTTCAAGTTAAACAGAGGGCCACCCGAGTTTCCTGGGTTTATCGCTACGTCTGTCTGAATGAATGGCACATAGTTACCATTATCTTCTGATGGAATACTGCGGCCAATCGCACTAACGATACCGGCACTGGCTGTAAAATCTAAACCAAATGGAGAACCAATGGCTAACACCCAATCACCCACGCGTAACTCTTCCTCTTTGGCGAAAGTCAGATAGGGTAATTTCTCAGCGTCGATCTTTAACAGTGCAATGTCAGAGCGCGGGTCGGTACCAATAAGCTCGGCAGTGAACTCACGTCGATCTTGCAAACGCACGACAATTTCATCAGCACCGTCGATCACATGGTTATTCGTCAACAAATAACCGTCGCTAGATACTAAAAAGCCAGAGCCGATGGCGCGCTGCTCACGCTCGGGAATATTTCTTGGGTCAAAAAAATGACGAAATATGTCTGGCAATTGTTGAGTATCAGGAATGATGGATTGACGAGAGCGGTTAGCTCTAGAGACAGTGTTAATTTTTACTACGGCCGGACTTTGCGCCTCAACCAAATCTGCGAAATTCGGTAATTTCTGGGCAGATGCAGAAAAAGAAACAACCAACAGTATTAAAGCGGTAGCAACATTTGGCCAACGCATTTAAGCTCCTCCTAATTTTAATAGCCAAATAACGAAACGTTTATTCGGTTTTTTTATCCGGTAGAGATACATCGTACAACTCTCAGAACAGAAAAATCTGCATCCAAAAAGCTCTGTGAGCACCTCGGTCAGCCATGAATATGGTGCCTAGCTTTGTTATTTCAAATTATTTAAAGTTCAACGAAAAAAGTAATAACAACGTGTATTTTTTTATCCTAGCATTCGATAACTTCATCGCGAACAGCAAGATTATAGGAACCACTGATTAACTCATCCTTGATTTAATCAGAGGACAGAAATTGAAAATGTGATTTCCAATTTCTTCACAATTTCAATCACTTACAGTTCTTGAAATTGACGACACATCCTTGTGTCGCGAGAAACTCTAGGTTAATCAGAGTTTCCTATAAATAGAATACTATGTGTGCGACCGCAACTTCTTAAAAATACGAATGCACAGAAAATAAAGAGTATCAGTACTGCACTGAATAATGCACTGGCAGAACGGCGCAAAATTTATCGGCGTTAACGCAGAGATAAAAAAGAGAAATCTCCAACTCTATCGTTGGAGTCCCAGAAAATAATCAGAAGTGCAAGACTCAGCGAACTTAAGCAGCTGAATCGCGTAAAAAAGAGTAATTAAGTTTTAGCAACCAACTAACGGATAAAAACGCGACATTGATTATTCAAACTTCAGAAATATTAGCAGGCGGAAGGGGTAATTGTATCGAGTAAGATAGGCTCAATAGATTCTCTTCGATTAACACGACTTAAGACCCATCGAGTAACCACACCACCCATCAACAACCCAATCACAGCCAAACCGACCGACAATAATTCACTCAGTTGAAAAAATTCACCCAAACCAATAAAAGCCATTAAAAATAATAACGGCAATAAATAGATAATCAGTGAGCTTTTTAAAAAAACCGTTTCTCCAATAGCAATGGTTACTGTGTCATCTAAACGATAACGCGATGGATCACGCCCGTTAAGATCAACCTTCAAATAACCAACCTCACTACCGAATTTAGACAATACTGCTTGACCACAACCTTTTTGAGCAGAGCACTGGCCACACGCAGATTTACGGATGGTTTGCACCCACAATGCAGTTTCTTCAACAGCAACGACACGGCCAGTTTCAGTTAACATTTCTACTCTCCGAATATACGGTTATGCAACGTCAAAAAATCCAAATATTGAAACATCCGATTAGCTCTTTCACGATTTAATCAGAGGGTAATGACCCATACGGATTCCAATTTCTTCACCATTTCAATCATCTACTCTTTGCTGAAATTGGCGAGACATTACTATTACTGCGTCACTGGAAACCCAAATTGAACTAGAGCTTCTTAAAAACTTGGTAGTGCGGTAGTACTAAAAAAGCGTATAGACCGCTTACTATCAAGTGGCATTAATCACCGATCAATACATTACGATCAAAACACATTACCAGCCAACAAAACTCGCGCCAAACTGGCTTGTAAAGTTGAAATCTATCGCTTAGCCAAGGGGATTAACGCCGACGCGACCTTGCGCGCGGTGTTTATAGGCACTTCACCAACCACAGAAACCTGGTACAACTCACCCGCCGCAACAACTTTGTCGAGATACACCAAAGTACCGCCTCTACGAGCCTCGCCCTCAAGGGTTTTACCGCTTTGAGAACTACTCACAAACACCGAGAAGCGACTGATGCCATCACTGAACGCCAGCATGTCGGTACTTTCACTCACCTTGGCAGAGACTAATTGAAAACCATTGGGAACCCATCCCAAACGCCAACGAGCCAAATCAACCGCTTCAACACAACCAGACATTAACAGTATGTCGTTAGGTTCTGGCTGAATTTCATCCAACTCATCATTTTCAGACAAAATTACTGGCTCAAAACTAACAAATTGGAAGCGATCCAGTACTCGACTGTTTTCGATTTGAATAATCATCATCATTAAAGGCATGAAGGTCTCAGCATCAACTGCTAAGCGAAATCCATGTCGATATTCATCGCGAGGAGTGGCGTTAACAACAAAGGCCTTTCTACCGGCAACCTTATCTTCACCCAAGAATTGAATTCGATAGTGCTCATCCAAAAGATCGTCGGAGCGAGGCAGGTTAGAAGTTTCGGGATCTATCTCTGAGCATAATCCTGTATCTGAGCGCTGAATAATAGCCTTGTTGAAGCCGGATAAATGTTGAAGACGCTCAGCTTGTAATTGCTCGGTTATACCATGCTCGACTTGAATAGAGTCTATGTTACCCGAATGTTCGTGTGTGTATATGCCCCTGTAACTCGTAACCGAAAGCGCTTCGCCCATATTGTGCAGCAGCTCTAATGCTGGGGCATCCGAAGAACCTGTATCAATATGAGTATCTGCGTAAGCCTGTCCAGAAGACAGACTGCAAGCAATCAGTGCCATTGCGACCAACTTTTTTGAAGACATTTGCCACTTACGCAAACACAGCCCCATCAACATTAAAGCGCCTCAATTAAATTCAGCCATCATTAAATAAATTATTCACTGGGAGCAACTTAACACAGTTGAACAACACCCAGAAACTAAAAAGGCTTCTTTCGAAGCCTTTTAGGAATACCGTTTTTGTCACCTAAAGTATCACTAACCGAAGAAATACAATTTAAATAACAAAATGCACAATTATAAATTACTGCTCAGATTCGATACGAGGTAGTCGCTCGAACGGAACATCACCCTGGGTAGACATGCCAGTATTTGCGTGCTCAATCATTAATTGACGAAGCATTTCTTCTACCACTGCATTTGAAACTTCAGATTGTCCAGTTCTTGAGTCGGTACGAGGAATAAACTGAACAGGTTGTGCACTGCGACGCTTTTCATCGTAACGCGAAGAATCTGTACTTACCGTACGTGCACTCAAACCGTCAGTGCCGTAACCAATTGGTAAATTAGCCGCATCGTTATTGCTAGAAGCTGGTGCTTGGATCTCAGCAACAACTGGCGCAGCACCTTCGCTAGGAGCGTCTTGGTAAGTATTAACAACGAACACAGCAACAACTGCAACGGAGGCTGCTA
Source organism: uncultured Alteromonadales bacterium (assembly GCA_937864365.1). GTDB lineage: Bacteria > Pseudomonadota > Gammaproteobacteria > Pseudomonadales > Cellvibrionaceae > Sessilibacter. The sequence continues at coordinate 19,978 of CALMJT010000131.1, read as the reverse complement.
TCGCAGCGCGACCTGCATGACCAAAAAAGCGGCTAAGGCCAGCTTTTTTCTCGACAGGAGCGGCAACAGAATGAGTCTCTTCTTCGCTGATAAGCTCAGAAATGCTGGCACTCAGATCAATCATTGGTGCCGCGGCTTGCTCACCACGAAGAAGGCGGCCAGCCAACTGGTAACGAGACCAAGTTTCACGAACTTCAGCGTCTTTATCGGACTGCTGCAACAAACGACGAACTTCAAGCTCAGAAGCTTCGCCATCCATAAGAGCGGATAATGACTGCTTTAAAGTTTCATCAAACATAGATTTATCGTTGATCTGTGCCATTTAACAAACTCGGTTAGTAATTGGTATGGTTTAGTTCAGCTAGACATAAAATTTACACAAGAAATCTACTGTTAATAAGTACTGTACCGCACTTGTACCTATTTTTTATAAAGCTGATGCTCTAAATTTTTAAAGCACACAGCTGTTATATTGCAGTAATTAGATTGATCAAGTTCAAACTTTATTAATAGAAACTGAATGTTTGTGTATCCAATGGACTCAACAGCAAAGATTTGGTTCACAAACTTTTTCAAAAAATTTGTAAAAATTTCAAACCACAAGCGGACGAATGGCTTTATCAATTGCTTCACGAGCCCGAAAGATCCTAGAACGTACAGTTCCAACCGGACATTCCATTACTTCTGCAATGTCTTCATAGCTCAAACCCTCCATTTCACGAAGTGTTAAAGCTGTTCGCAAATCTTCGGGCAACGCTTTGATAGTGTCGTTAACAACTTGTTGCAACTGATCGCGCATCATCGCCCCTTCGGGAGATTCTGTATCGCGCAAAGCATCGCTGCCTTCGTAAAAATCGGCCTCATCTACATCTACATCCGATGCCGGTGGACGTCGACCACGAGAGACTAAGTGATTCTTAGCGGTGTTGATGGCGATTCGGTACAACCAAGTATAAAAAGCACTGTCGCCACGGAAATTCCCAAGCGCCCGGTATGCTTTGATAAAGGCTTCCTGCACCACATCATACACTTCGGCATTATCTTTTATATAACGACCAACTATAGCGATGATTTTGTGCTGATACTTGAGCACTAGCATGTCAAACGCACGCTTGTCGCCTTTTTGAACCCGCTCAACAAGCTGTTGATCAGAATTAGGCGTATTTTGGCCCGTCATTCATATCTCCAACAATTGCCAAATGGCAAACTTAATCCAAGGGCACAGTGACCTAACAATAGGTTTGCAATAATAAGGGCTGAGTTGACGAGATTAAACTGGACGCTTGAGAAATTTTATCAAATCACAGCCAAATAACGAAAAAACCTATTAGATTTTAACTACACCAGCAAATTATTGGCATTAAAAATCAATCCCTGTGTCTTTAGGTGACGTAATTGCCAACTAGCCGGATGTCGATTTTTGCGACATCATTCAATTTTTATCAGGCTAGAATGAAAAACCGGGACAATGACACATCAACCATCTTGAAAGTTCTTTCAAATTCAGTTTTTTTAGTATCGCTTCCATTCTTGAAATGTCCTTGGCTGTGAGCAAACCGACAAAATGTATATACTGCCGCCAAATTTTATAAGTAACACGACTGTAATATTCACAACAACTATAAAATCTTGCTTGAGACACCTAGCGCTATGACTCAAAAACATTTTCACGACGTGCTCATCATCGGTTCGGGTGCAGCAGGACTAACGGCCGCCCTACACATTCCCGAGCAGTATTCGGTTGCTTTGATCAGTAAAGGCGAACTCACCGATGGTTCAACCTGGTGGGCTCAAGGTGGTATTGCAGCGGTTTTAGATTCGGAAGACAGTGTTGATAAGCACGTAAAAGATACATTGATCGCCGGTGCCGGTCTCTGTCACGAAGATGCGGTGCGATTCACGGTAGAAAACAGCCGTCAAGCCATCGAATGGCTTATAGAAGAAGGCGTACGTTTCACTAAAGAAGAACACAGCGATACCTACCACTTAACCCAAGAAGGTGGTCACACCCATCGAAGAATCATTCACAGTGCCGATGCAACAGGCAAAGCCGTTCACAGCACGCTTATCGATGCGGTAAAACACAAAAAGAATGTTGATATATTATCTAACCACATTGCCGTTGATCTCATTACTCAAGCCGACGAAGATTCACCAAAGTATCGCTGCACCGGCGCCTACATCTATGACCGCACTGCCGACAGCGTTTCACTCTTTCAAGCCAAAGTCGTAATTCTCGCAACAGGTGGCGCCAGTAAAGTTTATCTCTACACCAGCAATCCAGACGGTTGCAGTGGCGACGGAATTGCCATGGCATGGCGCGCAGGTTGCCGCATTGCCAACATGGAATTTAACCAGTTCCATCCAACCTGCTTGTACCACCCTACCGCTAAAACTTTTTTGCTCACAGAAGCATTACGCGGCGAAGGTGCGATATTAAAACTGCCTAGTGGCGAACGATTTATGGATCAATTTCATGAACTTGCAGAGCTGGCCCCCAGAGATGTGGTCGCGCGCGCAATTGACCATGAAATGAAGCGACTCGGTTGCGACTGCGTTTATTTGGATATATCCCATAAACCCGCTGAGTTTATTAACAGCCACTTCCCTACCGTAAAAGCCGAATGCCTAAAATACGGAATTGATATTACTCGCCAACCGATACCCGTTGTACCTGCCGCCCACTACACCTGCGGTGGTGTTATGGTAAATCAATTTGGCCAAACCGATTTACTCAACCTCTACGCTATTGGTGAGTCGTCATTTACCGGTCTTCACGGCGCCAACCGCATGGCCAGCAATTCATTGTTGGAATGTTTGGTTTATGGACGCTCGGCAGCACTAAAAATTATAGAGACTATTGATTCGATTAAGTCGCCAGAATATCAACCAGAGTGGGACGAGAGTCGAGTAACGGATTCCGATGAAGACGTTATTATTTCCCACAACTGGGATGAATTGCGTCGATTTATGTGGGACTACGTTGGTATCGTTCGAACAGGAAAGCGGCTAGAAAGAGCCAATCATCGAATTAAATTACTGCAAAATGAAATTAGCGAGTACTACTCAAATTATAAAGTGAGCAACGATTTAATTGAGCTTCGCAATTTGGCGGTTGTCGCGCAACTGATTATTCGCTCCGCAATGGCACGCAAAGAAAGTCGCGGCTTGCACTACTCGTTAGATTTTCCCAATTTAAAACCCTTCGCACGTGACACTGTACTGGTACCTATTAACTTTGCTGCGCAAGATGTCGTTGTTGGTAGAAGCTGAAAAACCGAGTATTCGATTAATATAAAATTAAAAAAAGCCCTTTTAAAAGGGCTTTTTTATTCGTCACTTTAACCATTAGACTCATTAAAATCTAAAACACTTGCAATTTAAAACGCTACGATACCGGTTGAAAACGCAGGAACATCTTCATTGCGATCCATCAGGCGCAAACCTTTCGCTCCGGTAACTTGATAAGAAGCAATACTGCCGTCGTTACCTTCATTTAAAACATAAAAAATGCGGCCATTGTCAGAAAAGGCGATATCAATGGGTACATCACCTGTTTCCAGTTCAGCCACCAGACCATCATCACCGGTTAACACTAAGTCGCCGTCACGATCCACAGAATACAAAGAAATCGTTTCGGAAAACGTATTAGAAACGTAAGCAAATCGTCCGCCTTTTCCGGTTTTTAGCCAACAAGTTGCTCTTTGCCCATTAAGCTCAGCAGAATCTAATAATTCTAAGTTTCCGTTTGCAGAAATATTATAGGAAGTTACAGATCCACCGTCAGTGCCGAACGGGTTTGCCTCAGATACCAAAACGTGCCCAAAGCGATCGAAGTCAAATCCAAATGGAAACGGTTTTTCAGAAGCGATGCCAACACGCTCACCAATAACACCGTCGTCGGTGACCGGGAATGTCGAAATTACACCAGTAACTTTTTCGGTAACAATCAAAAATGCGCCATCAGGCGTAAAACTCGCTTGTGCTGGTGCTGTTCCAGTAGAGCTTAATTGGCCCAATGATTCATCGATAAACGCTAAGGTGCCGTCTGAATTAATACTAAAACCCGCAATAGAATCAGAGCCACCATTTAAAACAAATAATAAATCATCATTTTGCGTTAAACTCAGCGGCATTATTCCTTGTGAAGAAACAGTCTGAATTAATTCAACCCCTGTAGACTTAATAGCAAAAACTGAGAGACTGTCACTACCCGGATTAATTGCGTACAAATAATTACCATCTTCACTAACAATTAAACCGTCTTGATTGCCAAGCGCGGCTTGCAAACCCGTTCCGCCTGTAGGAATCGATTGAATTAATTTTAATCCTTGTTGACCGGGAAGTTGAGCAAAAACCATTAATTCATTATTTTCGAGATCATTTGTTAAGGTTGCAACTCTTGGAAAATAATACGCGTTAGCAGTAAAAGAAGCAGTAGATAAAACGGCCGATAAAAACCCTGAGCATAAACCAACTTGTAAAAACTTTTTCACAAAAGTCTCCAGATAAATTATTAGATTTGTGATAATTAAAAAGAAAGGAAATGCAAATCACCCAACACTTTCAGTGAATTACACACATCCATAATTTAGAAAATATAATTTAGCGAATACCGAAAAATACTTACCAATTAATTCAAATAATTTGTTCACTTCCAAATAAAAAGTCATTTTTAAAAACCACAAAATAACTATTTGTGATTAAAACCCAAAAATAAAAAAGGGCCTATGTAAAACATAGACCCTTTTTAAATAACAACACATGAAAAGCGTAAAATTATTAGTTACACCAAAACACTGTTATCTACTTTCATAAATAACCAATCAAAATTAAAAATACAACATTAACTTAGATTTGGTAAAAATTTAAAAAAGTTAAAATTTTTAAAACAATTTAATCCTAAAATTAAAAAGTTACCAAACCGTTAGCTGAAGAAGGAAGCTCTGCGGTTTCAGAAACTGACACAAGACCGGTACGATCTTCAACAGAGAACGAGTTGATAAAACCACCCGCGTTACTTAACACATAAACCACTCGGCTATTTTGCGACAGTGCGATGTCCGATGGGAAACCGGCATCAAGAGTCGCAGCAATGTCGTTGGCAAGAGTTAAATCACCGTGACGGTTAGTTGTGTATACCGAAACAGAGTTTGAAACGGTGTTAGTGACATAAGCAACACGACCGTTTTTGCTAAATTCTACCCAGCAAGCTGCACGACCAGAGTTCAACACACCACCAGTTAACACAGACAAGCTACCGTCGGCTTCCAATTCATAAGAAGAAACACCGGCACCCAAACCAATGTCTGGACCACCTGGTACAGCAGCTTCAGAAACCACTACGTGACCAAAACGGTCAAAATCAAAACCAAAAGGAACAGGCAATGCAGAAGTTGTGGCAACCAACTCACCAGGACGACCATCTTCTAGTACAGGATAGGTAACAATCAAGTTAGTGAGCTTTTCGGTAACAATCAAGAAATCACCGTCTGGAGAAAAACTAATTTGCGCAGGCGCTGTACCTGAACCGCTTAAGCTGGCTACAGAATTTTCAAGAATTTCTAATTTGCCGTCTTTTTTAACTTTGTAACCTGCAATATTGTCGGTGCCTTCGTTCACCACATAAAGAAGATCGTCAGTTTGGGTCAAGCTGATAGGACGATCACCCTGTGAATCGATCGTTTGAATTAATTTAACGCCCTTACGGCCGATTTTGAATACAGAAATGCTGTTACTTCCAGTATTTACACCGTATATAAAGTCACCGTCGTCACTAACAATTAACGCATCTTGGTTAGAAACTAAAGGTGCACCAGTACCAAAACCACCGGTAGAAACAGAATCTAGCAACACTAAACCGTTGGATTTAGTTTGAGTAAAAATAAGTAACTCATTGCCTTCGGCTGCGTTAGAAAGAGTTGCAACTCTCTCTAGGTAAGACGCGTGAGCAGATGAAATTGCAAGGGTAGTAGCAGCAACTAGAGCAGCCGAAGTCATTATTTTTTTTGAAAGTTTCATAACAGTCCCATGAATCAATATTTTTTTGGTTGATTTAATGTATTTGGTGATAGTCACCGAGTGGAAATAATTAATCTATTATTCTTATATATTTAGCAGTGTTGAAGACAAACACTTCACAACGATGCTAACGGAATTCTCTCAAACATAGCCGTATGGCCAAACAAACCAGTAACCTTTCTTATTTATTTTTATAGGTTACTAAAAAACAATCCTAAAACTCAAGTGATTTTTAATTGATCAGCAATGGTTAATTTTAAAAATCGTATTTCTTTTAAAAAAAGCGTCGGAAACTTTACAGTTATGTGAAAAACACGAAAAGTAACTGGCAAAAACGTGACGCAAGTCAACTTCACACTAAAAATAACGATCACTCAGACTGAGGTGTAAATAAAGATGCTTTAACACTAAAACTTATTATTAAAATTTATTTTCTGTTTAAGTGAATATTAAAAAAATCTTTATAATATCTGAGTACTACTGACACAGAGATGTGCCATGAATTTAAATAAGGGCAACCATTAAAACTGTGAAGGAATTGAAAATTACATTTCCAACATCTAATCACTGATTAATTAAGGATTTGTTAATCAAAAGTTCCTATTGCTCTATTTTTTGTAAGCGCGAAGATTCTAGCACGACTACTCAAGATAAAAACAGACAAAACCAACATGATTTATAAATCTCCCATGACAGATATTTTACAGGACAGATATTTTAAGAGTGGCTGAAATTCCAATTAGTCTTAAAAACAATGCAAGCCAGTTGATCAGGAAAATTTAGAATCTATCCCGTGATGATTAAAAATTATATTTTATATCTGTGTATATTTGAATTATCGAAAATTAAAGACCGATATAAATCAACACTTTTCTTAGGCTTGTATCTTTTCAAAACTTAATACAACAGAGAACGATCTCGCACATCGGTATAATTTAAAATTCATCAATAATTCAAATTAATGTCTGTATCGTATTTTTTGACTAGAACAATTAGGAAAAACTCCGATTAAATCATGGATACACTGGTCAGAGATTTCTAGACAAGTTAAATACTGTTTAAAATCAACGAATACATGAAATATATGTAGTAACAGCGCAACCATAATCTCACTAAAGTTTTGACTATAGGAACCTCTGATTAATTCATCCCTGATTTAATCAGAGGACAGAAATTGAAATTGCGATATCCAATTTCTTCACAATTTCAATCACTTACAGTTCTTGAAATTGGCGACACATCCTTGTGTCGCTGGAAACTCTAGGTTAATCAGAGCTTCCTATAAAATTAGACAATGAGTTTTTTGGTTTCTGCAAGAATCTTAATGTGTTGAAAGGTAACAAGATCGAGTGTTTTTGTCGTAAAAAAATACTCAATATTTTTATGAAGCCGTTTAGCATCGTTATTAAATCTGAGTATGATAATTCCACGAAATAAAATGGAGTAAGAAACTAAACGTAAAGGACAAGGCGGAAGGTGCGGTGAGCAATAACTCCAAGATTGCCGATCAAACATCAAATACCCAGAATATCGTTGGCGTATTCGAAAAAAATTGTACGCAATGGCTAAGCTGACCACTGCACAAAGCAGGCTAACAACCTCAACAGCCAGAGAAGAAATACACAGTGCGGCTATCCAGATTATCAATACCAATAAATGCTGCCAGAAAATAAATCCTGGCAACATAAGAGCAAGATTAATTTTCTGGCTGAAGGCCGGTATGTGATCGGATAATTCGGACAATTTTTAGCGTTTCCGGATCTTCTGGGTCAACTTTATCGATAAACCAGCTGAACATGTCTTGATCTTCGCATTCAAGCAGAGCGTCAAATCTATCTTGATCTTCTTTTTCTAATGTTGCGTAGATATTCTCTATGAAAGGCAGCAAAACCAAGTCAAGCTCTAGCATACCCCGGCGCGCAGCCCACAAAAGTCGGTTTTTTTCCATTCTGTCACTCATCGATGGTTACTTTGAACGTCGGCAATTATACCGATATTTACGCTCTATGCTTTAAAAACTCCTTAAAATTGGAACGATTATCAGTACAATCGACTCACAGACGGATATCAACATGGTTTAATCTTTGATAGACCGAAGATCAATACACTCAAAAACTACTTACAGGAGCACGCTATTCATGTCCAGTTTTGCCAGTTGGTTAGAGTTTCTACAAACAAACAGACTGCAATTGGTAGACGGTGAACTGATGGCTACGTCCGAGCGCGCAGCGTCTGCCAACACAAACACTCGCTTATTTGCACTTACCAATATGTGCACACTTCAAATTGAAGGTGAAGAAGCAAAAAAATTCCTTCAAGGCCAAGTCACCTGTGACATCAACAACCTTAGCGACTATTCCGCGCAATACGGCGCACACTGCAACGCTAAAGGTCGAGTGATATTTAACTTTTTAGCCTGTGCGAAAGACGGCAAAGTAACACTGCGTTGCGACGCAAGTCTTGAAGACGTTGCCAGAAAATCGTTAGGTAAATATATGGTTTTCTCTAAGGCTAAATATGTCCCAGATTCAGACATTAAGCTCTGCATCGCCTTGAAAGGTGATACCTGCGAAAACATTGTGTCCGATATTTTCGGTAAGGCGCCCTCTACCTTTATGGAATCCATTCACAGTGACGATTTCACCCTAATTCGTACTGACGATGACGTTATCGAGTGTTGGGTTAGTGCCGACAAAATTGAAGATTACTGGTTAAAGCTCGAACCCTTATGTGCCATAGGCGCCACCAGTGAATGGCGAGCTGATGAAATTCGCAAAGGTAGAGTGTGGATTAATGCCGACACGACCGAAAATTTTGTGCCACAAACCATTAATCTCACGCAAGTGGGGGCAGTGAGCTTCACCAAAGGCTGTTACACCGGCCAAGAAGTGGTTGCAAGAATGCAGTATCTTGGCAAACAAAAACGTCATACCTACCGTGCAATTGCCGATATAGAAACCATACCAAAAGCCGGTGACAAGTTGTTTGGTGAAGATACCCAACAGTCAATTGGTGAAATTGTTAACGTTGTACCAACCGACGATTTTAGTTATGAGCTTCTGGTATGTATTTTAGATTCTGCTTATAAGTCTGGAGAAGTCTACCTAGAGTCTCAAAAAGTCACAAAACTCCGTTTCGCTCCTCTACCCTATGCTATAACTAATGAACAAGAGGAGACAAGCGAGGCTTAATTAATCGCACCGCGGCTCCTTGCAGATTCATTTTAAGACCGAAGTTGATCCCAAGGAGCCCAAATGCCGAACGTCTTCGAACGTGTCAGAATAGAAATTCTAACGGCAATTAAAAACGATGATTTGGTCCTGCCTACACTGCCCGAGGTAGCCATTAAAGTTCGTGACATTGCAATGGATCCAGACGCAACCTTGGATTCATTGCTACAAGTAATTGGCACCGATCCTTCTCTTTCTGCTCGACTTATCAAAGTCGCAAACAGTCCACTCCTTAGGGCTTCTAAGCATATAGATGATTTGAAAATGGCATTGATGCGTTTGGGAATGGCCTACACCTGTAATATCGCCACAGGTTTGGCTATGGAGCAAATGTTTCAGGCAACATCTGACTTGGTTGATAAAAGACTTCGCGAAATTTGGAATCGGTCTGCCGAAGTTGCTGGCATTTGCAACGTACTGTGTCGACACCGAGCAGAACATCTCAAAGCGGATATGGCGACTCTCGCTGGGTTAGTGCATTCGATCGGTTCATTGCCAATTCTTACCTACGCAGAAGATCACGGCGAGCTTTTATCCGACGCCATCACTTTAGATCTAGTCATAGAGAAACTCTCCCCAGCCATAGGCAATCGCATTCTACAAACCTGGGATTTTTCCGCGGAAATTCAACGTGTTCCCTCACAGCATCTCGATTTTGCCCGTGATATTCCCGTTGCTGACTATGCAGATATTGTCACGGTCGCCTTGTTGCAAAGTCATATGGGCGGTAAGCATCCATTGTCTAAAATTAACTACAACAAAGTACTGGCATTTAAACGCTTAGGGCTAGATCCAGACATGCAAGCCACCGAAATGGAAGACTTAAGTGAAGAAATGGCCATGGCTATGGATATGCTTAAATAAATACACACAAGCCAATACTTCCGATGAAAATTATGGCAAAGCCCAGTCGATAGGCTCTATGCCATGCTGATTCAGATAATCATTAGCAGCGCGAAAATGGCCACAGCCAATAAAGCCACGGTGTGCCGACAAAGGTGAAGGGTGTGGCGCACTTAAAACCAAATGCCGATGTCGGTCAATAACTCGACCTTTCTTCTGCGCGTAACTCCCCCAAAGCAGAAAAACCAAATTCTCGCGATGAAGATTTAAGGCTTCTACAACGCAGTCGGTAAATATTTCCCAACCCTGGTTTTGATGAGATCCCGCCTTAGCTGCCTCAACCGTAAGTGTTGCGTTTAACAACAACACGCCCTGTTCCGCCCAGTGTTCCAAATTACCGTGATTAGCAGGAGTGATACCAAACTCGCGCTCAATTTCTTTATAAATATTAACCAGTGACGGTGGAGTACGAACACCTTTAGGCACCGAAAAGCTCAAACCATGAGCCTGACCGGGGCCGTGATAAGGATCTTGCCCGAGGATAACAACTTTAACCTTGTCGAAGTCAGTCGTGTTAAACGCGTTGAAAATAAGATTACCGGGTGGATATACAGTTTTACCTTCGTGCTTTTGCGCCAATAAAAACGCTCGTAATTGCTGCATATAAGGCTTTTCAAACTCTGGTTGCAAATGCTGTAACCAGGATTTTGATAGCTGTATTTTAGGCACGCTTTAACTCTCTTATTGCTTCAGTAACGATTAACTCAAATACATAGGAAACTCTAATTGGCCCAGAGTTTACAGTGACACGGGCATGTGTCGTCAATTTCAAGAACAATCAATGATTGACAGTGTGAAGAATTCAGAAATCACATTGTCAACTTCTGTTCTCTGTTTAAATCATGGATGAGTTAACCAAAGCGCTATAATAACATTTGCAAATAAGTTCGCTAACCATTCATTTAGAAGTGTTATGAAAGAATATTCATCGAGAGTAATGAAACGAAATACAGGCAACTCTGATTAAGCGAGAGTTGCCTGCAAAACAGTGATGTAATGCCAGCCTCGAAAATAACAAGTGATTGACAATATGAACAGCTTGAAAATTGCACCGTTAATTTCTGCCTTTTGATTAAATCATAGATGAGTTAATCAGAGTTTTTATCGCACTAATAAATACAGAAATGTTAGAAAGGAATTTAATACGTGAGAAAGGTCTGTTTTTAAGCCACTTAATCCATTAATTTTTTATAATAATTAATATTTAAAATCCAGAACGAAGTGGCTTAAAAATATAGAATACTTAACTGGCTTTTGCGTGAGGCGCTTGACGAACTGAATAGTTTAAATGTACCTGTAACCAACACGTTGGCAGAGGTTCACCAGACACAAATGTTAAATCGCTTTTTTGCAAATGCACAGGTTGTGCATTTTTGTAACCACGCAGTTCACGAACGTGAATGCGTTTAGTGCATGGATCCATCAACTCTGAAAGATTGCAGACTTCAACCAGCGAGCCGGACACCTTAACTTTTAGTAACACTTTAGCCTCCCATTTGAATCAGCAAAAAGTTTAGAAACAAGCCAACACAAACGAAAACCAATACGCCTTGGCTATCTCAATAGTAAGTATTCATTCTTAAGAAAATATTAAGATTGAAACTCACCAACGTATTCATGAATATCACCTTAAACGAAATTCGAATATTGCTAAGAGCGAGCCATAATAAACCATTACACCGCATTGTGTTCTCGAATTTTCAATAAGACCAATACGATAAAATTATTAAAAGCCAACCATTAAAAATTAAAAAAGCAAAAGTATTTTTTGTAATTAGGCTCTAATATTAGATTTATTACGAAAATTATAGATACAACCTGCTTTTATTATTTTTAAATAAACTTAGCTAAGGGAAGCTCTGATCAACCTAGAGTTTCCGGTGACATAAAAATGCGTCACGAATTTCAGGAACGGTAAGTGATTAAAATTGTAAAAACTAAAAATCACAGTTCAATTTCTTTCTTCTGATTAAATCACGAATGAGTCAATCAAAGGTTCCTAAAAGCATTAAAAGTCAATTTAAACACCTGTTAAAACCATCAAGTTAATTGATGCAAAGAACCGTCTAACTAACATTTGTTTGAGCACAGTCAAGAAAACTTAGTTGATATTATTGATTTTTTCCAACCAAATTTCTAATTTTGACTTTAAAAGTAAGACCTTAGTAGGTCAATCCCTATAGACTACATTTATATACGCATTCCAGATAGAAAAAAAGGATTAATTTGAATTTTTCCGCATCCAGTAAACAAATACTCTACACAGTTCACTGAAATCAAATTTTGCATTCTATATGCAGCATTTAAAGGTTTTTCTTAATCCGTTAAACTAAAACCGAATGTTAATTTATTCGTATCGCTCATACGTATTCGGTAATTTATTAGCTTAGTTTTTTGGACACTGGTTAATAATTAAAAATAAAAACTATCGATAACAGTTTTTTAATAAATTAACAGAAACTCCAATAAACCTAGAGTCTCTAGCGACACAAGGATATGTCGCCAATTTCAAGATGGGTAAGTGATTGAAATTGTGAAGAAACTGAAAATCGTATTTTCAGTTTCTTCACTCTGATTCAGTCATGGATAAGTTGGTCCGAGGTTCCTAAAAAATAACAAGTATAAAAAAACCGCCTTTCGGCGGCTTTTTTATTACAGAAACTGAAGTTATTTTGTATCTAACAAGGGTCTCATTGCAGGGAACAGAATAACGTCTCGGATTGACGGCGAATCGGTAAACAACATCACCAAACGATCGATACCAATACCTTCACCCGCCGTTGGAGGCATACCGTATTCCAGCGCACACACATAGTCGCCATCGTAATGCATTGCTTCGTCATCACCGGCGTCTTTTTCGGCAACCTGCGCCATAAAGCGCTCGGCTTGATCTTCTGCGTCGTTAAGCTCAGAGAAGCCATTCGCGATTTCACGACCACCCACAAAGAACTCAAAGCGATCGGTAACAAACGGATTGCTGTCATTGCGACGCGCCAAAGGAGAAACTTCTGCTGGATACTGAGTAATGAACGTAGGTTCATCCAAACGGTGCTCAACGGTTTTCTCAAAGATCTCGATTTGCAGCTTGCCCAGACCCCAGATATCTTTCACTGGAATGGAAAGTTTCTTACAAACTTCGGTAGCCGCTTCAATGGTAGAAATGTTCTCAGCGTTGATATCGGCATTGAAATGCAAAATAGAGTCGAAAACGCTGATTCTGTGGAATGGCTTTTCAAGGTCATACACCTTTTCTTCCACCACTTCACCATCGCCGTTTTTGACTGTGCTTTTTAGCTGAGTGGTTCCCAAAATAGTGGCAGCCATTTTACGCAATAAATCTTCGGTTAAATCCATCAGATCGTTGTAGTCAGCGTAAGCCTGGTAGAACTCCAACATAGTGAATTCTGGATTGTGCCGAGTCGATAAACCTTCGTTACGGAAGTTACGGTTAATTTCGAACACACGCTCAAAACCGCCTACAACTAAACGTTTTAGATACAGCTCAGGCGAAATACGCATAAACATGTCTAAATCTAACGCATTGTGATGAGTCACAAACGGTCTTGCCGAAGCGCCACCGGGAATTGACTGCAACATTGGCGTTTCAACTTCTAAGAACGCGCGCTCGGCTAAGTAGTTACGAATAAAATTGATAATTTGTGAACGCTTTGTAAATACATCGCGCACTTCAGGGTTCGCAATCAAATCGACATAACGCTGACGGTACCGGGTTTCTTGATCGCTTAAACCGTGGAATTTATCGGGAAGCGGACGCAAAGACTTGGTAAGCAATTGGTACTGATCAAGGTTCACATAAAGATCGCCTTTGCCAGATTTATGCAATTCACCAGAAACGCCAATAATGTCGCCTAGGTCAACGCTCTTAGCAAACGGACGTGCATCTTTAGTAACGTATAACTGAATAGTGCCGGTGGTATCTTGCAACACCATAAATGCACCGCGCGAACGAATAACACGTCCGGCAACGCTCACAACATTGGCTTCGCTCTCTAACTGTTCTTTAGAAGACTCGCCGTATTGAGCTTGTAACTGAGCAGCCTTGTGCTCTGGTCGAAAATCATTAGGGAAAGCGACATCAACGCTTTCTCTGATCTGTTTAAGTTTAGCGCGACGCTCTGCAACCAATTTGTTTTCATCTTGAGGTTGAACTGAGTTCTGTGGATTGTCGCTCATAGGAATTCCTAATTTCGATTGGGAGAGTAAAGGTTGGCTTGCGATTACAAGCCGGCTTTCAAACTTGCTTCAATGAATTGGTCTAGATCACCGTCTAGAACCGCTTGGCAGTTACTGGTTTGTACGCTGGTACGCAGGTCTTTAATGCGTTGGTCATCCAGTACGTAAGATCGAATCTGGCTACCCCAGCCAATGTCAGATTTGCTGTCTTCCATGGCTTGTTTTTCGGCATTGCGCTTAAGCAGCTCTTGTTCGTACATGCGCGCACGTAACATCTTCCACGCTTTATCGCGGTTTTGATGCTGCGAACGCTCGCTCTGACAAGACACGACAATACCGGTTGGAACATGGGTTAAACGCACCGCAGAGTCGGTTTTGTTAACGTGCTGACCACCCGCACCCGAGGCGCGATAGGTGTCTTCACGAATATCGGCTTTATTGATTTCAATTTCGATGTTGTCGTCAATTTCAGGCGCAACAAACACCGAGCTAAAAGAGGTATGACGACGGTTGCCGGAGTCAAATGGACTCTTACGTACCAAACGATGCACGCCGGTTTCGGTACGCAACCAACCAAACGCGTATTCGCCTTCAAAGCGAATGGTGGCACTTTTAATACCCGCTACGTCGCCGGCAGAACATTCTTCAAGAGTGGTTTTAAAACCGTGCGCCTCACCCCAACGCAAATACATACGCAAAATCATTTCCGCCCAATCTTGCGCTTCGGTACCACCGGAGCCAGATTGAATATCGAGATAAGCATTGTTCGGGTCCATCTCGCCGGAGAACATACGACGGAACTCAAGCACTTCAAGCTGCTTGGTTAATTCGTCGATTTCTGATTGAACATCAACCAGCAAGTCTTCATCGTCTTCTTCAACGGCCATCGACAAGAGTTCTTTGCCGTCTTCAACGCCTTGGTCGAGCTTATCGATGGTTTCTACCACCAACTCTAAAGAGGAACGTTCGCGACCCAATGCCTGAGCGCGTTCTTGGTCGTTCCAAACATCGGGTTCGGCCAACAACAACTCAACTTCGGTTAGGCGATCTTTTTTCTCTGCGTAGTCAAAGATACCCCCTAAGCACGTCGGTACGACTTTGCAGGTCTTTAAGTGCGTTTTGGTAAGGTGCTATTTCCATAATGTGATTTGGGCTCTATTCAAGCGAGTCGCCAATGCGCGACCAGTAATAAAAAAGGCGCGAATTGTACCCTAGGGCGCCTATTTTGAAAATGCAAAAACAGCCATAAAACCAGCAGTTACACGAATTTCAAGCGCGTTATCACTTTCGTGGTTTGGCTCTTGCGGTAGGTGCAATCGAATAGGGATCTTCAGGCCAGTGATGCTTGGGATAACGACCTTTCATCTCTTTGCGAACCTCTTGATAGGATCCTTTCCAAAACCCGGCTAGATCTTGGGTGATTTGCAGTGGTCTGCGCGCCGGAGACAACAAATGAATACTCAGCGACACCTTACCGTTTGCCAACGTCGGAGTTGCGTCCAAACCAAACATTTCTTGAAGCTTTACCGCCAATATCGGAGGATTTTGTTGATAATCTATAGAGATTTTAGAACCCGAGGGCACAGTAATTTTTTCGGGCAGCAGTTCATCCAAAGTTTGCGACTGTTGCCAATTAAGCAGACTAGAAAGTTGAGCCGTCATCGATAAATTTTTTAACTGCGACAAATTGCTAACATTGGCAATGTAGGGTTCCAGCCAAAGTTCTATAGAATTCATCAAACCGGCATTAGAAACATCCGGCCAATTTGAATCGGGATCAATGGTTTTTAATAATTGAACACGCTGGCGCCACTGAAGCACAGTGTCGTCCCAAGTAACCCAATTTAAAGCGGTTTCGCCTTTACTCTTAAACCAATCAATTAACGACTCAACTCGCTGCGCAGAAGTAATATTTTCAACAGGCGTTTCTTTTAAAACAATAGCGCCCACTTTTACGGTATTTACAGCAACAAAACGTCCGTCCGAATCGTTCCAACGAATATCGGTTGAGTTTTTTTGCAAATAAAATAATGAATTTTCAATCACCGTTTTGGGTAAAGCTACCGCTGAATAAATTCGATCGCGGGATTGATTTTTTTGTCCACCCAAATCAATAACCACTAACCACTCGCTAGCAATTAATGGATCAAGTTCATCTAATACTGCACCGCGCCCATTCGCTAACTTATAGACTTCACCACGAACTTTTTTTGCAATTCGATCGGGAAACGCTTGCGCCAGCAAAAATGCTACTAACTCTTTGGCAACATCAACCGGAGATAAAAACGCTGAATTTAAGATTTCTAAATTAAGTAAATTATCTTGATTTTTTATCGACAGGTCTTTTATCGACAGATTTTTAACAAGCTGCATTAGCTGTTGAGCAATTCTAACCGAGGCCGATAATTCACGATTATTTTTCGAAACCGTCTGACTCATTGATTCAATAACAGAAAACAAATCTGCACTATTACCTTTAAGCTTATAATCTTGAATTAAGGCAGCAATGTTACAAGCCAATTGTTCAATATAACCGCTAACATTACGTTCGCTTACAACAGTATTAACGCCCAGAGCTTTTGCAACTAACAACATTTTTGCCAAACGCGGCGCTACTGGAAGCAATACCATCTGTTCGCCTAGCGGCGTTAATTGGCCTTCTTTAAAAGCACCTAAGTCATTTAATAAAGTAATACTCGCACCGAGCAAATGTTTTGGCGGAGCGTCTAACCAAAATAAATCGCTAACGTCATCAATTCCCCAAGCTTTTATTTGCAGCAATAAATCCGTTAAATCTGACGATAAAATTTCGGGTGTATCAAATTCAGGTAATTGATAATCTTTTTCTTCGCTCCACATGCGAAAACACACACCCGGCCCTAAACGGCCAGCCCGGCCGGTGCGCTGTTTAGCCGTCGCTTTTGAAACCAATTTTGTTACCAAACGCATGGTTGTGGTTTTGGCATCAAATTCTGGTAAGCGTACCAAACCCGTATCCACCACCGCGGTAATACCGGGAATAGTCAAACTGGTTTGCGCAATAGAGGTAGACAAAATCACTCGACGGGCATTTTTATTATTGTCTTTGGGCTTAACGATTTCGTTTTGTGCATCCAACGACAAACCGCCGTGCAAGGCAAAAATCTCGACACTATTGGGGCCAAAATAATGCTGAAGACTGTTTTCTTCTAAATGATTTTTTACGCGATTAATCTCGCTAATTCCCGGTAAAAATACCAATACATTTCCTTCGGTTTTAGAAAACGCTTGAGTAACAAACCCATAAACCTCTGAATAAACATCAAACGTGGAATAATTTTTTGCGGAATAAACAATCTCAACCGGAAACGATTTTCCGGGGCTTTCAAGTACGGGAACGGTTTTATTTAAATAACTCGAAAGCGCGCCGGATAAACCCTGAGAGTCCAGCGTTGCCGACATCACAATCAGTTTTAGCGGATTTTCTCGTAAATCAGAAAACAATAATTTTGAATTAACCGTTAACGCCAAGGCCAAATCACTGTTTAAACTGCGCTCGTGAAATTCATCAAAAATCACCAAGCTTACGTCTTCTAAGCTTGGGTCATCTTGAAGCATACGCAGAAAAACCCCTTCGGTAACCACCTCGATTTTCGTCGCCGCACTTACTTGGGTTTGTAACCGCACCCGAAAACCCACGGTTTCACCAACAGGTTCTTCAAGAATTTCCGCCATTCGTGATGCCGCCGTGCGCGCCGCAATTCGGCGTGGCTCAATAACAATAATTTTTCCCAACTCGCTAAAAACATCGAGCAACGCCAAAGGCACTAACGTGGTTTTACCCGCGCCGGGTGGCGCGATTAGCAGTAATTCATCGTTTTGGCTGATGGCTTCTTGAATGGAAGGCAGTAAATCGGAGATAGGAAAAGTCGGTAGCATGAAGAAACAGTATGAACGTTAAAAATTAGTTCATATATTATAGGATTTAGAAATAGTATTCCTCAATTATTGACATCTGATTGACCTCCACCTGAATCAATCAGATGCATTCTAATGTACAACTATTCCTCACCGTCTAGAGAAAAATAAAAATCAATAACAGCGGGTATATCCGTTTCGTTAGCAGCTTTAAAAGACAATCCGTGCTCTACATATTGTGAAGAAATTACTGCTTGGGCTGGAAGACCATGCTCGAAGGAATCACCTGTAGCAAAGTTATTTAAATTCATCATTAATTCTACAACATCAACCAATGCAGCTTTCAATTTGTAATCTTGGTCTACATTTGCTACTAAATTATCAATTCGATTAATTGCTAATTTAAAATTTTCTTCTGATACATTCGTTAAAAAATACTCTGCTTCAAAATTGTACAGATAACAAAAAGACTGCCTAACAAGTACCGTATCTCCGTTATTGTAACTTACAGTTTGAGTTACTACCTGCTCACCACTATCTGGGTCGATACTTTGCTCTATCTCAGAAAGTTTAGCGTCTTTTATATTCCTAAATGTATGAATACTTGCCAACGAAATATTACAATTAGAAAGCTCAATAGAGTCACCTTGACTATCGCTCAGTGATTCAGATACTTTCGAAGCAGAGTTTTTTGTTATATTACTAGCATGATTCTCTTGCGGAGGTTTTTCCGCGCATGCAAATCCCGAGAAACAGATTAGCACACACAGTATATATTTTTTTAACATAGCATGTATCCATTACTGTTTATTAATCTCTGAGGCATAAAAATCGTATTTTTATTGTAGTTTTCCACGGCTTTAATGTTTGGAATTATTTCCAAATGCCAACAAGAATTTGACTTAGAAGTTTCGTCAATCATTCGTGAAATATAACCATCTTTTTCAAGCTGTCTTAACGCTGCAGTAAATTTAGACAAGTCGAAATTCTTGCACACTGCTTTGGTTGAGTTAACTCCAATATCAATAATGTTTAATTTTTTGTACCCTGCCTCAGACACACAATGTTTGGATACTCGTAGATTTTTATCTTCATACTCCTCAATTGCCTTAATCATCAAGTTTAAGACTTCACCTTCACTCTTGCTTTTATTGTTTTCAAAAACTTTCAGTACCTGATCACCAACCTTTCCATAGAGAGCGTATTGCTTGCTCAAGTTTATTTTGGCGTTTTTATACATAATAACCGCTTGCTCTCTCGGAGTTCGTAGAGTAGATGTAATCACAGCGACATCCATTCCTGATTCTTTCAAAGCAAGTTTTATAACATTTAGTGAGTAATTTGACACAACCCTCTTGGATTGCTCAACTCCACTATAAATTACCCGATAACTTGCAAGGCCAGCATTAGAATTAAGTTTTTCTTGTGTAACGCTATTAAGTTTGGTCTTCGTGACGGAGCCACTAACGACCAAATCCCTTTCAATTTTATCCTGTTCCAAACTGCTAAAATATAGAGTGAGAAATCTAAAGGTTTTTCCATTCGGATCTATTCTTCCATCAGGATTTTTCATTCCAACCGCAGATTTCTGAAATTTTAAAATTGCTTCAGTCGTATTTTTTCCTAGAACACCGTCTTCTATTAAAGTTTTTCCTTGAGGTATCAGTTTATTGTGTAGAGGAACCTCTGATTAACCTCCGAGATCTGCCATAATATCTCGTCTGCAAATAAAA
>CALMJT010000130.1 GCA_937864365.1 uncultured Alteromonadales bacterium | reverse complement strand
TTTCAATTTCTGCCCTCTGATTAAATCAAGGATGAGTTAATCAGAGGTTCCTTTAAGTTACGAACACGGAAAGACTGCAAGAGTCGACCATCAAAACAGTCCATTTCCAGTAGGTTATTCAGGTGCATATCATCTTAGATTGGATCGCTAGGTTTTATACATGACAGACAGAAAAAAACGGCACATGCGGGTAGTTAACGCACTATTGTGCTTGTCGCTGACACCGTTACCCGTATGGGCGGATGATTCTGACAGTGAGGTAAAAACTTCGGAGTCTTTGTCAACCAAGGCGCCGTCGCAGGCGTTATTGGAGTTTTTAGCAGACTTCTCCGGTACCGACGACCTAACTTTCAACGTAATTTTGTACCACGGCTTGGAAGACTACGAAAAGCAACAAGCTGAGCCTCAAGCTGAGGCAGACTCGACACCGCAGGGCAGTAAAGAACCATGACTATTTATCGTTTATTGCAACCGTTGTATGGCTTATGTTTGTGTGCCTTAGTGTTCACCGCAAACCAAGCACAGGCGCAGAGCTGGGCCGAGCTCAACGAGCAACAACAGACCGCTCTTGCGGCGGTACAAGACCAGTGGCAGAGTTTTTCACCGGAACAAAAGCAGCGCCTTTTAAAAGGAGCATCTATTTGGCAGCAAATGACGCCACAGGAGCGTACACAAGCGCAAGAACGACGCGAATTGTGGCAAAGCTTGAGCGAACCGCAACGGCAAGCCGTGCGCGAACGCTTTGAAAAATTTCAAGCATTACCCGAGCGCGATCGAGAAAAAATTCGCAAGCAGTTTCATCGATTTCAATCGCTACCACCCGAAAAACGTGAAGCACTTAAACAGCGTTTTAAAAGCTTGTCGCCACAACAACGACAAGAGCTTTTTCAGAAACTAAAGAATCGTCGTCAATAGGAATTGTATTATGCGCTACCGCCTTTTATGGCTGTGTTTATTGCCGGGGTTGTGCTGGGCCGACGACGAATGGTTGGGTTCGGACACAAAACACAACGATATTACCCTGCGAATTGGCTCAGACTCCGAAGACCAGCGCTTGTATGCCGCAGATTTAGTCCTTGAATTGCCCGGTTATCACTTATTTGAGGCGAGCTACAGTGAGTCTGAATTCGACCTTGCTCAGCAATCCGAACACAGCGAAAGAACCTACCTCAGATTTAGCACCGACCCCATAAAAACCTGGGGATTTGGACTCGACTACACAACAGCCAAGTCCGATAGCTCGGTTGAAACGGAAGATGTTGGTGTTAGCCTTCGTTATTTTCCCGGTTCTTGGTCTGCCGAGCTCGGCGTTTCAATTGGAACTGTCACCAGTGAGGGTGTGCTGCGACGATTCCAGCGCTCACCCAGTCGCAGTCGAGAATTTGATCGCACCGGTTATCAATTGCGCTTTGTTCGCTATTGGAATAATTTCAGTGCGAGTATTGACGGTATTGTTTACGACTACGACGAAGAGTTTCCAGAGAATCTAGCACAGCGACAATTTGTGTTGCTGGTTGCTCAGCAAAACCTTTCTGGACTGTTTGATTTAGTCGACTGGCAAGTGAGCGCTGGTGCTCAATACGTATTGGGTGATTGGGGCTTATTTTCACAGGTTTCCCAATATCAATTTGCCATCGTCGAAGAACAAGAAACCAGCATTACTCTTGGCGCTGACTACGCGCTGTCAGATGCCTGGACTATGGGTGCATTGGGTTCGTCGTCAATTGATGAATCCATTGTGTATGGAGAACTATCACTGCGTTATCAATGGTAAAGGACTGATATCGTGAGTGCTCGCCATAGCCCCTTAGATGCTTTTTTCCAAGCCGTACAAAGCCGTGCCTTTGTTACGGCAAAACTTGCCGTCAGTAACGAAGATGATGCGTTAGATATCGTGCAAGAATCGATGCTAAAAATGGTAAAAAGTTATCGCGATACTGATCCAGAACTCTGGGGTGGTCTTTTCCAACGCATATTGCAAAACACCATTCGCGATTGGTATCGACGTCAAAAGGTTCGTAAAGTGATGTTCTGGTGGCAGCAGCACGAGGTAAGTGAAGAAGAGTTGGATATAGATGAAGGTTCAACACAGCAAAGCACACCGATTCAATCTTTGGCAGATACACAATATAAAAAGCACATTTTAGCCGCGTTGAAAAAACTGCCCAAACGTCAGCAACAAGCCTTTGTTTTGAGAGCCTGGTGGGAACATAACACTGAAGAAACCGCCGAAATTATGGGCTGTAGTCAAGGCAGCGTAAAAACACACTTCTCTAGAGCCTTATCGGCATTACAAGATCAGCTCGCGCACTTAGGGAGCGACTTATGAAATCTCCAAAAAATCCGTTTGATAAAACTTCTGACGCGGAAAAAGAATTAACTAAAAAAGTTTCTAGCGTACTTGATCAAGAAGCAGAGGCTCTTCCAGCACACATTCAGGTGCGACTTAATGTCGCACGTAATGCGGCGTTGAACTTTAAACAGGATAAATCCAGCCGTGAGTTTTTTGGATTTCTATCAAACAACTCTTGGGCAGTCGGTGTAACAGCTTTTGCGGCTATGTTTGTGGTTGTCGTGGCTGTGGTATTTAACTCATCAAGCAGCCTAGACGACTCCAGCCAGCTAGTGGATGAATTGAATTTAGTGGTTGTAAATGAGGATCTTCCTTTATTACAAGAAGATTTAGAGTTTTACGTATGGCTGCAAGAACAGGACGTAAGTGATCTTGACGATAGCTCAAAAAATTCCGGTTAATTAAAATAGAAACGTTAAGTCATTTTTATAATTATTGAAAAATACTATTAGAAGACGTTAAAAAAAACAATTTATGTCGGGTAAAGTTTGTTCAAATATAAAGCTAATTATTACAAACTGCTTACCGAAAAGAATTTTTTTGTGGTTTTTTGTGAGGTTTAATCTATTGTGAAAAACCGAAATTAGAAAATTACTTGTTGTTCGATTTATTGCAGGCTAATAAATGTTGGTGTTCGTTAATTTAAGATAAGTTAAAGCACGAGTAGGTTTGTTGCTGCTGTGAGAATAACTGTTTTTAAACATAAATAAATTATGTGAATCAGCAACCGATCTATTTTTAGGCAATCGCGCAACGTTAAAATAAAGAGTGTTAAAAACTTCTATTTTTACCTTAAAAATCAATCAGGTGTTATTTCTTTCAGTAAAAATAGAAGCTGCGAATTTATTAAAGAAGACTCGGAGCAACCCTGAGTTTCTAGCAATGTAAGGACGTGCCGCCAACTTCAATAACAATAAGTGATTGAAGTTGCGAAGAAATTGAAAGTTATGTTTGCAATTTCTGCCCTCTGATTAAATCGCAGAAGAGTTAATCAACTGTTCTTATAGATCCGGACAGAACTTGTCCTTTAAGATCATCATGATTTTTTCGATATCGGGATCATTAAGAGAATAATAAACGGTTTGGGCAACTTTACGATTTTTAACAAGGCCTTGTTTTCTAAGCACGGACAAATGCTGTGAAAACGACGACTGACTTAAATCGAAGGGTTCATGTAGTTGACCGACGTTCATTTCTCCCTCTGCCAAGCGGCATAAAATGAGCAGTCGATATTCGTTAGCCAAAGATCGTAGAAATTCGGCAGCTTTTGCCGCATCTTCCTCAGGTAGTTTTGGCATTTCTTTTGGCATTTCCATCACACTTTACCTGTCTGGTATTGAGTTTAACAAGCTTCCTATATTTTATGGGTTATATGAAGACCGTTATATTTTTATATTGATTTTAGCCCTTGCTTTTTGTTCATTTTTTGCAGCTATCAATGCGCAATAAAAGATATTTATTAAGTTAAGCTAGTGTTTAAATCAATAATTGTCTATCTTCACTCTAATATAGTCCCCGAAGTTATATTAACACCATTTTCATAAAAATCATCATTGTGGCGCCAATTTTAACCCTTTGTTAAAAGCTCAATCTCAATCTTAGATACGCATTTTTATTGTCCGTGAGTTGACCAAAAAAAGTATCTTCAGCGGCGCCATCAAACCAATTCATTCCTAGAGTAAAAAGCCAGCGATCATTCGGTCGATAACTGGATTGAATTCGCCAGTAAGTGTCTTCATCTGAGGGAGAATAGAAGGTAAAAAGTGAAAAACGAAGTTTTTCATTGGCGTTACGCCAGCTCAAACGAACTGTTGTCAGTGTGCGATTTTCTTCGGGTTCAAATTGTGGCTGTGCAGAAAAACGAATCAAATTATCGTAATTTAATGTTCGTTCTAGATAAATCTGAGCCGAGCCGGTTAGACGAGTAAATAACTCCCGTTCATAGCCCAGTAAAAATCGCCATTGACTGTTACTAATGAGCGGATTTCTTCCCGAGGAATCGTCAAGACTTCTTAAATAAGAGGTTTCAATATTCACCAAACCATTTTGCCAGGGAGACCTTGCAGAAAACCCAACGCTTCTAAGACGAGAAAACGTCAGTTCACCGTCGTCATCAACGGCATTGGGGCTTTTAAAAAAACCGTCGTAGAAATAGGCTGCAAGTTCGGTACTGTTCAGAGTTTTATAGATACGAACAGCGATTTCATCGTCATTGGGGGCGTCTGCTAGAAACTTCGGCGCGTCTATATTACCAATTTGCGGATTAAAAAAAGAATAATAATCACCTGTTAGGTAATTGTCAGAATCGAACTCAGGTACCCACACGAGATCAATATTTAATGCAGAAAAGTAGCCTGACAACTTCACCGAGTCAGACGGAGCTTTTAAATATTCGTCGTCTCGTCCCGAAAAAAACGACTGCCAATCCTTTGGAAAAAAATCATTCAAAAATAGAAAATCGCCGGTGCCCCACGTTAATATTTGTCGCCCCGCCTTTAGATCAAAACTATTGAATGAATAGCTAGCCGTTAAATCACGAAAGTCACCGCGAAGATCACCTAAAACATGATCGTAGTAACTATCTGATTTAACCGAAAAAAGTACATCATTAAAATCAAACTTAGTTTCTAAACGCAAACGTATATCGGCGGCGCTGGTATCCGAATGAAACTCCGATTCGGTGATTCTCTGTCCAGCAAGTATTTCTCCAAATCCGGTAATTCTAAATGCGTTCGAATTTACCTCTGGAGTTTCTTCGAGCCAATCATCGTCGTTCCATAAATCGTCTGTTTCGGTTGCTTGTTGAGCATTCACCGAAAAAGATAAAGACGAAATAAAAAAAATGAGCGTCCTTGCTCGATAGGACGCCTTTGTCAGCGTTAGAGGAAGCATAGTATTTAAATCCTAATTGGTAATTCTTAACCAATCTCTAGGTGGTGTACGTAAACTGCGTTCAGAAAAAATATCGTTAGGCAAGCCAAGGTTGTAATCGACAAATCGAAATTGCATTTCAGTAGCGCCGCCGTTTAACACATCTTCAACGCGTGAGTGAACAACGGTTGGTATGCCTTCGATTTCTTCTACTTTAACGGCGCTTACTTTTCGGTACAGGCGATCTTTGGAATCGTAAAAATCTACTTCTAAGGGAATTTTCGTTGCTTTATCGATGTTCACAAAATAATGATCAAACTCCACCGTAGCCGGATCTTTGGGTGTGCCTTTAATACGATAGCTAGATTCTAATTCTTCCACCAATTCATAGTCGTCGAGTTCAGTGTTTCGGCCAGAGACATCTTCGTAAAAAAAGTGCGAACCCACAAAAGACGTTCTCTTATCTCCGGCAGAAATTCGTTTCACTAAATCGAGACCCGGCAAATACAACCAACGATCGTCGTCGGTCTGGGTATGTTTTACGACTCTAAAAACGGTATCGCGGACATCGGCAGGGCGTGAAAAAAAAACCATGAGTTCTTGGTCTTTACCGTCTTCAATATCTTTTCTTAAGATAATAAATTGTCGAATTTGCGAATTACCGTTGGCATCAACGATCACCATGCGCGCCATTGATCGACCGTCATCGCCGGCGTAATAGGAGGCGAGTTCAGACTCTTTAACAATTTTACGTACGTCGATATCGGATTGAGCGTACACAGGTGACAATGCGAGAGACGACAAATAAATTCCGGTACTCAATGCCAATGCTTTTTTTACAGTACTTATGAATTGCATATTGATACACCTATAAAACGTTATTCTTACAGTGAATGTATGGACGAGCTTTTTAAGAAAGAACTCGTTTATGTATGGGTGCCACTAAATTGGGAATCATAATTAGGGTGACGACAGCCGAAATTGTCATAATGCTTGCCAATAAAACGCCCACCGTAATGTAAGGAACCAGCGGTGCGAATAACAACGGTGTAAAACCAATGGCAATGACAATGGCATTTCTGGTTATGGCTCGTCCGGGTTCTTCGAACATGGCTTTTAAGGTTTCTTGCCAATCTTGTTTGATCGCATAAATGGCTTTTAGGCGCTCGATAAAGTGAATGGCGAAATCCACTGAAATACCTAAGGTAAGTGCTGATAAAACGGCAATTGGCATGTCGTAGTCTTTACCGATAATTCCTATTACACCGTAAATTAATGCAATGGATAACGTCAGAGGCATCATGGCAATCACACCGAAAATAATCGAGCGGAATAAAATCGCCATAATAATAAATACAGTTACAAACGCACTGGCAAGACTGGCAAACATGCCAGAGACCATTTTTTCTTGCCAAATTAAATTGATGTACGCCTTACCTGCCCACTGATAACTCATTCCTTCGGGCAAAGGATTTTTGGCAATGTAATTTTTAACCTCAGCAACAACAGCGCTCATGTCTTTGTTATCGCCACTGGTTAATTGCAACCACACCAAACTTTGATCATAGCTTTTATTCACAAAGTGCCATAGATCCTGAGGGCGATGAGACGATTGATACTGTAATAAGGTTTGGGCTACAGCGTTTGCACTTTTGGGTATGGTAAAGTCTTCGTCGTTACCAGAACGTAATTCGCGATTTACCGTCATCACCACATCGCTTAGGCTGTTGGACTTGCCAACCAATCCCGTTGTTTGTAGATGTTCTTGCAAGGTTTTTAAATAATTAAGCGATTCTGGTTGCAAAAATAATTGACCAGAACTGTTCAGAGTTTCTAATTGCGACAGTAAATCTGCCGCTTGGGCCGAAGATTCTGCATCGGAGCTGGTAAAACTGTAATCATCCAACGCAATCATTAAACTATTGGTAATGTTTTGAATGTTATTTGCATCCGGGCTCGAATATTCACCCAACGATTTTTCAATAATTGCTCTTAATTCTCTATCAGCAGTAGTTTGAGTTAAAGCAGAATTCAGTATGGTTGTTATTTTTTGGTCAGAAGCATTGGATTTTTCAAAAATTAAATAAGCGTCGTAGGTTCCGGCAAAATGATTGTTTAGTACCTTGTCGGCTATTCGAATTTCGTGCGACGGCTTAAACCATCGCACAGGATTGTCGTTAATCTGAATTTTGCTAATGCCATACGCTGACACACCGCCGAGTACTATTAAGGTCAACAACCAAAACGGACGATGTGACACGGCCATCTGACCAAATTTTCTTACCGAGTTAGCAACTGCGGAGTTTTCGGAGTCGGTATGGGTTTCGGCAAGATTTTGTAGAGTTTTATTGCTTAGGCTGCAAAGGTAAGCGGGTAAAAATAAAATAGTCAGTGCAAATGCTACCAATATTCCAGAACCAATAAACACACCGAATACTTGTACTGGGGGAATTGGGGTTAAATACAGAGAGTAAAAACCGACCGCTGACGTTACCGAAGTATAAAGCATGGGTTGAAATAATTTACCGATTACCTCAGAAATTACCTCGGACGGATTTTTGCCTGGTCTGAAGCTGTCGGAGAATTCCGACAACACGTGTACCGAGTCAACAACCGCAATTGGCATTAAAAAGATCGCAATCATCGACGACATGATATGCACAGAGAATCCACAAGCGATCAAAGCACCCATGGTAATAATCACTGTCGCCATGGCAATAATCATGGGTGCAGTAATAAAGGCGATATTTCTAAAAAATACCCACAATAAAATAAAAATAACTAAACCCGCTAAAGGCGCAGAAATTGCCATTTGCACAAACATTTCGTGGCCGAATTGATCTTCAGCAACCGGTAGACCGGTAATGTGCCATTGATCGTTGGCATTACTGTTTACATTATTATCGATGTATTCTTTTATTTTCTCTGAAACTTGATAACTAAAATCTTTTTCGGTTAGAGGAACATAAATTATTGCCGCCTGACCGTCGTTTGAAACTAGCGTGTTTTTAAGAGTTGGTAATCTATTTACCGATGCTTGAATTTTTTGTGCTTGCTCAAGAGAGTCTGGTGGTGTTGCCATCATCCATTCGAAGCGAATGGTACCCGGCCCGGCTTGGGTAATATTATCTGCGGTCGACAGAGATAAGATATCTTCGTGAACAACTTCATCCAAACCATCGATAAAGTCGGTAACGGCGGCTAATTTCGCTAAGGTGTCCGGCTGATATATCGATTGCTCATTTACCAAACCAACCACTAACGAATCATGCATGGCAAAGGTTTGTTTTACCTGATTATGGAACATGCGCGCAGGATCGGATGCTGGCAACATGTTTTCTGGGTCGGTATCGGTCACAATTTTGGGAAACTGTGCCAGAAAAACAATGACAACTACCGCTAATATCCAAAAAATTGACTTTTTACGGGCGATAGAAAATTTTGCTATCGATAACGCCCGAGATTGTTCGTGTGGCGGCGTCGAGTTGGGTGTGGGCAGGTCGTTTTGAATATGATTCACGGTAGCTCTCTCTTATCGGTAAAAGCTAATTAAGATAAAAACGATTATATGTGGTGAGACAGAGACTGTCACCTAAAAGTTTCATAAAGGAGCGGGCGGTCACAAGGTAGAGATTATGCGTTTTTTAAAACAAAATGGACGATAGTGAGATTAATAGGTCGATCAACAAACCTAATATGAAAACCTCTAATTAGCTTATTCTTGTGTGCAATAAATTCTGGGTTTGGCAAAATTTTCTTTAAAGCAACCGAAACATAAAGATGATCTGTTCATGAATCAGTAACAGATACGGAAAAATTTTGAGTGTTAAATGAGTATTCTTAAATGACAAATTTTTTATTTATTTGCAGTCG
>CALMJT010000129.1 GCA_937864365.1 uncultured Alteromonadales bacterium | reverse complement strand
AATTCGGTTGAAATTGATTATTCAACTGACTTTTACCTTTAAGTAATTTTAGTATGCGTTATTTTAATACAGCTACGTGTGCTTCCATTTCTACGCTGATTTTTTTACGCATGTCCATTAATGAAATTGCCGAATCGCGTAAGAAAATATCGTCTTCCGTTTGTGGAATCCACTCAGGTACCGGTGTTGGATCGCCATTTTTATCAACGGCTACCATAATCACAATACAATGCGTGGTTAGGCTTTTTTTATCGGTAGTTGGATCACCCGCACTTACCGCTAATGCAATGTGCATAGAGGTTCTACCGGTGTAAATCACTTTTGCGTCTACCTCCACAAGGCTGCCCACCATAATAGGACGCACAAAGCGAATACCACCAGCGTATACGGTAATGCAATAACGACCGCTCCAACCAGCAGCGCAAGCATAGGCTGCAAGGTCGATCCATTTCATCACTGCACCACCGTGCACTTTTCCGCCAAAATTCACATCCGTCGGTTCGGCCAAAAAACGTAGGGTGACTTGTCTTTCTTTTCCTGCCATAGCTACTTCTCCAATTGAACACGCAGTCATGAAAACTTATACGACAAATCCTACAATCGTTGTACCAAAATTGAATAGCCAAACGAATATTTTCAGAATTTTGTTAAAAACCTGTCTAAACATACTACTTAAAAGCACTCTAGCTTCCGGTAATTTGTACTTTTTCCGCTTCTTTTGTCATTTTGCGACGTAGAATTGGCCCAAGAATATAAGGCGTAATTAAACCAACCACGGCCAGTGTCCAAATTCCAACCGCAAGACTGCTCGACCAAAGCACACTCCAATCACCGTTAGACAGTGTTAGCGCATGGCGAAGGCTTTTTTCCATTTCGGGTCCCAGAAGCATTCCTAGAATAATGGGTACTAATGGGATCTCTAGCTTGCGCAAAATGTAACCTAAAACACCAAATCCAATCATAAAGAATAGATCTACAGCGCTGTTACTGATTGCGTAAATCCCTACCGATGCAATAAGAGTCACAATCGGCATTAAATATTTTGGTGGTACGCTCAACAACTTAACAAACACACCCACCATTGGAATGTTCATTAATAATAAAATTAAGTTACCAACGAATAATGCAGCGATAACACCCCACACCAAATCGGCATTTTGGGTAAACAACATTGGGCCGGGTTGTATGTTCAATGAAACTAACATGGCCAACAAAACCGCAGTGGTACCACTACCGGGCACACCCAAGGTGAGCATTGGCACCAAAGCACCGTTGGCGGCTGCGTTATTACCCGCTTCTGGTGCAGCAATGCCACGTGGGTCGCCTTCACCAAAATGACCTTTGTCACCAATAATTCGCTTTTCTAGAGTGTAGCTAATAAAGCTGCCCAAAGACGCACCAGCACCCGGCAATACACCAGCAATAAATCCCAGTACCGAACCACGAAGACTGGTTGGCAATATGCCAATAATATCGGCAGCGGTTAATTTAAGTTTATTAAGAACAACTCGCTTTAAACCTTCGCTGGAGTGTTTCTCGATAAACACCAGCAGTTCACTAATGGCGAACAAACCAACAATAGCGATAATAAAATCGATACCTTCGTACAACTCTAAAATATCGTAGGTATAACGTTGGTTACCCGTGCTTAAATCGATACCAACGGTGGCGATCATTAAACCAATACACGCCGCAATAACGGTTTTGAATTGGTTTTTACCGGTAATGCCACCCAAGGTTGCAAAGGCAAGAGTAAATAACGCGAAATATTCTGCTGGCCCAAATTTGAGTGCGAAGCGCGCTAACCAGGGTGCTAAAATTACCAAACCAATCGTGGCCAAAAAGCTGCCAATAAAAGAGGCAATGGCTGAGATTGCCAGTGACTCTGCCGCCTTGCCTTTAAGGGCTAGAGGATGACCATCTAAACAGGTCATCATGGCTGGTTCGTCGCCGGGAATATTTAATAAAATACTGGAGATACGACCACCGTACATTGCACCGGCATAAACAGAGGTTAATAAAATTAACGAAGCCTCTGCCGAAAGCCCCATACCAAACGCTAATGGAATTAATATCGCTACACCGTTAGCAGGGCCAAGGCCCGGTAGTGCTCCTACCAATGTACCCAGCAATGCGCCGAGTGCGGCAAACATGAGGTTTTCAAACGTTAAGGCAACGGCAAAACCTTGTAGTAAAAAATCGAGTGTTTCCATAATCAGCCAAACTCCAAAATTCCCGCAGGTAGATGTAAGTCCAGCACAAAGTTAAACAGTAAAAAAACCGATAACGCGCAACAAACACCGGTTGTTAAAGCAGGCACAGGTTTAGAACCCATTCGCCAGCACAAAAAACTCACCACAAAAATCGTTGCCGGAATAAAACCAACCGGTTCAAGCAACGCGGTAAATATTGCTAAGGCAATAATTACGAACAGCAATTGCGACAACATCGCAACACCCGGCCATTCGCTATCCGCATCGGGCTTTATTAATAAATAAATACTGCTAATGCCTAGAATAATCGATAGCATAATTGGAAAGGTTTCTGGGCCAACGGTTTCGGCACCGCCAAAAGGCTCGGGAAAATGTACGGCTTCCCAGCCGTACACAAATGCAATAATCAGTAAGACTACGCCAAGAATGCGATCGCCCTTCATCGAATTAATCCTACTTCGGTTGAAAGCGCGCGAATTTCTTGTACTTGTTCATCAACAAAGGTTTTAAATTCTTCGCCGGTTTTATGAAACGGCATTAATCCGCTTTTGCGCATAACTTCTCGCCACTGTTCACTGGCGTATACCTGATCAAGACTGTCTACCCACCATTGGTAAGCTTCATCAGAAATATCTTTGGGTACATAAAAACCACGCCAGTTAGGTGCAACCGCAGTAATATTTTGTTCTTTTGCCGTTGGTAGATGATCTAAGGGCGCTGGCAAACGTTCGTCTGATAACACGGCTAACACTTTTAAATCACCAGACTCCAAAAAGCCAATAACTTCGGAAACATCACCGGTAAACGCCGAAATGTGGCCGCCAACCACTTGCGTTAACGCCTCTGCACCACCGGCAAATGCCAAATAAGAAATGTGTTTTAAATCGGTAACGCCGCCAGATTTTGCTGCCATCAAAACTTTTAAATGATCCCAACCGCCAGCAGCACTGCCGCCCGCAAATTTTACAGAATTAGCGTCGGCTTTCATGGCAGCAATTAAATCTTCAAGCGTATTAAACGGCGAATTTTTACCAACAGCAATGACACCAAAATCGGCACCAACGGCACCGGCCCAACGCACACGCTCTGGGTCCATACCGGCAAATTGACGTTGCGCTAAACGTGTAACCGTTGCGGTACTGGATGCAACCATTAAGGCATCGTCTTTTTTACGCTTACCAACCACATGAGCAAAAGCAACACCTCCCCCAGCACCTGGCATATTGTTAGTTTGTACGGCACCGTCAATTAATTTTAAATCGGTAATTACTTTACCAATGGTGCGACAGGTAAAATCCCAACCACCACCGGGCGCCGCCGGTGCGATACAATCCACCGAACGACTTTGCTCAAAAGCAAAAACTGATTGCGAACACAAACCGGAAATAACCGCTGCAAGTAATGCGCGTTTAAGAGTAACTTTCTTCATTATTTATTATCCTTATATTTCTTATTAGCCAGCATTAATGGCTAATAGCTGCGATAAATCTATGCAGATCCAAAAACTGCAATCAGCGGGACGATGCCTGATTTAATTAAAGGAATCTCTGATTAACTCAAATACGAGTTAATCAGAGATCGCTAAGGTTTAAAATTCGTAATGAATGCGAGCGGTAATTGCATCGCCTTCGTCTTCGTTACCGACTAACGCCAAAGCCCCGGGCCCGGAGACTTCACTGTGAACGTAGTTCAGCATGAATCGAACATCAGAATTAAGATAATAAGAAGCACCAAGACTAAAGGTATCTAGCTCGGTACCTTGGCTATCGCTGCTGGCATCAAACGAACTGAATCGAGCAGCAACTTCCCAAGCGTTACTTACACCTTTGGGTGAACCCCATTTAGCACTGCCTTTTGAAAACCTACGGGATTCGCCCGTTAAAAAGTAGCTGGCTTGAACGTAGTAACCTTCGTAGGTTTCACCGTCTAAGGGTGAGCTAGAATCTAAGGTTTCAATTTCACGTTCGCCGTATTCGGCTTGAATTAATAACGCATCACGTTGCCAGCCAAATTCAACACCGTATTGATTGATTTGGTCTACAGCGACGGTTTCACCACCGGCGGAGTAATTTAATAACCGCACTTCAGTTTCACGAACTTCACCACGAGCAAAAGACGAACCTAAGATATCGCCATCCATTTGACGAAGAGAGTGCCAGCCACCCAAATGCAAAACTCGACCATCGCCGTATACATTTGACCAAGTCAAACGTGAGCTAATTGCTAGGCTTAAATCGCTGGTTTCGTCTTTACCGTCAGAACCGAAGGCGTCGTTTTTATAAACCCCTACTGCATAACGCAAACCAGAATCAAAATGTTGATAAGCAGAAACGCCGTAACGGAAATACGGAGACATGGTATTTGCGTAGGCGGAGCGTTCGATTAACGCAAGGTCTTTACTGCTGGTTAATGCGTCTAAAGAAATGTCTTCACGGATACGACCAAATTTAATTTTTGGCCCATTTTCAAATCCGTTGTAGCGAAAACGCATTAATAGAATTTCGGCGTCACCTTCAGAAAAATCCATGATTAAGGTGAAATCTAAATCGTCACGCTCGCCTTCGGCAGACAAACGCACACGACGAGGAAAAATATCAGAACCGTATTCACCGTCGTTAATAGCATTGTAGGCGCCATCAAAACGGTTGTAATCGAGCTGTAATCGACCACCTATAGTGAGCAGTTCTTGTTCTTTTTTCTTCGTTTCTTTTTGTGCAGACAACTCTTTTTCGAGCTGTTCTATTCTTGCCTCT
>CALMJT010000128.1 GCA_937864365.1 uncultured Alteromonadales bacterium | reverse complement strand
TGCTGAGCTGGATGAGTTGCGACAGGGAGCGGACAGCCAGCTTGCGCATCACGGTCGACTTGTACTGTTTGGCTGTTGGCAGCGAGATGTTGAGCGTTTCAACAATCTCGTTGTTGTTGTGGCCTTTAATCATTAAGTCCATGACCTCGCGCTCGCGTGGGGCCAAGTGCTGGAGTGATTCTTCGAACCGGGCCTGTTCGATCATTTGCCGCATTTGAAGCCGGTCTTTTTCGAGGCCAGCAGAGACGGCTGTGAGCAAATCTTCGCGAGAAAAAGGCTTCACCAAAAAGTCCAGTGCGCCCAGCTTCATGGCGGCGATGGTTTGTGGCATCGTGCTCTCGCCACTGATGTAGATGACCGGCATGCTGCGCCCACGACGCAACAGTTCCTCGTGCATTTCCACACCCGACATGCCGGGCATGCGCATGTCAGTCACCACGACTGCCGGCGCGGTTTGAGGCAGGTTGTTTAGAAAGCTCTCGGCGTCACGCCAAGTGCGTACGCGAAAGCCTGCAAACGTCAACAGGTCGTTGATCGTATTTCGCAGGCTGTCGTCGTCTTCCACGACGTCCACATGGCCAGATGACATACGCGAAAATCAAATAAAAATAAGGAATAGATAGTTTGGTTAATTTGACAGGTTTCGCCAATCCGACGAACGGAGGATGATTTCAGGCTCGTGGCAGTCGCACCTCAAAGCAGGCGCCTAAGCCATGACCGCTTTGAAGAGCAATGCGGCCCCCTTGACGCTCGACAATGAACCGCGCCAGCCATAAGCCTAAGCCTAGGCCATCTTCCTTGCTGGTGGCCAGCAGGTCGAACATGTTTTTTTGCATTTCCGTATTGATGCCTGGCCCGTTGTCATGAACAGACAAAACAGCGTTGTTAGCGTCAATCCATGTTCGCACCACGATTTCTGGATTTACCACCTTACTTTCGCGCAAAGCATGTTGCGCGTTGTCGATCAGGTTCATGAGCACATGCTCCATCTCGCCGCGCGCCAGGTTCAAGGGGATCGGCGCGTCAAGTTGTAATTGCAAGCCAATGCGATAGTTTTGCAGGCGAGGGCGAACCAGCCTGGCTACAAACTCCACGATATCATCAAGAACCGCAGGCTCGATGCGCGAAGACTGCACAAACATGCTGCGCACTCTTTCAATGATGATGGCGGCCCTCTTCACATCCTCTTCTATGTGCACCAGTGTGTCATTCAGGCGCACATTTCCAGCAAGCTCCTGGGCGAGGTGCTGGGCTTGGCCAATATTGAGACGTATGGAGGCTAGAGGCTGGTTGACCTCGTGCGCAATGGTGGCCACCACCGCGCCCGATTGGGCCATTTTGCCGATAGAAGACAGGCGCTGCATGAGCTGTGTGCGCTCTTGCAGGATTACCTTGCCCATCTCTTCACGCTCCAGGGCGAGTTTCTCGGACTGTTGCGCCAGCACCGTTTTCTGCGTGGCTTCGACCAGCTCCCGCTTGCTCTTTTCCACCACAAAGCCCCAATAGCCAAAGCAGTAAAAAATCGCGCTCAGGTAATTCATGACCAAAGACACACTACCTGTCAGGGTGAACTCCTGCAGCAACGGAAATCTACCCAACAACACGAACTCCAGCACACGCGACATGTTGCTCAGCGCGAAGCAGGCAAAGGTAATGATCAAGATCCAAAGCGCACGGCTCTGATGCTGGCGTCGCACCCGGTTTGCCACAACGATAAGCCCAAGCTCTAAAGCTGAAAGCAATGCCAGGTGTAGCGCGCGGCCCGCCAAGTCCTGGCCGACCACAAAAAACGCAGCAATCAAAATAAACCAAACTACCAGCAGCGAGAGGTAAACCCGCAAAGGTGCAGGCTTAGCTGAGATTTCCCGCCGAAGCGATTCGAATAGAAAAAATACGCTCAGCGCGCTGAGCATGCTGATAAAAGGCCCGTTGACCCACCACGGAAAAAATGGGTTGAACACAAACAGCGTCACCACCACCGAATAAACCGCCGTACCGGTGAACCAGAGGTTGGCATTGTGGTCACGCCGCCCCCTGAGCATGGCCCAGGCACTGAGCGGGATCAGCCAGAAGATGACCATACCCGAAACAAAGAACAACTGGACGCTGGTGTTGAGGTGAGACAGCATGTATCAACTAGTGACGATGGTGGTTTTGTCGAAGATTATCGGGGTCATCGCATAAACCTACGATCGTAGGATATGCAAAAAAGACGTTCTATTTGACAGTTACGCCAGTTTGCCTACATTGCGAGCATCAAATTGGCTGGGAACAAAAAAACTCACAACACGAAGAAAAACCGTCTGTCGCTACTGGCGCTAGAGCCTCGAATCGTATTTGACGGTGCTGCAGCTCTCACCCTCCCTGATTTACTGGATCAGGTGCATGTGAGTGATGTGTCCGCTGACGTGTTAGCCAGCAATGGTCAAAGCGCGACCGACCGAACTGAACTGGTTGTTGTTGACGGTGGCCTGGAAAATTTGCAGTCGCTACTCGACAACCTGAGCCATATTGCCCCGGAAAAAACCGTCCTTGTTCTTGACCCCGGTGCTAGTGAAGTCGACGAACTCACGAGTTTCCTTAATCAACAAAGTGGGCAAGGCACGCATTTCGACGCCATTCATCTCTTAAGCCACGGTGGTACTGGTTGGCTGCAGTTGGGACAACAGACAGTCCAGTTGGATCAAGCGAATCAGAATGGACTGCTCTGGGCCAGCGTCAAAGACAGCCTCACTGAAACTGGCGACCTACTAATTTATGGTTGTAATGTTGCCAACACCGCTGAAGCACAAACTGCCATTACCCAACTTGCCAGCATAACTGGTGCAGATATTGCTGTCTCTACGGATAGCACTGGTGCTAACGGTAACTGGATCTTAGAAAACCATATCGGTAGTTTGGAAACAGTAGAGCTTTCGTTGGGTAACTATCAGGCGGACTTGGCCGGTTTTTCCGTGAGTAGCGCAAATATCAACGAAGCATCCAGCTACGCGATGATCTGGATTGTGGGTACGGCTCCCACAGGAGCGGATTCAAATTTAGTGACCTTGAGCCTTAGTGGTACAGCGACAGGCGGCGGCGTGGATTACGGGACTAATGATGCCACGAATATCCAATACACCATTGATGGGTCGAGTTGGAATGATTACACAGGTGGATTTTCATTAAATACACTTGGTAAAGCCATTGTTCGTATAAAACTCATCAATGATTATCAATTTGAGAATAACGAAACGATTGTCTTAACCGCTAATCAAGGATCTGCCACCACATCGGGAACCGTAACGATCAAGGATGATGGCACGGGTGATATGTATACCGGTGTGATGAATGCAGCAGCTCCGGTTGATGCGACAACTTTGTCAACGCAGTCCTGGCATGACTTGAATTTTGATAAATCGAGATATATTATATCGAGCTTTCATGGGGCATTTTATAAGGCAATTGACGGTGGTTATTATGTTACTGGTGAAAACGCATCTTCGACCGGTGGAAATTTAACCACTCCGCTGTATCTGAATGCGGCGAATGGTTATAACTTTACCGGTAGTATTATCGATGTGGCTGTGTCTGGAGTAAATGCGGCAAACCAATATTTGTTACTGACAACGGATGGTTTGTGGGTATGGGGTGCTGAAAATCAGAGCTTCCCTACCGAATTAACTACAAACGGAAGTTTCCAAAAAGTCTCATTGCCAGCTGATTTTGACCCATCACATGCTGTCAGTATGAGTGTGTCGCTTGGAGGCGTGGCAATTTTGATGGATGACGGCACCATTCGCACAGGTGGCGTAAAAGTACTTCAAGGTAGCGTTTATTACTACTACAGTCTGGGCCATACATTTACCGATGCAAACCAATTCACTCAGGTACGTCTTAATAGCGAAACGGGCGCAGTGCTAACCGGAATTACCGACCTCGAGTATTACCAAAATATAGGTTTCGCATACAGCAAGAGTGCCAACAAATTCTATACATGGGGCACAGCTGGTATTGATGGAGCGCCACTTAGTTTGGCGTCAAATGGTACGTCATTGAACCGCGCCTCTGCGACATTTGCCATTGAGATGGCAAATCCGCTGCCTGCGGGGGTTGAAATGATTCAGCTTGGAGTATCTGGCGGTGCTTATTTTGTTCTGGGTAGCGATGGCTATGTTTATACAGTAGGGTCATCCGCTGGTGGCGTGACTGGGCAAGGTAACCAAGACATGATTTGGGCTTGGACAAAGGTCAAAGATAGTGCGGGGACCGGGTTCCTGAACAACGTTCAGTTTATTAGTCCACAAAATGGATATGGTGGCTATGGTGCGGTATCTGCAATTTTAAGAGACGGTACCTTGATTGCATGGGGGGCTGATGCTTCAGGCATGATCGGTACAAATGCCGGTGCCAACGTTTATTTACCCACTTTGGCAAAGGGCTCAGTGCTTGGGCAAGTTGTTTACACAGTTGAAACAGGAGGGCATTATTCGGCAGCTCTGTTGTACAGTTGCACTGGCGAGATTAACGCGACTGGTCATAACCCAGCCGGTGCCTTCGGGGATGGGACAACAGCTAGTCGAACAGTCTATGAACAAAACTTGTTTCTAGGTAACCTAGCAGGCGCATGCGCAGAGCCCATTGAGTCACCGTCAACATCCGCGCGCAGCGATGACCGCACGTTAATAGTTAACAATATAAGCGTTAATGAAGCCTCGCCCTATGCGGTTTTTACCGTTGATGCTTCCATTGGGCAGAGTGTAACCCTCGCTCTAACAGCAGGTACAGCAACTGGAACGGGCACAGATTTCGGTGCCGCAAGTACCGTTACAACGCTTGGCTCATCAAACCTCGAATATTCACTCGATGGCGGCACAACATGGGTGAGTTATACAGCTCCGTTTACCAACACGCTCACAGGTAGCGGTACAACAACAGGGCTATTGGTTCGCACACCGATTAAGCAAGACGCCACCTCGGATAACGGTGAAACATTTACGCTGACAGCCACTATGCCAGGTGGCCTCACATCGACCGGTACAGCCACCATTAAAGATGATGGCACGGGTGATGTCTTCAACGCCAACGGCACCTTCAATACAAACGCTGTCAAAGATGCAGACACCTTAACCGTTAACAACCTCATCGTTAACGAAGGCACACCCTATGCCATCTGGACAGTGAAGTACACGGCTGGCAAGCAAGTTTCTCTAGATCTTCTATTTAATAGCACGGCTATTCAGGCGGACCTAGTAGCAAGTGGCTCCCCAATGTTGCAGTGGTACAACGGAACGACCTGGGTTGATTACGTTCCAGGTTCGGGTGCCACGGCGACTATTCAGTCAAACAACAAACTGTTGGTCAGAACAACGGTTAATAACGACGTGCCTTATGAGATCTCGGAAGATTTGAACCTCAAAGTAACAGCTTTGTATGGTACGGCCGTGGAAATCCCTGGGGCAGCCACTCCAAATGTGGACTTTGTAAATGGTGCCACAACCCTCGATGCTAGCTCCACAGCCAACCTAATCAGCGATGGCACATTTAGCGTCTACACGAAAACAGGTGGCGATACTTATTGGGGGCCCAATCGTGTAGGCCACAATCTTGATTTTACGAATTGGGTTGAGTCAGGAGGGGGGCCATATACTTATGCTAGAAATGATCAATTTCAAGGTTTGTATTTTGGCAATCAAGGCGGTTGGACGCTTCAATATAATGATGCCAGCGGCACCTATATTAGTAACATTCATGCGACGTTATTTAATACTGCCAACTTCTATGCGGGCGATCTTTACTTTTCAAATACCACCTATAGCAATACTGGGCAGTATGGTGATAATTCTAACCCTTTGAGAATTGATCAGACGATCGAAACAGAAGTTGGTGCAATGTATCAATTGCAATTCACACAACTTTCTGAGTATCGCAATTCTGACCCCAATAAAAATGGAATTGCTGCGGTACAGATTGGTGACCAACGAATATATTTTGAGGTCTCTAGCTCGCCAACCAAGGTATATACGTTGCAATTTAAAGCGACAAGCAACATTACAGATATAGGTTTTATGTCTTGGGGTCATGTCAAATGGACTGACAATGGTGTTTCAGTTGGTTCAGATGAGCTTGTTCTGGACAATGTTATTGTCAAT
>CALMJT010000127.1 GCA_937864365.1 uncultured Alteromonadales bacterium | reverse complement strand
AGAAAAAGAAAAAGAAAAAGAAAAAGAAAAAGAAAAAGAAAAAGAAAAAGAAAAAATGCCGCAGTATTATTTTACGATTATGTTTAAATTTTTTTTGATGCACTAAAAACAGCACAATTTGTTATTTCGAGTATTCTGAGTGAATAAACTCAAGGTTGACCATTCATCATAAGCTGGGTAAAGTTCGCGCCACTTATAGGTGCTTACAGCCAATCATTTGTTAACGTTCATTCTTCTAAAAGCGATGTCTTTAATTTGATTTGTCGTTATCAAGCCAGTTGCTAAGTCATTATTAATATTTCATTACGTTAATAATGCCCGTGCAACCTTAATTGGTGTGTAGGTTAAATGGGAAGCTTGGCGGTTTATTGCAACCGATCCATCACTGCCCCCGCAACGGTAGAACCTGCGTGTTCAAAGTCCGATACCAGCCTGAGTAACTTAAATGCGATGCAGCGGAGGGCTCATCGGAAGTAGAACGCTATGTTATACCTAAAGATCGGGTATTTCTCGACAGATTGCAGCTTTTCAGCGAAATCTTTCTACCTCGTTATCCTCCCTAAATCGTAAACACCTTGTCGAATTGGGGACATAATGAATAAATCCTTGCTGGCACCGCTTGCCGCTGCTGTATTCTCTGCACATTCAATTGCTGCCACTACCATTGAAGAAGTGGTTGTATCATCACGTATTCCCGAGAGTACTCTTAATCTATCCACCAGTGTCTCGTTAATTGATGAGCAGCAGTTGCAGTTGTCGGGTCAAGAAAGCCTTGTCAATGCTTTGGCTGCGCAACCGGGCGTTGGTGTGTCGCACAACGGCGGCATAGGTAGCGTTACCACCGTTCGTATTCGCGGCGAAGAAGGTTTTCGCACCCAATTGCGTATTGATGGAGTGTTAATTGCCGATCCCTCTGCACCACAGGTTACGCCGGTATTTGACGATTTATTGGTGAGCGGTGTTGAGCGCGTTGAGATACTGCGTGGTCCGCAGGGCGTTCTTTATGGCGCCGATGCCGGTGGTGTTGTGAGCATTACGTCTAAACGCTATGAAGACGCACTTGCCGGAAGTGTTGATGTAAAAGCGGGAACGGACGGTTTTCAACGTGTTACCGGCAATGTAGGTGGTTCTAGTGATTTGGGTTATTTCTTTGTATCAGGTTCTGATTTAGATGTTGATGGTTTTGATGCGACATCACCAGCCGATGATAAAGACAGTTACGATAACCAAACGCTGCAATTAAACGGAAAAATTAATTTAAGCGAAAATTGGTTTGTGAAAGGGTTTTATCGCCAGCACGAAGCCGATAACGATTACGATAATTGTTTTGTCAGCGCTACTTTTGCAACTTCAGACGACTGCCGTTCCGATTCCGAGTTGGATATTTGGAGTGTGGGTATCGGTTACAAAAATTCTGTATTCAGCCACGAACTTAACGCGAGCATTTCTGATATCAGCCGTGAGTTTTTCACCGAAGGAGAATTAACCTTTGAGAACGAAGGCGAAATTACTCAAGTAGAATATCTGGGCAGTTATACGCCCCAAGACAGTTTGAAAATTGTTTTTGGTATTGACTCTAAAGAGGAAGAAATTGCTTTTTCTGAGCGTGATCAATTAGCCGCTTTTGTTAATGTACAAACTCAATTTAATGATCATTGGTTTATTGATATTGGGGCGCGTTATGACGATGTTGATGACTTTGGCGAATACCAAAGTTTTCGCCTTGGCAGCAGCTATTTAATTACTTTCCAAGATTCTGGTATTTTAAAATTTAAAGCCAGCTACGGTTCTGGCTTTAGAGCGCCAAGTTTATTTGAACAATTTCTTAATGATACCGCCTTTTTTGGTCCTGCTGCGGGTTTGCAGTTAGACGAAGAAACCAGTAAAGGCTACGATCTTGGCGTTGAGTGGTTTTCGGAGCAGGGCTGGAAGTTATCGCTGGTTTGGTTTGATCAGACCGTTGAAGATTTTATTGAGTTCGACCCGGTATTTTTTAGCGGCTACTTACAATCCGACGATGACGCGACCTCACAAGGTGTAGAAGTCGCCTTTAATTGGCCTGTGAGTGAATCATTAGAGCTCTCGGTAAATCATACCTATAACGATACGGAAACCAGTAATGGCCAGCAACGTGCACGTCGCCCTGAGAACATTACTAATTTTTCAGTTATTGCTCAATTAATAGAAAATTTAACCTTGTCGAGCCAATTAAGCTTCGTCAGTGACGCCATTGATATTGACGGTGAAGACTTGGCTAATTA
Source organism: uncultured Alteromonadales bacterium (assembly GCA_937864365.1). GTDB lineage: Bacteria > Pseudomonadota > Gammaproteobacteria > Pseudomonadales > Cellvibrionaceae > Sessilibacter. Next base: position 8,788 of record CALMJT010000127.1, on the reverse strand, counting down.
CTCGCTATTAAATATTACGGTCAACTACGCAGTAACTCCTGAGCTACAAGTGTATTCCAACGTTATTAATGCTCTTGATGATGATTATCAAGAAGCGCGTGGCTTTAATAATGGTGGTATTCAGGCGTATGTAGGTGCTCGTTATTCCTTTTAAACGATACACGTAAAATAATTATCAATACTATTGAGCGTAAGCATTAGGAATTCATACTCAGAGTACGAACAGCAAGGATGTGTCGCCAATTTCAATCACTTACAGTTCTTGAAATTGTGAAGAAATTGGAAATCGCATTTTCAATTTCTGTCCTCTGATTAAATCAGAGATGAGTTAATCAGAGGTTCCTATAGTTTGATGTTGATATATGCAACTTTTTGGTTTTTTTAAATGGATAAAAAGTCTGAGAAACACAACAAAGCCATGCAAAAACAAAAAGAACGTGTTTCTGCAACCATGGCAAAAGCAACGCAAGATCAATCCGTTGTAGTTTTATTAACCGGTAACGGTAAAGGTAAAACCAGTTCTGCATTTGGTATGGCAATTCGAGCTCTAGGCTATGGTCAACAAGTGGCGATCATTCAGTTTATTAAAGGTGTGCAAAAATCCGGCGAAGAATTATTTTTCCTTGAGCATTTAAAGGATGTACCTCTTTATCAAATGGGCACCGGTTTTACGTGGGACACGCAGGACCGAGACGGTGATATGGCTGCGGCGAAGATTACGTGGGATCACGCTAAAAATGCGCTCAGTAATCCTAAATACGATTTGGTTATTTTAGACGAATTAACGTATATGCTGTCTTATCAATATTTGGATGAACAGTCGGTAGTGGATGTTATTATTGCGCGTCCTTCGCATCAAAACGTAGTGATTACCGGTAGAGGTGGTGGTAGTCGGTTGCGTGAAATTGCCGATACCGTTTCTGAGATAAAAGAAATCAAGCACGCTTATAATCAAGGTATTATGGCGAAAAAAGGAATCGATTTTTGACAACTCATCGATCGTTGTCATCATCTTGTCACAGCCCGGTCCATAAACAGCACAATCGACGATCATGCGTATTTTTGTGCGTATTAATTGTGCTTGTTTTTGTGGCGATGCTAACCAGCTTAGCGATTGGTGATGTTAAAATCACATTTGTCGCACACCTCAAATTCGTGTTAGGCTATTTATCATTCAATAATTTTTCAGATTCTGAATTTTTTGCTCAGAGCTTAAATTCACAAGATTTTATTATTCTATCGCAAATACGTTGGCCGAGAGTGTTAATGGCCCTGTCAACAGGGGTTGTGCTTGGCGTCAGTGGCGCCGCTGTTCAAGCCATTTTTAGAAACCCATTGGCCGATCCTAATTTAATTGGTATCTCCTCAGGCGCCTTGTTGGGTGCAAGCTTAATGGTATTTGCCTCGTATAATTTGGGATTCGCTGTTCTCTCATCAATAAATAACACGGCTTTAATTTCTGGAGCGGCTTTTTTAGGTGCATTGATCGCATCAATGTGCGTATTAATGATGAGCCATTGGTTGACTAAACCAGGTGTCAATCAGGTGCTTTACATGTTGTTACTTGGATTTGCGTTGTCGGCCTTTACTGGTGCTTTTGCGGGTCTCATAAAATATTTTGTTGATCTTCAACAATTACGTTTTCTCTCATTTTGGCAATTGGGGAATTTACAACCGTCTTCAAGCGTGTATCTTTGGTTTTCACTTATAAGTGCCGTAATTGTTTTATTTTTATTAATGATTCATTCAAGCGCTTTAAATTTATTGGCGCTGGGTGAACAACAAGCGATGTATCTTGGCGTTAAAGTAGAATCGCTTCAATATCGTGTATTATTGATCTGCTCTGTAGGTGTGGGTGTTTCTGTTGCCTGCGTGGGTTTAATCGGTTTTGTTAGCCTAATTGCTCCGCACGTAGTAAGAATGGTGACTGGTGCTGATAACCGCTGGGTTATTCCGTTATCGGGTTTAACCGGAGCAATTATTTTAATAACCTCAGATGTATTAGCACGCAGTCTTATTGACGGAGAAACATTGCCTGTTGGTATCATTACTGCTTTAGTGGGTGCGCCTTGGTTTATTGGGGTTTTAATGAGGAAACTTAAACATTCTTAAAGTATTGTTGTTATTCGTTATCGCGCTGCGTCGTAAGATAAGGGTTTATGAATAAAGATTATTTGTTCGAAGTTAATCACCTACGAGTATTCCAGCAGAATAGAGACGATGGTATTGATGGTTTAATACGTGTTCGGGATTCTTCTTGCAAGAGCTCACGTGTGCGCCTTGATATCGAGCGTTTGCAAATTCCTAGAGGTCAGTTAATTGCGATTGTAGGGCCAAACGGTTCTGGAAAGTCCACATTGTTACATTGTTTGGCCGGCGGGTTAAAAGGCTCCGGCGACGTTATTTTTTGTGGCGAAAATATCAGCCTGCTCAGGCAATATCATCATCGAGAGTTAGCAAAATACTTATCGGTGTTATCGCAAATTAATTCACTTGAATTTAACTTCAAGGTTCAAGAAGTGATTGCCTTTGGTCTGGCAAACCATTCATGTTCCCATGTTGGTAAAAAGCAGTTTCTAAATTTAGCGGCAAATTTTGCAGACGTCGGTCATTTATTCGAAAAAAACTACGATCAACTCAGTGGTGGCGAACAGCAACGTGTTCAATTAGCTCGATCGTATATTCAGGTATTACCCAATCTGGTTGATAAAAGCCAATTTAAGTCTGGAGCTAAATCGGTTAAATCAGAAACCTCGTTGATTCAGGTAGATCTTAAACCCTGTTTATTATTGGATGAGCCAACCGCAAGCCTAGATTTAAAACATCAAAATAATATGTATGAAACTCTAAAAGTAGAGTGTCAGAGAGGTTTAAGCGCAATTATTGTTAGTCACGATTTGAATTCTGTTTTGCGCTACGCAGATCTAGTGATTGTGATGCAAGACGGTCGATGCATCGATTTTGGCAGTCCAGAAGAGGTTTTTCACGCAGATCAAATTAAGCAGGTGTACGAACAAAACTCGGCAATTATTGACACAGAATTTGGAAAAAGATTGGTATTCTTCTAAGGTTTCTAGGATTGGAATTGCTTTAAGAAAGAAGCGCTCAACCTTTAATTTTGAGTGCTTTAATTTTGAGTGCTTTATTCGTTAATGAATGTATTAATTGATTAATAGGAACCTCTGATTAAATCATGGATGAGTTAATCGGAGGTTCCAATATAGTATTTTTAATGAAGCTTCATTTTAGGTCGAACAACCTTGCTAATGGTTTCTGCCACATAAACCATTGCCGCTTTACTAAAGCCATGAATGGCAATTTGGTGCATGCGATACAAAGATACATACATCAAACGTGCTAAATGGCCTTCCACAAACATACTTTTGCTGGTTAGATTTCCCATTAAACTGCCTACGGTACTGTAGCGACTCAAGCTCACTAATGAACCATGATCGTGGTAGGTAAAGTTTTTTTGGTTTTTATTGTTACGTCTTCTCAAAATATTATCTTTAATGGTAGACGCCATTTGGTGAGCCGATTGTGCTCGTGGCGGAACCCATTTACCATTTTCTTGCAAGAAACCACAACAGTCACCCAACGCGTAAATATCGTCATTGGTGGTGCTCTGTAAGGTAGGTTTCACTAATATTTGATTTGCTTTATTAAGCTCAAATACACCCAAATCTTTCACATAGTCGGCCGCTTTAACACCGGCGGCCCACAACATCAAATCGGCGCGAATTAAAATATCGTCTGAGGTAATAAAACCATCGGCGGTTGCTTTTTGAATGCGAGTGTCTTCTTTTACCTCAACGCCAAGACGTGACAACTCTTTTCTGGCTGATGCCGAAATTCGTTCCGGCAAGGCCGGTAGAATGCGAGGTCCGGCTTCGATCAGCGTAATGCGAAGACGCTTAGGTGTCATATTAGGCATGCCGTAATTTTTGAGCAGCTCGGTAACATGATGCAACTCTGCGGAAAGCTCAACACCGGTTGCGCCAGCACCAACAATAGCCACATTAAGCGTGCCACCGTCTACTTCTTCATCAATACGCATAAAGTGATTTAACAACGCCTTATGGAATCGTTCTGCTTGTGCTTGAGAATCTAAAAAGAAGCAGTGATCTTGAACGCCCGGAGTACCAAAATCGTTACTCACACTGCCTACGGCCATTACGAGGGTGTCGTATTTTAACTGGCGTTCAGGTAGCAGCGGCTTGCCCTCGTCATCAAATACGGCGGCTAATTTAATGGTTTTGTTGTCTCGATCAACACCGGTAAATTCACCCATAACAAATCGGTAACCGTGTCTTGCACCGTGCGCGCGGTATACAACGCCGTCTGTTCCGGTATCTAAAGAACCGGTAGCAACTTCGTGTAATAAAGGTTTCCAAATATGAGAAGTGTTTTTATCGACGAGTACAATATCGGCTTTTTTACGTTTGCCTAATTTACGTCCGAGTTGGCTGGCAAGTTCCAAACCACCTGCGCCGCCCCCTACGATAACAATTGTTTGCATAGTTATGTCCTCAAGAGTGATATGGGTCTGAGCTCTAAAGAACACAAACCCATAGCACCATTAAGTAATAGCATTAGAAATTGATCGAAACAAAGAGAAAATATTCTTATTTTTTTGTTTCGACTTTAATGAAGGATCAGTTTGTCGTTGCAGACAAAAAAACGCAAGGCATAAAGCAACAAAAAATCAATGAATCAGAAAATGCTGTTACAACTAGAACGACCAATTATAGGTGCCTATAAAGTATAACGTATGTTTTATGAAATCTAGATTTATAAAAACAAACAAGGTTGCTAATTTATTTGTCAGCTATCCGTGATTTGGATGGTGCTATTTAAATTTCCGTTTGGGATATTTGCGTCTAAATATTGAAAATATCTGTTTGGTAATTAAACCAAGATAATTTAGATATGCTTTTTAATTTAAGAATTCACGATGTGGCGATGCGGCGCCTATGAAAAAATTTACTGTTTGAATGATAGCGCCTGATTATTATGTCACCGATTAACGTAATGTTTAGGGTGAGTCTATCATTCGTCTTCTTGCTCAATCGAGATATCGTCGGAAGTTCCCAAAGGCATTTTTCGATACATATATAAGCCACCAAACGTTGTGATTTAGCTAAAGTTTCTTATGTTGACAGGCAAAAATTGTTGACAGGTAAAAATACGTAAATTCGAGAATTAATAATTTGAGTTCATCGACAATCAATTTACAAGTAATTGTACTAAGTTTGCGTCTGAGATTTTATCTTTTTGAGTTGCACGTTATAACTTGGGTTAGATGTTGATCAATGTGGTTTTACATCTGGTCATCACGGATTTTTTAGTTTTTTATCGGAAATGATATGTTTGTTCAAGAACCAGTATTTAAGCATTTAAACGGCACTGTTTGGGACCAATTGCGCAGTGTGGCAAGTGATATTTCGCAAAACTCCTCTAACGCCATTAAATGGCTTAATCAGGCTGAAAGCGGCTGGAAGAGTGAAGTTGCTTATGATGATCTCGTTGCTGAGCTCAAAACCGAGTTCCCCGGTTATTTTCAACATTATGGCTCTTGGCAAGAACTCACAAATAAATTGTCGGAAGAAGTTTTTGCGTGTTATTGCTTCGTCGATATCTTAAATGTTATGGGTTATTTTATAACCGTTGATTGGAAAGAGAGTGGTGACGCTTATGTACTCTCTCTTCTTTCTAGCAGTTTGAGTTATTAGGTTTGCAAGCTATTGATGTTAAGATTATTGATAAATTTGCAGAAGACTACATTGATTCTCCATTAAGAGAGGCGAGTAGTTATTTAACTAAATTAATGAAAACTCTTGCTCAAGAGAGAGGGTGTGACATTCTCTTTTGCGATAATGGTAATGACGAGACCATATTTGCAACGGTTTCTCAAGAGGTTTTCTCGCGGTTGTATATGGTAGAGATAAATAATGACTCTCTAATCTTTAGTGATCAATAAATTTTCTGTGCAACTGATATTGACTTATAAGCGTGATATTGAGTTGCCAGATTTATCGCATTGGTATTCTTGTTATTTTTGCTTGGATTTTAAATGATTTTTTGTTTTGATAGAGTAAAAACGTATCTGGATAGTTGGGTTTACTTGTTTTGAATACCAAAAAATAATGACAGATTTATTCTTTTTGTGATGATTTTCTCTGTAAAAAGAAAATAACTCTTAAAGTGTTAATATATCCATAGGAAACTCTGATTAATCTAGAGTTTCTTGCAACACAAGAATGTGTCGCTAATTTCAAGAACGGTAAGTGACTGAAGTTGTGAAAAAATTAAAAATCGCATTTTAATTTTTTGCCCTCTGATTGAATTATGGATGAGCTAATCAGAGATTCCTATAAAAATGAATTTGATTGTTCGTGGGTTTTGAGCAGTTGATACATGGTGAATCTACAACGAATAAGCCGTGAAAATATTGCGCAAAAATAGAGTGGCAATTTTAACCTTAATGTAACCACTTAACGTAAATAAAAACCCATGAAATTATTGCTAGGTTATTCTGCGAATGTAAAATTTACCGGCAAAAAGTCTCGTTTTACGCAACGCATAATTAATAGTGGAAGAAATTTTTGTCACAATCCCTAACAATTAATTGATGGTAAGGGTGTTTGTGGAGGTTTCTTATTCACCTTCATTTACAGTTTAATACTTTAGTTTAGGAAATATAAATGTCGAGAAAACCAGCGGCGCGACTGGGTGATATGGGCTCAAATCATGGTGCATGGCATCCTAGTCCGGTAATCCAGGGCAGTGGTAATGTTATGGTTAATGGAATTCCCGCCGCTCGAAAAGGCGATGCGCTTGCTCCGCATATAAAGCCCAAAAGCCCACCACATCCAAGAGCCATTTCTAAAGGTTCAGCGACGGTTTTCATCAATAATCAACCTGCCTCTCGTGTGGGTGATGCTATTAATTGCGGCGGAACGATTATGGTTGGGTCTGCCAACGTTTACATTGGTGACGAAGGCCCTGCTATTAATCTTGCCGCTGATGATATTCCTGTTACCAATACCTTCGCGCTGCGTTTTGTACTTAAAGACACGCTCGGAAATCCAGTCAAAGGAATGGCCTACCGAGTGGTTCCTGAAGGCCAGCCTATTGATGAAGATTGGCACTTGCCCGACGATGTATCGGGTACCGATGGCACTACGGCGGTGGTATCGACTACCGAAGGTGAGAAGCTTGAGTATCAACTGGTTTGGCCAAAAATAAATACCGATAAAGCCGCGGCCTATGCAAATTCCAAAGAAACTTAATCACCTAAAGCCTGTTAACTGAAAAAGAGTCAAGGAATATTGGCATGGCAAGTCCAGAGAGCACTGCGGGCGTTAACGATAATACTGATAAAGTCGAACCGGTAGAAATTACGTGCAAGACTTATTGGTCAAAAGCACAAGAATTTTCGATTATTCGCATGAGCGAGCGAGTGGGTTTTAACGAGTACGACCTGCTCGATTGGTATGAAGTGCGAGCAAAACGCATCGCCGCAACCTATGCACGCTTTTATTTAGAAACCGAAGAAGGCGGGGATGTTAGTAAACTGGGTCGCTATTATTGGATGGCGCTAGGAGCCTTTGCCAGTAAAACGGTAGCGTGTCTTTTAGGCATGAAAAGAGTCGTATTAACCGACATGTTTCTGCCATTTATGAATGCCAAAGAAATAGCTGATGGTTTGGGTAAAGGCAATCTTTGGCTCTTTATGGATATCAGCGCGCCACACTGGTTTTACAACAACTACCCAGAACATTTTTTTGACGGCATGGTTTGCATTGATAAGCGCAACGCAAAAAATCTAGAAGCGCCCATTCAAACAGTGGTGGATAGTATGCCTTGGTCGCAGAAAACACTGCCTATTATCAATAACATGGCAATATCCGGTAGCCTAAAAAGTGGCTTTAAATACGTTACACAGATTGAGAAGGCGCCTGAACAAGATAAGAGAGACTTGCAAATGAAGCATCTGTTGGAGATCGCTAACCATGAGCAGGGTGTTATCTTGCAACCGCTGATTTACGAACACCCGGAATTTGCAAAGTGGGCGAGATGGCAGCGGGGGATTCTCTTAAATTGGGCATCTCCATCATTCGAGTTGGTTTTTTCACACGCCTGCGAAATAGACGACGGTGAGCTCAAATCGGTCGCCCCTGACGATATGCAAGTTGAAAATTTCAGAAGTCGAATGGATTGGATAGAGAAAGCGGCGGAGAAATTTCATAACCTCATGAAAATTAGATCTGATTATATGCACGGTGAGTTGCAAAAAATGGCAAACTGGGTGAATACAAAAGATTATTCAATGCCAACCCGAGCAATTATCGAATGAGGTACCTACTAATAATAGGGGCCTTATTGCTGGGCTCACTTATTTTAGCCTATGTATTTTTAACACATCAAACAACCAAGAGTACGTCTTCAATGCCAGTTGCTAAAGCCTTTATTGAACTGAATATGTCGCCGGAAAAATTTGTAGAAATTAACTGGGTGGATCATAAACGTGGTATTGATCGCCAGCCCGCCGGTTTGGATTTTTACACTGTTCAATGGCCAAGTACACCTGGTGGGCAAGTATTTCTAGAAAACGGCCCTTACAGTTTTACCTTTCCCAATACGCTTCGAGTAACCGGTACCTACGATCGTGATCTTCCTCAGAAGGGTATTTTTATTTTTAATATTAGTGGAGGTATGTCTGCACAAAACGATATTTATCACGACGAGGCACGATTGCGCTTTTTAGAGTTTTTAACCATGCTAA
>CALMJT010000126.1 GCA_937864365.1 uncultured Alteromonadales bacterium | reverse complement strand
TCGTTCTTGATTTCACATTAATAGATTCCAATAATGCTAATTTTTTATCGTATATAGCTGCCTCAATTAATGTTTTGTCCCGTCAATTTAAAATCAATTTGAAGCCCGGAATCAGAATTACGCGTGAAATATTAGAAGAACTGATTCCAGGAATCAGAAATGAGCAACTTAAAGAAATTGTGGCGCAGAAAGAAAGCATATATCCACAATATTTATCAAGAACAATAGTGAATGCACAGCTGGTCGATATAATCGAACGCTTAAATAACAAGGAAATAATATTGGCTACAAACAGCCGAAAAATCCGGGCGGATATGATACTTTCTTATCACGGGCTCACTGACAAGTTCGATAGAAAATTTTATAGGAATGCTGAAAACCCAAGAGACAAGTACATGCAGTTGATGCCTGTAATCCTAAAGGAAGGGAAGTCGATTGTTGTATTTGAGAATGATACGGATGCAATAGAGTCCGCCATTGCATGTGGTATTAAATGCGATCAAATAATAAATGTATGCAGATTTTAGCATGAATAAATTTTCAATGAGAATTTAGATTCTGACTGAAATCGTAGCGTGGTGGGTATTTTTACAAATTATTGATAAATGGTTAGAGGATTTTTAAACTCTATCGAATGATTATAAACGATATTTTGTGCATCGTGAAATGCTACCAATTTTGCATTGTTTATGAGGATTAATTCATAAAATGTTGAAAAAATTTCGCATTAGAAAGAATGGTTTCCTTAATAAAGACATACAGTCTTATTATAGCCGTGATTACTTGGGATACGGGAATGAAGGAAATCCAGACTTTATAAGTCATTTAAAGAATCAATTTGGCACAACTGAAAAATCAATCATACAGAATGCGAAATATGAGCTTGTGGAGATTCTCTGCAAAGATTTACCGAAAATAAGAGAATTTTACAATACCGATTTGTCAATATGTGTTGTTCCGAGAGCTAAGGCGGAAAATTATTACTCCGACAATCAGATGGTTTTTAGAAGAGCAATATCAGAAATTGTTGGCAGCCTTAATGGCTTCGAAGATTGTACAAAATTTATAGTTCGCCAGATAAATACGAGGACAACCCATATGGACAGGAGTGGACATGGTGGAGATGGGGATATGCCTTACATTGGAATTACAAACGTAACTTGCAATATAAGCAATGATATTAATGGAAGAAATATATTGCTCATTGATGATATCTATACCAAAGGTGTAAATGTTGATGAGGATGCCATTCAAGCTTTGCTCGATCGCGGGGCGAATAGCGTAATTTTTTATGCAGTTGGAAGAACGATTTTAAGAAAAACAGCCTTATTGAAGCCATGTGTACAGAAAACTCTCTCTGCGCTGGATAATGAATCTGACTTAAACATCATCGCTCACATGGTGGGAGTAAAGAAAAGAACGATCATTGATCATATTTCTGATATCGTATTAATATTAGGAAAGGATGAGGTTATGCATATTAAACCACCACACTCAACAATTCGCGCAGTTGAGAATGCTGTCATGAAGGTAGGAGATGAAAGATTGAAGCCGATTTTCGAAGAGCTTAATGGAGAAATTTCCTATGATGACATAAGAATTTCTTTAATGTTCATAAATTAGTTAAATTTACCTGAAATAGAAAATATATTTTTCGGGAACTTTTTGGATTAGGGGTGAAAATGATATGCAGCGATAATGCCATCAATGTTATGGCCGCCAGAATTTACAAAGGTATCGGTCGGGCGTGGATTGTTAAGAATCTTTCAGTTCAAAAGTCTGAAGACGAAATTGTACGATTATTAAATTTAACCTCTAGAGTTGATGTCGAGATAACCATTGATGACTTTAATAGTAAAAAATCAATGTTGCGAAGAATACTTGCTAAGTCATCAGGTGCAGTTGATGGTGTTGTGGCGATTGGGGATAGTAATTTCCCACCGCATCGCGGTTCTGTAAAGAACAGCGAACGGCCAATTTTTCTCTTTTATCGAGGCGACCTTTCGCTGCTGTCCGAGAATAGCAAAAATGTCGCAGTGATAGGACTCTTAACCCCTAGTCAGGAAATAGAGGCTATTGAGCGGAAACTTGTTTCAGGCTTAGTGACCAATGGTGCCGTAATAATTAGTGGTTTAGCATTAGGATGTGATTCCATTGCTCATATGCAAACCTTGGATTCTAATGGTAAGACGGTTGCAATCCTTCCAAGTCCGCTGAACGATATTATGCCTGCCAAGAACAGGGGCTTGGCTACAGATATTGTCGCAAATGGAGGATTGTTAATTTCTGAATACCTTACGGCACCGAAGTCGAAGATGGAGCTGAGTGGCAGGTATCAAGAAAGAGACCGATTGCAAGCCCTCTTTAGCAATTCAATTGTATTGTCTGCTAGCTACGCTAAGAACGATATAGGAAATGATAGTGGCTCAAGGTTGGCTATGGGCTACGCCAAGGATTATTCAATACCTAGGGCAGTCATCTACGATCAGGATCAGCACTTGAACAATCCGATGTTTGATTTGAATAGACAAATTATTCAAGAAGACTCCTGTATTATTATTTTTAATGAAAAAAACAGTGCGACTGCAATTCCAAAAATACTTCTACCTAATACTGTTTTCGTAGAGCGAAACCTAATCCAGCAAAGCATGATTTAACGCTGGCGTAGAATTCGCGCAACAATTAATTAAGGCCGACCGCACTACGCGCGGCAGCTTAATTAAAGCGTTATGAGTGCTTAATAGGGTGCTAAATATGATTCATAGCTGCACTTCTTGCTCGCTTGCTGAGGTATGGTTCGAAGAAGATGGCCCTGATGTCTATCTAAACCTAAATCGGATAGCGACAGAGGAAGATCTTGAGCAAGATCATTATCTTGAATATGAGGGGCAGATAATCGCAGTCGTTAGGGCAGATCTATTTAGTCGATTTCATCCCTTACATGGGCAGACATCGGCTTCGACAGACTGATTTCCAGCACTGTGGGGCCTGATTTTGATATCTTCAGACCTGTTTCCAGGTTGTTTTGGCCTCATTGAGGCCCTGACTGCATCATTCAGACGCAGTTACCCCATCGTCAGGCTTTCTCCCCTGAGCACGACCCAGCGACGTGTGTTGTAAATCATGTTCATCAAGCCAATTCTCAGTTCCGCTCTGGCCTGACCAATACAGCGCACCAAGAACTTTTTGCCGTCGCGTTTCATGTCCGCGTAAATATGTTCGACTCGCGCACGAACCCGAGACCGTTTTTGATTCGCCCGCTTGCTGCGCTCTGGCATATCCTTGCCTCGCGGTTTCTTGCGGTGGATATGGGAGCGATAGCCCCGATCTTCCAGCATCTTTTCATTTTCTTCGCTTCGATAAGCGCTGTCCGCCCAGACATCCGCGCAGCTGTTGTCGCCATCGATCAGGCTTTCAAGTTGATGCCCGTCATGCGCATTGGCCGGGGTCGCCTTGTAGCTGCGAATGAGCTTGTGCTTTTTATCAACGCTGGTGTGATTTTTATGGCCGAAGTAGCTCTTGCCATGTTTCTTCGTCCAGGCCGCATCCCGGCTGGCCTGGCGCTGCTGGGCCGGAGTACGCTCCAATGGCGGCGGTGAGTCGTCGTCATCCCCGTCGGATTTTTCTTGTGCCTTGCGAGCTTTTTCCTGCTGCTGCTCTTCGGTTTTTCTTCTGGGGGCTTCAACCAGAGTGGCATCGACGATTTGGCCGCCTTGAGGGCGATAACCATGGGCTTCGATTTGCGAGAGCAGGCTGTAAAACAGTTCATCGGTGAGTTTTTTCTGGACCAGTAACTCTTCGTATTTCCAGACGGTATTGGCATCAGGCACCGGATCTTCCAGCGACAGGCCAAGGAAACGGCGGAATGACAAGCGGTCTAACACTTGATACTCAACCTGCTTGAGTGACAAGTTGTAGTAGTGGCGCAGGAAAATCATTTTGAACATGAGCAGGGTGTCTGAACGAGGACGGCCCTTGTTGGATGAACGCGGCATGCGGATTTTGCTGAGCGCAGGACGGAAGGCAGCCCAGTCGACGAGTTCATTGATTTTGGCGAGTGGGTCGTTGTGCTGATCCAGTTTGTCGTTCAGGTCATCAAAGTCGAAGAAGCCGGGTTGCATGCTGTCTATCCACGGTGGTTCGGAGCGAAGTGCCAGTGTATCAGGTACGGATTAAATAGATGTCCCCGACTGAGGGTCCGGGCGACGTCACCACACGATGCCGGAGGGCTGGATGGGTTCGCCCAGCGTTTGAATCTGCTGTAACGAGCGAATGCGATAGGCACGAACATCATCGCTGCCGTGATCAATAACGTCGGCCAGCTCGGCCAACAGAGTATCAACCACGTCCTGGCTGGCATGCAGGTACACCACCGAATACTGAAAGGCCACGCCATAACGGCGACTGATCCGAAATACCTTTTGCAAGCGTTTATGGTCAGTAATGTCGTAACACACCAGATAGTGCCCCTTATGCATAACGCCGTCCTCCAGAGTGTGATGAGTGATGTGAATGGGAGTGCTGACGCGATTTTTGCACAGCATCCTGAATCATGCCGGCGCTTTCCAGTTGCTGCTCCAGGCTATAAACACCACGCTGAATCCAGGCTTCTACGTCACTCTCCAGATGCCGCTGGTAATAACGCACCAGCTCTGTTTCACGCGGGTTCTCCCCAACCGGAAGATTGAGATATAACCAGGACAAAACCAGCATCAGGCCCGGATGCAGCATGTCGTTAACAATCGTCTGTAACACCCGGCTGTTGGCAGGCATACCACGCGCCATGAGTTCAGCCTGAATCCCTGTCATCAGCAAACTGCTGAACCAGCTGCGAGCATGGGCGGGCAATCGCCCGCGCTTCTGTTTGCGCAGCAGCTCAGCCAGAAGGGCTTCAGCCCTAGCGGCGGCATGCTGCCGATCACAGGCGACGGCACCCGCCAAACCATAGGTATGACGCCCAAGGTTATCAGCCCACAGGGCATAGGCGGCGGCGATATCAGGTTCAGTCGCCGCCGCATCAAGCCAATGGTTCAGCGGTGCGGGTAATGCCCCCGGATAAACCAGTTGCGCCAGCACTTCACCACCCGGTTGTAAAAACGTGACCGGAACACCGTCATGTGCCGTTTCACCCAACGCGCCAAGCCCCAGCGCCGGATAACCAATACACAAAACACGACTCAGGCGCCGCAACGGAAACCATTGCCGACTACGCCCTTTTACCTGCAACCGTAAGGCAGGCCCATCACGCTGAATATCCTGCAAAGAGCGGCTATCCATCACCAGACAACGACGCGCCATATCAGCCCTCCCCGTCCGTCTCACCCGCCACCAGCAATACCGGGCCATCGTCCACCCGAATATCAGCCAGCACCTTGCGCGCCCACTGCATGGCAATCCGACGCAAATACCGCCGCCATTCATGTGCCTGGGCCTGATACAACGGATAAAACAGCTCGCGCCCTTCCTTGTTGAGCATGCAGGAGTTACCTTCCGAGCGGCTGAAATGGGTAGGACGCAAGGATTCCGAACGCAACAGCGATACCACCCAGGCATCCACGTCGGCACGTAACAGCTCCACCAGATCACAGGCCAACGATTCCCGCTGATAGGCGATGTCATGCAAGCAGCCAATCGCCGGATCAAGTCCGCAAGCCACCAGCGCCCGCACCGCTTCGCCATAAATCAGCGAGTAGCCAAGTGACAGCAGTGCATTCACAGGGTCTGGTGGTGGCCGACGGGCACGCCGCTCAAACTGCCAGTGCGGTGCAAACATAGCCGCCAGCGCCGGAAAATAAGCCGCTGCCGCCGCTCCCTCGACACCCCGCAAGGTTTCAATGGAGGTTGCAGCCAGCGCTGAGGAGTAACGTTCACGCAGCTGTCGCAGGGCACCGGTGAGCACGTAACGCAGGTCGGCACGCTGGCGACGATAACGCAGCAAGGCGCGATAATGGCTGCGGATCTTGACCAAAACAATCTGACGGGCAGCGTCAAGCATCCAGCCTTCCTCCTGGCACAACTGATACTGACCAACCCGGCGAGCCACATGCCCATGCCGATTGCCATTCACCACCAGCCATTCACCGGTCTGACGCGGATTAACCAGCGTCAGCGTGATCGCAGCCTTGTCAAACGCCAACAACAAACGGCTGCTCAGCTGCACCGATGCCGAAATAGCGACAATTTGCAGCTGCCGCAACGGCAAGCTGATAGGGCGCTCATCCGGGATACGAACCAACAAACGCCCGGCTTCCACATCCAGACTGGCGCCTTTACGATCAATAAACAGCTGCTCCATAAGCATTCCTCCTATCCAACGTAAAAGAAATCCGGGTCCATTGGCTGTACCGCCACCCCCATCACCTGCACCGGCCCGGTTTGTAACGGCACCACCAGAAACCGGTCTTCCGAGTCGTCCATAACATCCAACATGCGAGCGATCAGCTCGTCACGTTCATAGGGGTGCAAATAACACTCAAACACCGACTTCTGCCCGCCGCAGGCGAAATCCTTGAGAACATAAAGGCACTGACGCAAACGCCGGTGATGGCGGATATCGTAAGCAGCGAGATGCAGAAGGCGCTCGGGCATACAAAACTCCACTCGAAGGGAATGGCGGCGAGAATGCGCCCAGAAGCAAAAGCGATACGGGGAGAAAGCTTTAGATGGTTTTTTAATCAGCGCCCACCAAAGCGCCCGAGGTCGGGCGTCGGGCGCTTGAAGTCTGAGGTCGGATGTCTGAAGTCAGATGCAAAAAAACATCGGGC
>CALMJT010000125.1 GCA_937864365.1 uncultured Alteromonadales bacterium | reverse complement strand
ATGGCTGGGATTCGACGTTTTGCCGGACAGCTTCCTGGAAGTGTTGCTGGCTTCTCTTTTGCTTTGCCTGTTTTCGTCAGGTATTGGACTGATTATGTGTTCGGTTAACCTCTTTTGGGAGTCTGGACAAAAAGTCGTGTCGGTTCTGATGACTCCCATGCTGATTATTTCCGGAGTTCTGTTTGCTGCCACCATGATTCCGGAACAGTACTGGCATCTGTTGTTATGGAACCCTGTTTTTCATGCGCTTGAGCTGGTTCGTGACGGCTGGTTCCGCAGTTATGAAACCCCGGCTGGCGAATGGTCTTACCTGATTGAGGCCGCGGTATTGTCCAATTCCTTGGGCTTGATGCTTTATTGGCGTAATCGCGCCCGGTTTGTTACCTCATGATTTATCTCGAAGGCCTCAGCAAGTTTTACCGTACCCGTTCCGGTCGTAGTTATGTGTTTCGTGATGTGAATCTCGTGATTCCAATGGACCGCAGTGTGGCGGTGTTGGGACCAAATGGCGCGGGTAAATCAACCCTGGTGAGGATGATGGGCGGGGCTGATATGCCGAGTCGGGGAGTGATTCGTGCGGATGAGCGTCTGTCCTGGCCATTGGGGCTTCAGGGTGGCGTGCAGGGCAGTATGTCGGGCCGGGAAAATGCCCGTTTTATCGCCCGGATACATGGTTATCACGATACGCGCGAGATTGAACAGCGAGTCGCGGACTTCGCAGAGGTCGGCAAGTACTTCGATGAGCCAATGAAAAATTACTCCAACGGTATGCGTGCGCGCGTGACCTTTGGTATCACGATGGCCTTTGATTTCAATTTTGACGTGTTGCTCATTGATGAGCTGACCGCCGTGGGTGACGCTGCTTTCAAGAAAAAAAGTGAGCAGTTGTTGAAAGAAAAATATGCAGCAACCCGGATTGTGATGGTTAACCATTCGATTGATCAGTTGCGACGGTTTTGTGAGGCGGCCGTGGTTATTCATAATCAGGGCATCCGCTATTTTCATGAATTACAGGATGGTTTGAATGAGTACCAGCGACTCTATGGTACCTGATGTGCCAGAAAACGGTGCTGCGGGCACTGAAGTTAAAAAGCGCAAAAAACCGCATGTGATTCGCCGGGTGCAAAAGCGGGTTGTGAATCGCATCGCCCGTCTTGGGTCATTTGCAGTTGTATTGCTGCTGTCGTTGCTGATCATCACCTATTTTGCGGTGGTGGCTTCCCCTCGTTATGTCAGTGAGGTTCAGTTTGTAGTCAAGCAGGCGGACAGTTCTGACCTGCCACTCTCTGGATTGGCATCACTGGGTGCTGTCAGTGGCACAATGAAGGATTCCCTGATCATCAAAACCTTTATTGAGTCTCGCGATATGGCATTACTGCTGGACGATGAGATTGGCCTGCGTGCGCATTATGCCCAGGACGGTATTGATCCTTTGAGCCGTATGCCAGCTGATGCGTCGATTGAGCAGTTTGTGATGTATTACAACGATCATATCCACGTGTACCACGACGAAATCTCGGATGTGGTGTACGTGGAAGTGCAGGCATTTGATCGTGATTACGCGCTCCTGCTTGGTAAAACCATGCTGGAACTGAGTGAGCAATTCATCAACTCTATCGGTGATAAAATGGCTCACGAGCAGCTGGATTATGCGGCACGTGAGGTGAGTCGTGCCCATGGTGTGCTGCAGGAGCAGCAACAAAAGCTGCTGGCTTTCCAGGATCAGAATCGTCTTTACAGCCCGGAACAGGAAGGGACGACCTTGTTGGCGGCGATCAGCCAGCTGCAGTCGGATCTGATCAAGGCCTAGGCGCGCCTGAAAGAGCTGCTGGCGGTTATGCGTGATGACACGGCCGAAGTGCGTGCCCAGAAAAACCTCATTCGCTCGCTGAACGCCCAGTTATCGGAAGAGCGTTCGCGATTGACCTCGGCCAACAGCGATGCCCTGAACAAGGTCAATGCGGATTATCAGGAAATCCAGATGGCGGCTGCGCTGGCATCCGATCTCTATAAATCAGCACTGGCGAGTCATGAGGCGGTCAGAGCCGAGGCTTATCGCAAACTCAAGCATTTGCTGATTGTGCAGCAGCCTTCAAAACCTGAAGAAGATAAATACCCGCGCCGGATGTACAACATTATTACCTGGTTCAGTGCCCTGTTGCTGGTTTATCTGGTTGGCAAGCTGATTATTGCGATTGTTCGCGAGCACAGGGATTAACGGAAAGTAGTCATGACCAAACAAATTTTATCGTTTTTTTTCGCGCTGTTGTGCATGACCCGAGTGTTTGCACTGGATGTTCAGCAAGAGGTGCCGGATAGCAAGCCGGACGTTTTGACGGATGGTAACCTGGTTAATGTTTATGGTGGCTGGTTGTTCCGCGGCGGGTTTCGTGACGCCTCTTTTACCGGTATCAACCCGAACTATCGCATTTCCCAGGGTGACACTTTATTGGTGCAACTTTGGGGTGGCCTTGATTTCCAGCAGGAAGCTGTGGTCGATGCCCAGGGTAATATCTTCATTCCGAAGGTTGGACCTGTGCGGGTGTTGGGCGTCGAAAACCGCAACCTCAATGCAGTGGTGCTGAAGTCTGTTGAACGGGTTTATAAAGCCAACGTTGAAGCGTATATCACGCTGGCATCAAGCCAGACTGTGAAAGTGTTTTTGTCCGGCCTTGTTAACAAACCGGGGTTGTATGAAGGCCAGAGTGCCGACAGTATCCTGCGTTACATTGATCAGGCTGGTGGCATTCGTGATGATCTGGGCAGCTACCGATATATTGAGGTCAAGCGCCATGGTGAGACTCTGCACAAGGTTGACCTGTATGCGTTTATCGAACGCGGCGAAATGCCGGATATTCAGTTACAGGACGGTGATGTGATCTTTGTGGATCGTAAACGTGGTGATGTGTCGATCGAAGGTGAGGTGAGTTTTAAAGGCAAGTACGAACTCAGGGACACCAATACCCCGTTGAGTGAAATTCTGTCAGCCGTGGTGGGAGGGCAGCGTGCCACTCACGTCACTCTGGTTGAACCTGCCGGAACCCGCGTAGGCGCGCGCCAGTTTGCTGTGACCGAAATTGCAGGTATCACGGTCAAACCGGGTACCCTCATCAAGGTTACATCACAGTTGCGGCCAGACAGCATCAGTATCGAAGTGACTGGTGAGCATGAGTCCCGTACTGAGATTGTGCTGCCCTGGGGCGCAACCTTGAAAGACCTGCTCGACCAGATTGTCTTTACACCCATGTCCGACAAGAAAGCAGTGCAGCTGTTTCGACAGTCTGTTGCCGAGCGTCAGAAAGAAATGTTGATGTCATCACTGGCAGCACTTGAACAGAGTGTACTGACAGCGCGCTCCGGTACCAAAGACACCGCCGAACTGCGTCAGACTGAAGCCGATACCATCATGCGCTGGATTGAACGTGCCCGTCAGGTTCAGCCACGAGGTCAGGTACTGTTGTCGGATGGTTACGACCCGGCCGAAGTGGTTCTCAAGCAGGGGGACCGCGTGGTTATTCCACCCAAACGCAACCTGGTGATGATCCACGGCGAAGTCCTGTTCCCGACAGCGATTACTTACACCAAGGGTGAGACTATTGAAGGCTATGTTGAGCAAGCAGGTGGTACCAACCGTGATCTGGAAGAGATGAATACACTGGTTATGAAGCCGAATGGCATGTTCCGCTCAGCCAATGACAAGCTCGACAGCAAGAAAATGGTTGGCCCGGGCGACGAGATTTTTGTATTGGCAAAACCGGATTTGAAAGCCTTGCAGTTGACCAAGGATGTCAGTCAGGTGATTTATCAGATAGCCGTATCAGCGGCAGTGGCGCTGGCGCTGTGATAGTGGTCCGGTGCTATTAGTACTTGTAAATATTCAACCATGAAGACTTATAAAAGTTCCTCGCATGGGCTTTAAAATAGGAATTGACATGTTTAACTCGGAAATTTTTTCGAAAGAGTTTGCCGGCACATCTCTGAGTCAGTGGTGTTCTTGTTATTTAAAGAATAAGGAATCATTGGAGGTCTGTGTTGAGGTACGTGATGGCAAAATAATTTGGTCTGGTAGAGCTGCTGTAGCCTCTGCTGAGCTTGGTGAGTTTCTCGAGAAAAGCATGTTATTGGCTGGAAGAAGACAATACTTGTGTGTTTCTCTAAATGTAGATAATCCAAAATATATTCAAGAAGTTGCGAGGCAAATATCCAGCCAGGATGTGAGTGATGTAATTGTAATGATCGGTGGTGGATTCGACAAGTCAAGTCTATTTTCGGTTAGGGGGGAATTTGAACGGTTTCTCTTTGGTTTTTATGTGTGGAAGCATCCTGCGTATTATGAAGTCTCTGGGCCGGTTTTTTCATCTGGAATTGTGGGGTGTTATCAAAAGAGGCTTTTAAGTGACGATTTTGATTCGATTTTGCTTGGGATAGATTCCGAATTGCATATGGATATGTTGCGAATAGAGGGGGTTGATAGTGACTCTCATGTTATGAGATACCATTTTGCTGCTAAATATATTAAGCAGAATTTGGGACCGCGGCGCAAAGTTCTAGATCTTTGCTGTGGTGCTGGATATGGTGCCGCTGTAATTGAGTGTATCGCTCATACTGATGTTGTTGTTGGTGTTGATAGTGATGAACAGATTGTTGGGTATGCTCGCTCCGTTTTTGGGAGAGTTGGGGATTTGGATTTTGAGGCGGTTGGATTATTAGATTATCTGAATAGTATTCCAAGTTGTTCTTTTGATGCTGTTGTGATGTTTGAAGGCATGCAGCATGTTAAGGAGATTGACGAAGTTCTACGTGAAGTGAATCGGGTTTTGACCACAGAGGGGGTTTTTATATCCTCAGTGCCAAATAAACAGATTGATGAAAGCTCTTCTGAAGAATATATTGATAATGTATCTGATTTTGATTGGGATATCTATAGGAGTGTACTCTCACGTAGTGTGGCTATTGAGTCTATGTATGTCCAGAGCAAAAGCAAGGCAGATGTCAATGAAGCCTTAACGTCTTATTCTCCAAAATTCAATGTTTGCGATCCGTCTGAATCTGATCTTCCAGCCTCAGAATGGTTGGTTTCTGTATGTAAAAAGCGCTCTGTTTTCAATGGGCATGTGTCTGCTGTTAGCGGGCATGTATCATTTGAGCTTCAGGAATATATTGCTCTTTTGGATGATCCCGCCATCAAGGTGGTTTCATTTGATATTTTTGATACCCTGTTGTGCAGGCCTGTTCTGGTGCCTGAGGATGTTTTCTATTTTATGCAGCAGCGTTTGGTAGATCTTTATGGAGAGCACTACTCAAGCTTTGCGCATATGCGTTTTTATGCGGAGAAATGTGCTAGGGAAATGGCACTCAAAAAGGGAGTGGGTGATATAACTATTTTTGAAATTTACTCGCACCTCGCAGATTTTTTGGCATTGGATGATTTTGCAAAGGGAGAAATAATGCAGCTTGAGCTCGATATTGAGCGAAACTTTTTAGCTGCGCGTCCTGGTGTGAAAATGCTATATGACCGGGCAGTAGAGTTGGGTAAGAAGGTTGTTGTTGTTTCAGATATGTATTTGCCTTCAGATTTTCTTCTCTCTGTTTTGATAGGTCAGGGGTATGGAGATATATATAAGCTTTGGGTTTCTGGAGAAAACAAGGTTCAAAAGAGAACAGGGTTGTTATTTGATAAGGTGATTGAAGAGTTATATTCGGAGAATATATGTCCGGAGAATGTGATACATTTTGGTGATAACTATCACTCTGATATTGAAATGGCTATGAGTCGTGGTTTTTTGGCAAAAATTACACCCAAGGCAGTGGAAAGATACGCTGGTACAAAGGATGCTTGGCCCAGCGGTAGGCCGATAAAGGATTTTAAACGTATAGGCCTTGCGTTGAGAAGTTTTGTTGGTTGTCAAGTAAATAGTGTTTTTAGCGATCCGCTCTTTGCTCTCGAAAGAGGAACTGTATTTGGAAAATCGCCATATAATTTCGGAAAATTAAGATTTTCTGCTTTTGTATATTTTTCAGTGAAGTCATTTCTTGATAGATGTGTACTGCTTAATATCGAGAGAGTCTTGTTTTTGACGCGGGATGGTCATGTATATAAAGCTGTCTTCAACTCTATGGCCGCCAGAAGGGGATTAGATATAACTGTAGGGGATTTGGAGATTTCCAGGCCGGTACTTGACGTATTGCAGTGTAATAGTGTGTCGAATATCAAAAGGCTGGTTTCGCTGAAAGTTTCGCAGGGTAAGAAATTTACATTATTAAGCATGTTCAGTGAGTTGCTTGGTATTACTGAGGCTAGGCTGATAAATATTTTAGATGAAAATTGCAACAAAATGGTTGTTAATTCATTTGTAATTTCGGCTGATGAGAGAAACCTCTTGATGTTGCACGAGGTCTTGGAATCTTCATGGACGTTTTTATCAGTTTTGATCGAAAAACGAATCAATAATGTCACTTCTTATGTAAGGTCGCTGAATTTGGATAGTCAGACTGCTATTTGGGATGTTGGATACTTCCATACGGTGGCTAATATTCTGTCTGGATTGGGTGAGGTGATAGGTCTTTCAGGTCATCTAATTGAGCTTTCTCATCATGAGTCAAGAGTTGCACGAGGGTTGCAAAAATCCCATACGCACTCATTTGTTGGGGCTATTAATAATAAGTTTGATAAACATCCATTCTCGACTGAAACAGATTCCATGTTTCTTGAAATGTTTTTAAGTGATCCTAGTACGGCAAGTAGGATCCTTTATACACAGGGTGGCTCTCCAATTGTTGTTTCTGAGAAATCTGATATTCAGAAATTTAATCGCTCATGCTTGGATGAAATGCATGCTGGGATAATTGATGCTTGTGATGAATTTGATCAGTTCTACAGTGAATACATTGGTAGTGTTCAGGTGAGTCCGACGGAAGTTTTTGAATATTCATTTCATCAGAGAGTTATTAAAGAGCTGATTAACTCTAATGAACTTGTTTTTGAGAATAATGGAATTTTCAAAATCAAAAATGGAGATAAGGGTATCAGCATAGAAAAGATTTCACAGGAAAATGGGGTGTGAAAATGGATGAAGTTAAAAAGGTATTGTTGTTTGTTAGCCCTTTCCCTTCTCACGGGATACCACTGGATCTTGCTCTAGGAGCCGTTGACAAGCTCCATGCAATGGCAAAGGCTCTTAGCTCGGAAGGTGTCCAAGTAGACGTCTTGAGTAGTGCCCAGGCATTTTCTGTAATGAGAGATAAAAGGGCAGATGTCTTTGCAAATTGTAGTGATTTGTTTGCATTTTCCTGTTCTGAGCTGAATTCTGTTGCGGAAAAATATGGTATCAGCGTCAAGGATCTTTTTAATGATGTTTCGGATGTTGAGTTTGATGTTGGCAAGATATTGCCTATATTTTATGCTTGTGGTATTAAAAGAGATTACGATATAGTCGTTTCGTTTTTTTCAGAAACGGCATTTCTGAAGAAGGTTTTTAAAAAATCAAAAGTTCTTTTCTTTGAAACCGGTCTTGTTTGTCATTTGCCGTTTAACCAGTTCCACTCTTTTGATTCAGAGGGTACGATACGGAATTCGTCATATATTGGCAGTCAGGGATCCAGATATTTAGCGGAGAACAAGAATTTTCTGGAAACATACCGGCCTGTACTTGATGTTATTCGACGAGGATTTCTTGAATTTTCTGCAAAATATTTCTCGGAAATTCCAGATCTACATGGTTTGAGAGCCAAGTGGAAAAAAGTCTATTTGGTTGCTGGCCAGCCAATGGATGAGCTTGGTTGTGTTTGTAGTTTTTCTTGTACTTTTGAGTTTCTGGAGTATGTTCTTCAAGCAGTTCCTGCGGATTCAGCTGTTCTTGTAACTGAACATCCATCTTTTCCTGAGATCACTGCTAGACAGCATCAATATTTGCGTGAGCGGTATCCTAACTATATATATAGCGCTGCTCTTCAGGCTTTGTATTCGCCATCTGCTGTTTGTTTGCCTTTGGCTGATGCTGTTGTTGGTATATCTTCTACCGTTATATTGCATGCGCATGCTTTAGGTAAGAGAGCATATAGTGTTGGTTTTGGGTCTTTTTCGAGATTGAATGGTAATTTGGATTTTTCTGCATTTGTGAATTCTGTGGAAACCAATTTTGCTGCTGACGATGAGATGGATCTTTATGTTCTTGATATTATTGCAAAATATTCAGTTCCGATGGCGCTTTACTCAACGCCGTGGCTGAAACGATATTTCGACAGAATTTTAAACTCTTCGACTGGCTTGCCTGTTGTAGCAGCTCCAAATGAACTTATCAAATATTATGAGCCTAAGGCTTTCCCTGTGAGTTTGGTAAAGCCACATAATTATTATAGTTCATCTTGGAGCTCTGCTCCGATTTCTCTTGTTGATCCATGGTTGTTTTCCAAGGAAGAAGAGCCTTGCAGTAGTGTTAATAAAAAAAGAGTTGTTGCTACAATATTGGATCATTATGCAATTGGTGGTACGCAAAATGTGATTCGACGCTTGGTTGACTTGATGCCAGATGTGCACTGGGTGATATTTGTCGAACGGCGTTCAAAAGAAGAGTATGAAGTTGCCGATAATTGCGAATTAATTGAAATTGGATCTATCGGTGAAATGGAAGCGTCGCCAGAAAGGAAACTTGCTCGAGCTGTTTATGAATTTAACAGTAAGACGAGGATTGATGTTTTTTTAAATCCTATGCACTGGCGCCCTGCGACTCTCAAAGCATTGCCATTAATTAAGAAAATTGCAAAGGTTCCTGTTATCTATTGGGAGCATAACAGCTTTTTTTTTCCTATGTACACTGGCAAGCCCGAGCTTCACAATCTTCGTCAGGACGTTGCAAATGAAGTGGATCGGGTAATTCTTCTTAGTGAATATGATAGATGGCATTTTGCATCACACTATCCATTGTCTAAGAGCCAGGTTATCCACAATCCAGTTCCCAAGGTTGAGAAAAAACAGGCACCTTCACTTAATAAAAGCAAATCTGTTTTGATTGTTGGACGTTTCGATCCTCAAAAACGTATGGATCGCATCCCTGAAATTGCAGAGGGTTTCTTATCTGAAAACCCTGATTGGTCGTTTGTGGTGCTTGGTGATGGTTATCTAAGACCTGTTATTGAATCTGAAGTTTCACGAACCTCTGTGTCAGATAGGGTGTTTTTCAAAGGACATGTTGCAGACCCGTCGCAATATTATGAACAGTGTTCGTTATTTGCGAGTCTGTCGGATTATGAAGGTGATCCGTTGACTTTTCTGGAGGCGAAGTCTAATGGATTACCTATTGTTGCATTTGAATTGTTTCAGAATACAAAAGTACGAGATGGTGTCGATGGGTTTTATGTGAATCAAGATGATTCAGTTGCATTTATCGAGAAACTTTCATTGCTCGCCAGCGATTCATCGTTGCGTAATAAAATGGCCACAGAAGGGTATCGTCACTTCATTGGCTTTGACAATGCAATAATTGTTGATCAGTGGTATGAGTTAATTGAGTCTTTGATTGAAGGGTATGAGTTTCAGCCAAAACCTGTTGTAGCCCCGTCCGCTGACTCTCTACATCGTGAAGCAGTTCATGTTGCGTTAGCTTCTCAAAGGGTTATGCAGGAGCGTCTGGACCAGGTGCGTGCCAGGTTAACACATGCTAAGCAGTCTCCTGTTGTAGTTCAGAGTAATGCTGTGCCTAAAGTTGCAGCTCCGGTCGCTACAGATAAAAGCCTTAATAGAAGTCAAATATTGGAAGAAGCAAGGTTGTATTGCAATAATGGGCAGATATCGAAGGCGATAGAGTCATATTATCAATGTATACAAAAACTTCCAGAAGATGTTAATGTTCGCCGTTTGCTTGCGGAGGCCTTGCTTATTGCTGGTCGTCGAGATGACGCTATAAAACAGCTGAAAATTGCTAGGGCAATTAAGCCTGGCAATAAGCGGCTGCGTAACCGGTTGTTGGAAGTTGCGTTTCCTTCCTTGTTTTTCTGGATTAAAGAAGGCTCATTCAAAGGTTAAGATTATGGCGGTTGGGAAAATAAATGTTTTGCTCTTGTCTAATATTGGTGACGATCTTGGCATTTCCAATTTTAGGCTGGGGTCTTATTGCAGTACATTAGTCCCGATCGCCAAGTCCTTGTTGAGTACGGGTAGGGTCTCTTTAAAAATTCTGGCTAACAAGGAAATTGAAAGTTCTATATCTCGCGAATATTCGGGAGAAGATGTCCTTGGGAGTGTTGTGGGGGTTGGTTTCTCGTCAGATATTGAAAATATTTTCATTGAGAGCCATCTTGTTCCTGTTTCAAAGGAACGTTTTGATAAACTCCAGTCTTTGATTCTGACTGCTCTGGATGGATGGGAGCCTGATATTGTTTTGTGTTGGGAAATGCCATCTCGTTTGTTAAGAGATATATTTCCTGATGCTTGTGTTCTTGATTTGATGCCTTCGATGTTTATGAGGGCTCCTTATCCATCAATGATTTCATTTGATCCTTTTGGTATTTATGATAAATCATGGATGACTATGTACAAGGTTGCACGCCAGCCTGTGTCCATGCTTGAAACTTTTAATGACGTTAGATCTCTTTATTTGAATCATTTTAACGATATTGATGTTAAAGGTGGTATTGGTTCTATCTTATATGGAGCTCGAGAAAAGTTTTGGCTTTTGCCATTTCAGGTTCAGGGCTACTTTGGTTGGTCTGGAAGTAGTATGTATCCAACGCAGATTCATTTTCTTGAAGCAGCTTTGCAGCAAGTTCCTGAAGATTTCAGTTTGGTTTGTACTCAATATACCGGGGGGCATGTTCAGGAGAGATTTATTAATTCTGAATATTTGGAAGTTTTGTCGCATAAATATGGAAAACTTTTTTATCGGGATTATTTTGAGAAGCTCGATAGTTTGAGTCAATATTTGATTCCGTTTTGTGATGGCTTGATGTCTGTATCTAGTAGTTTGGGTCTGCAAGCAAAGTTTTTTGGGAAAACTCTCATCAGTCCTTCTATGTCACATTTGAATTCAGTTTCTGATGGTTTTTCAATAGATGAAAAGGTTGATCGTGATCAGAGTTGTGATCGTGATTTCTTTGCTTTTTATCTTGGTCGAACAGTTTTTTTTAAGGATCGATTTATTAATGATGGACTCTATGCATTAAGTGTATTGGAGTCGTTTTTTTCCAGAAGAATGGCGTCA
Organism: uncultured Alteromonadales bacterium; assembly: GCA_937864365.1. Classification (GTDB taxonomy): domain Bacteria; phylum Pseudomonadota; class Gammaproteobacteria; order Pseudomonadales; family Cellvibrionaceae; genus Sessilibacter. The sequence goes on along the minus strand of CALMJT010000125.1, from coordinate 2,517 downwards.
GGGCTTTCAAGGTTTCCTGATTATGAAGATGTGGGCAATACATTAGAATGCTTTGTTCGGTACTCAAAATTTGACGAAAGCGCCAAAAGATTTAATGATTATATTGAGTTTTTGGATTCAAAAAATGATGATTTTAAGGAGTTTTTTTTTACCGATGATTTGAACGGCATTTCTTTTGGGAAATGTTCAGAAGATGTCAGGAAGATTATTTCATTTGATGTTTTTGATACGCTCGTGTGTCGGACTGTTATGCGGCCAAAGGATATATTTTCAATTGTAGGGTTGCGATTGAAGAATTATTCTGATTTATCTATTCCTGCATCGTTAATTGAGAATTTTTCATCTGTTAGGGTTTCAGCTGAAAAATACCTTTATGATTTTTTGCCGGATGGGGCGGAGGAAATATCTGTCAGAGATGTCTATGAAAAAATAGTAAGAGATTTTTCTCTTGATATTCGTTTTGTTGACTTGTTTACAAGTCTCGAATGTGATGCTGAAATGCAGTCTTTCATTGCCAGGCCACAGGGATTGGAGCTTTTTAATTCTGCTCGTTCGTCTGGGTGTGAAATTATTATTGTCAGTGATTTTATACATTCCTGTGATTTTGTGTCCCTCGCTTTATCAAAGTGTGGATATGCTGGGTGGAATCGATTATTTGTTTCGTCAGATGTTGGTTTAAAAAAATCTACAGGATCTTTGTACAGATTTATAAACTCGCAATACCCTAATGGGACATTGTTTTTTCATTTTGGGGATAATCGGCATGGTGATTTCGATATGGCTCACTCCAATGGCTGGTGTGCAGGGTATATAGAAAGTATTCCGACCAAGGCGAAGCGTCTTTGTTCTTTGAGGGGAGTGGATCTGCGAGTTATCGATTCGTCAATATTTTTGTCATCTGTTTTGAATATCTATGCTCAAAAATATCTTGATGATAGCTCGGTTTCTTGTGTGGGTAGAGTTGATCTGGTCAAGTCTGAAACTGAATTTGGATTTCTGTATTTAGGGCCGATTATTTATTGCTTTTCTCGGTGGTTATTTTTTGAAGCTGTGCGTGAAGGTGTTTCTCAGATTATCTGTTTTGCGCGGGATTGTGTTCTCCCGTATAGGGTTTTGAAAAACTGTTTTAGTAAAGAGTTGGACGCGGCAGGTATAAGTTTGATTTATATCCCGGTTTCCAGAGTTTCTGTATCTGGTCTCAATATTTTCAATAGTTTCGACTTGTGGTCGATTCGCGTAGATGATTATCATAAAGACAGTGCAGTAGAAAGTTTGCTTTGCGATCGTTTTCTTCTCTTGCCCGGAGAAATTGATAAGTCGTACCTTGCAGTTATTGGTCTTGATGATTTGTCTAGTTTGAGAGTAAAGGATTTTAGTGATGTGCAATTGTATGAATTGGCGGTTTCAAGTGTTAACAAATTTTCCAATGATTACTTCGCAAGGTTGGATTCCAAGCGTTCGATTTTTAAAAAAGCTTTGATTTCCTGGGGGTGTGACAAGTCTCTGAAGTCAATGTGTGTCGATGTCGGGTATAAAGGTACGATAACAAAGTGTGTTCAGGGGGTTTTTGATCAGCCTATTATCTCTAGATTTTTTATGAGCTATTCCGATGAGGTAGGCTCTGAACCTGTGGAAAATTTACGGTCTTACTATAAGTCTGCCTGTAATAAGTTGATTAATAAAAGAGATCCTGTTGTAAATTATAATTTGGTTATAGAAACACTTTTGAATGAAGATGTTGGATCGTGCATTGCATATCGGATTTCGGATTCTGGGGGGTGCTTTCCTGTTTGGAATAGTGGTGTTTCGAAGAGCCATTATGATGCTATTGGTAGGATTCATTCCGGTGCTTTATATTTTGCCCATTCTTGGAGTATGCATTGCTCAGATTTGAATGAATCTATAAGTGTGGATCCTGCGGAAGCAATTTATTATTTGAGCTTTGCGTTGTCTGATCCGGGTTATTACGATGCTTATATAATTAGTCCTTTAGTGTTTGATAATGAATATTCAGGGCATAAAAATCGAAAATTGTTGTTTTCTGAGAGCGGTGCAGCAAGGAGCATCTGGCCAGAGGGGCAGCGTGTTCTTGCCAGGCGTGAAAGTTCGTCACGGCTAAGCAATTTTGCAGGCGGTATCAGGGATGTTGCTATTAGGGCTCTTGTGATGAGGTTTTGTTCTAAAAAGCTGTCTCGAAAATTTGAACGGAATCCTAAGCAATTCTTCATTGATTCTTCGAGCTGGTTTATTCGTTCTATTGGGTATTTTTTGTACAGGTGAGTGGTGCGGAACCCCTTTAATGTAGAATGGTAAAAAATTGTTGACACCTCTGTTTCGTCGTGTAGAATGCGCGCCATCTCAACGAGACGTCCCCATCGTCTAGAGGCCTAGGACACCGCCCTTTCACGGCGGTAACAGGGGTTCGAATCCCCTTGGGGATGCCACTTTAAATAGTGGAAAATTTTGCGGGAATAGCTCAGTTGGTAGAGCACGACCTTGCCAAGGTCGGGGTCGCGA
>CALMJT010000124.1 GCA_937864365.1 uncultured Alteromonadales bacterium | reverse complement strand
GTGGTGCACTTATATTCACCTGATGGACGCTACGACGGCCTTTATTTACGCAACTATGCTCTTATCCAAGTAAGAGATACCCTACTTCGGTTACCGGGTGCAGGTGAAGTTCGTATTTTTGGCGCCGGTGATTACGCAATGCGTGTCTGGTTAGATCCTCACAAAATGGCCTCTCGCGAACTTGCAGTCAGCGATGTTATTGGTGCCCTACAAGAACAAAACGTGCAGGTGGCGGCGGGTTCTGTTGGCGCATCACCCATGAGCAGCTCGGCTCAGTTCCAGCTTGCCATCAACTCCCAAGGTCGCCTTAAGTCAGAGCAAGAATTCGAACAGGTTATTGTCAAAGTCTCTCCAGACGGACAAATTACCTATTTAAAAGATGTTGGACGCGTAGAACTTGGCGCCAGCGAATACGCATTACGCAGCTTCTTAGATAATCAGTCTGCGGTTGCTCTACCCGTGTTTTTATTACCCGGTGCTAACGCATTAGAGCTTGCCAGCAGTGTTCGCTCGACCATGGCTGAGCTAAAAACCCGATTTCCAGATGGCATAGATTATTCGATTGTTTACGACCCAACCGTATTCGTTAAAGATTCAATCAAATCCGTAATCAATACCCTTCTAGAAGCTACTCTGTTAGTGGTAATTGTAGTCTTGCTGTTCTTACAGACTTGGCGCGCGGCGTTAATTCCAATTATTGCTGTTCCTGTATCTATTGTTGGTACCATGGCGGCATTAATGGCATTTGGCTTCTCAATCAATACGCTAACGTTATTGGGATTAGTTTTAGCCGTGGGAATTGTGGTCGATGATGCAATTGTTGTGGTCGAAAACGTCGAACGCGGTATTAGTGAAGGATTAACGCCAAAACAAGCGGCGCACCGTTCCATGGATGAAGTAGCCGGTCCTATTGTGGCGATTTCACTGGTACTCTGCGCAGTATTTATTCCACCCGCCTTAGTTGGCGGCTTTAATGGCGCATTCTATCAACAGTTCTCTTTGACCATTGCCTTTGCTGCAGTGCTTTCTGGCATAAACTCATTAACGTTATCGCCAGCGCTTTGCGCGGTAATTTTGCGTGATCATCGCGAAAAACCAGATTTAATTCAGCGTGCAATCAATGGTGGTTTAAATTGGTTCTTTACTCCTTTTAACAAATTCTTCCTTAAATCTTCTGAAGGTTATCTGAACTTAATTAAGCGAACCTTCCGCATCAGCATTGTAATGCTCGTGGTGTATGTTGGCTTAGTCGGACTTGCAGGATTTGGATTTACTCAAGCACCGAAAGGATTTGTCCCTGAACAAGATAAAGGCTATTTAATTAGTATTATCGCTCTACCTCCGGGCGCATCTATTGAGCGAACCGAAGAAATTGTGCGACAAGTTGGTGAAATCGCCCTGAGTACTCCCGGCGTGAAAAACGCGGTTCAGTTCCCCGGTCTTTCTGTTAACGGATTTACACGTACATCAAACAGCGCCATTGTTTTCTTACCACTGAATTCTTTTGAAGACAGACCACCTGAGCAGACCGGACAAGCGTTAGCAAACACTCTAAATCGCAAAATGTCTGCGGTTGAAGGTGCCTTTGTCTTTGTGGCCGCAGCTCCACCTATTCGAGGCTTTGGCCCTGCCGGTGGTTTTAAATTACAAATTGAAGATCGCCTTGATCTTGGCGCCGATAAACTCTACCAAATTACTCAAGAGTTTTTGGCTAAAACCCGAGAAAGACCCGAAATTGTTGCTGGATTTACCAGCTATGAAATTAACTCGCCGCAAATTTTGGCGGATGTAGATCGCGAAAAAGCCAAACGCATGGGAATCGATTTACAAGATCTGTTCCTAACACTGCAAACTTATTTAGGCTCGTTCTACGTCAATGATTTCAATCAGTTCGGCAGAACTTACCGTGTAATCGTTCAGGCTGATCAGCGCTTTAGATCACAACCAGAAGATGCCCTGATTTTGCAAACCCGTAATAATCTTGGCGAAATGGTTCCTGTAGGCTCGGTAGTAGAACTAAAACCGAGCTATGGCGCGAACACGGTACAAAGATACAACGGCTACCCCAGTGCAGACATTAACGGCAAACCGGCTCCGGGGTATAGCTCTGGCCAAGCAATCGCGGCAATGGAAGAAATTGCCAAAGAAGTATTGCCTCCGGGAGTAACCTACAGCTGGACTGAAATTTCGTACCAGCAAGTTAATGCCTCGGGCAGCTTGGCACCCATTATGGTACTTATCGTACTCTTAATATTCTTGGTGCTAGCCGCTCAATACGAAAGCTTAAACCTGCCTTTCGTAGTTATTTTAATTGTTCCTATGTGTCTGTTAAGCGCCGTTGCAGGCCTTATTTTGATGGATTCGGAAGTGAATATCTTTACGCAGGTAGGCCTGTTCGTTCTGGTCGCCTTGGCAGCAAAGAACGCTATTTTGATTGTTGAATTTGCTAAAGAACAATTGGAAGAAGGAAAAAGTGTTCGCGAAGCAGCTCTGGAATCATGCCGACTGCGTTTAAGACCAATTATTATGACGTCGTTTGCATTTATCTTTGGCGTATTGCCATTAATGATTGCTTCCGGTGCGGGCGCCGAAATTCGGCAAGCACTTGGCATCACCGTATTTTTTGGAATGATTGGTGTAACCTTCTTCGGCCTGATTTTTACACCAATATTTTTTATGGTATTTCAGACGATGGTGCAAAAGTTTTCTAAACCCAAGAATGTGGTTTATGTCGAACAAAAAACTACAACGCCATAGATAATTCACCAAGCCCCAGTACCCTCACGTATCAATGTGAGGGTACTCATTCCATCCTCTACTCAAGTAACTCCTAAACAAATTACTGACAAATTCTCACCGAACTCTGTGTTAACCCCCACGTACAATTCCCTGTTAAGTTAAGTCTGCATTAAACTTTATATCCGTTACTCCGCCTATTTATGTTACATCTGTGTGACATTGAAGGCTCCTCAACATCAAGGCTATTGGCGGTTTACTCTTTTTTACCGACGACAAATGTCAAATTAACGGCTTCCACTTCACATTAATCTTTTGAAATTTGTCACATTAGAGTAGTATCTAATCAAGACTGCGCAAAAGTAGCAACTTACTCCTCGATTAATCATACTTCTATATGTATTCAAGATCTTCGATAAAGCCAGTCTATAAGTTTCTGTTCAACCAGGTTCAGATTAACGACTATTCAATGTTCGTATTTTGCACGGCGTTAGTTATTAGGGAGAATTATCAATGCTTGCAACTATCAACCACAATGAAATGCTGCCACTAACGCGATTACGTGAGCTTGCAGACTCAGAAGCTGAAGCCTATCAAACCGCCGCACCATTTGCGCACGGCGTTTATGACAATGTTTTTTCACCGGAACTTTTAGATGCCGTTATCGAAGAGTTTGAAGAAGGTGAAAAACAATGGCGTCAGTTCGAATCAAAATACGAAAAAAAGCTGCAAATGAATCAGGACGAATTTATGCAGCCTATTACCAGAGCATTTATTCATAATCTCAATTCAGAGCCTTTTCTTAGATTTCTCGAAAAATTAACCGGTATTGAAGGATTAATTCCCGACCCTTACTTGGTCGGTGCTGGTCTGCATAAAATACCACCAGGCGGAAAACTCGGCGTTCACGTTGACTTCAACAAGCATTCACACATGGATGTTGTACGCCGAATTAATGTTCTAATTTATTTAAATAAAAATTGGAAAGAAGAATACGGCGGTTACTTTGAACTTTGGGATGAGAAGAAAAGCGGTTGTCAGAAAAAAATTCTACCGGTTTTTAATCGTATGGCTATTTTCAGCACCACTGCCACCAGTTTTCATGGTCATCCAGAGCCACTTACCTGCCCCGAAGACCGCTGCAGAATTTCTTTAGCTTTGTATTACTACACTTCTGCTCGTGGCGAGCAGCAAGCAAAGGCACACAGCACTCAGTTTTTGAACGAAGACGGCAAGCGTGAAGAATTAAAATTTGAAAATAGTTTTATGGATAAAATAAAACGCAAATTAGGTATTCACTAAAAAAGGCGAGTTTACTCGCCTTTTTTATTGTCCGAAAACACGAACACTAGAAAGATTACTCTTCTCGAATCAGCTCTCGGTTTGATTCAACAAATTGACTCAAACCATCGTATATTGTCTTTACTAAATTAATTGTAATAATTAATTTTTTATCAACACTCTTGGTTTCACCAATCTCTTCAAACAATGGAATTAACGTAGATTGGCTATCGGAATTAGCCTTAAAACCATGCTCAAAAACGGTTTTATAAGCTTCGGATAAGTATTGCACTAGAGAATTAAACCAAGACCCAGGAGTACTTTTTAGTTGATACAGCTCCGCTAAAATAAAATGCTCTTCTTCACCACTATTCAGATCACAAGACTCATAAAACATCTTATCAACAGACCGTCGGTACGACTCTGGGTCAGCTAAAATTCCTCTGGTTGGTGCCGAGTACACTTCTGCAATAAAAGATTCAAGAGCGATTTTAAGTAAACTTAATACGGCTTCTGTTTTCGCTTGAGTAATTAGTTGACCGTCTGCTTGTATTGCTGACTTACTAGCTTCAAGCTCATTAATCAGCAGCTTAGCGAATGAAAGCTTCTGACTAACCACTCTCGAAAATTGATTTGCGCTCAAAATTTTGCTCGAAATAAGATTACGTTTACGATTTTTAATTTACTTAAAAAGAGGCCCGAGTAAGAAGAAGCCTAAATTAACACTAGTAGCTCTGTGTTAAAAAATTTTGGGTTAGACAGCTTCACTACAATGCAGAAGCTAAGTGCAATACCTAAGTGCAAAAGCGAAATAAATAACTAACGCCTGAATTAAAAGAAGAAACTCAGATTTACTCCGAGCTTCTTCTGTAGTTTACGAGTGTATTATTTTTTAGCTTTTGTCTCGCGTTTCTGTTTTTTAGAAACAACCCACTTCCCACCTTCATAATAAGCTTGCCACCCAGTGGCCTTACCGTCTATTTCAGTTTGTACGTAATGCTCTTTTGTCTTTCGACTAAAGCGTACAATAGTGCGGTTGCCTTCATCATCAGCGAGCGGGGCTGTAAATAAAAATTTATATTTAGAATCGATTTCGTTTTTATGCGGCAGTAGCTCGTCAACAAATGGCGCACGCGTTTCACGATTTTTTGGGAACTGACTTGCCGCTAAGAAGATACCCGATGCACCGTCACGCAGTACGTAGACATCATCTACTTTCTGACACTTTAGCTCGGGCATAGGCACTGGGTCCATTTTTGGTGGAGCCGCTTCGCCATTTTTCAGCAGTTTACGAGTGTTTTTACAGCTTTCGTTGGTACAGCCAAAATACTTACCGAAACGTCCCGTTTTAAGTTGCATTTCGCTGCTACATTTGTCGCACTCAATAACAGGGCCATCGTAACCTTTAATTTTATAGCTGCCCTGCTCAATTTCATAACCTGAACAATCGGGATTGCGGCCGCAAATGTGCAGTTTGCGGTGGTCATCGATCAAATAGCTATCCATCGCTGTATTGCATTTGGTACAGCGACGTTTAGATCGAAGTTGTTTAGATTCGGCTTCTTCGTCTTGTTCAACATCCACGACCTCGTCGCCCGAGACCAAATTCATGGTGTTTTTACAACGCTCTTTCGGTGGCAGCGCGTAACCGGAACACCCCAAAAATACACCCGTACTGCCGGTGCGAATTTGCATGTGTCGACCACAGGTTTCGCACTTAATATCGGTATCCGTTGGCTGATTTTCACGCATACCAGCATCGGGATCTTGAGCTTTTTGCAGGTGCTCTGAGAAGTCTTTATAAAAATTATCGAGAACGTCTTTCCAATTCACCTTACCGTCGGCAACGTCATCAAGAGTTTCTTCCATTCGGGCGGTGAAGCCGTAATCCATCAATTCATTAAAGCTTTCTTGCAGACGTTCGGTAACAATATCCCCCATTTTTTCTGCGTAAAATCGTCGGTTCTCGGTACGAACGTAACCTCGATCTTGAATGGTAGAAATAATGGATGCGTAAGTGGAAGGACGGCCGATACCACGTTTTTCAAGCTCTTTGACAAGACTGGCCTCGGTGAAGCGTGCCGGTGGCTTAGTAAAATGTTGGTTGGGATCGAGCTTAACAAGATCCAGTTTGTCGCCGACTTTAATATCGGGCAGAACTTGATCTTCTTCCTTTTTACTCACCAACGGTTGTACTTTTAAATAGCCATCAAAACGAATCACGCGGCCACGGACTTTAAGTTCGTGATCTGCAGTTTTGATCGTCACCGAAGTGCTGGTAAATTCTGCCGGCGGCATTTGACACGCCACAAACTGCTGCCATATCAGAGCGTATAATCGCTCTGCATCGCGCTCCATACCTTTAAGTTGCGCGGGTTGCAAGCTTACGTTTGACGGTCTAATCGCCTCGTGCGCTTCTTGAGCACCCGCTTTACTGGAATAAGATATTGGTGCTTCTGGTAAATATTTTTTTCCGTAGCTCTCTAAGATGTAGTCTCTACACGCAGCCACAGCCTCTTTACTCAAGTTCGTTGAGTCGGTACGCATGTAAGTAATATAACCCGCTTCATAAAGACGCTGAGCCATAGTCATGGTTTTTTTAACACTGAAACCTAAGCGATTACTGGCCGCCTGTTGCAGCGTTGAGGTGATGTAAGGCGCAGACGGTTTTGATTGCGTTGGCTTGTCTTCACGATCAGTAACCGTGAAATCGGCACCGGAGAGAATATTTACGGAGTGATCGGATTGCTCTTTGTTGGTAGGACGATAATTTTCGCCCTTGTATTTTTTTACTTCAAATCTAAAAGCATCTTTTTGTTTGTTTTTTAGATCGGCAAACAAAGACCAGTATTCTTCGGGAATAAATGCCCGAATTTCATTCTCACGCTCAACGATAAGCTTAACAGCCACCGACTGCACACGACCGGCGGATAAACCTCTGGCGACTTTCTCCCACAACAAAGGCGAAACCATGTAACCGACGATTCGATCTAAGAAACGTCTGCTTTGCTGCGCTTCGACTCGATGCATATCCAGAGGACCTGGTGATTTGAAAGCCTCTTGAATAGCCGACTTGGTAATCTCGTTAAACACCACTCGGCGGTAGCGCGATTCGTCGCCCCCAATGGCTTCACGCAAGTGCCAGGCAATGGCCTCTCCCTCTCTATCCAAGTCGGTTGCAAGGTAGATGGTATCTGCCTTACTGGCTAAAGATTTTAATTCGGATACGACATTTTCTTTTTTGGGAAGAATTTCGTACTCAGCAGCCCAATCGTTGTCGGGATCAATACCCATACGTTTAACAAGCTGTTCTTTGGCTTTGCGTTGTTTATGAACAACTTTTTCTTCAGGCGATAGTTTACGGGTTATAGCTGCCTGACGCGCACGCTCTTTTGCATCGACGACGGTACTTTGGCTTCCACTGGTGGGCAGATCGCGAATATGACCAACACTCGACTTTACGATGTACTCATTGCCTAAGTACTTATTAATAGTCTTAGCTTTGGCAGGTGATTCCACAATAACTAACGATTTTCCCATGTGATCCTTCTAGAGCGTACTGTTTGTTTTATAGTCAGTTGACGAAATTTCAGCGTTCAGATGCGCATATATAAGACCTGAATCTGCAAGGGTCAAGTTTGGTTATAGCAAAAATGTATGAAAGTACTTAATAAAAGACCCAAAATTCTTGCAAAACCGGTCGTTATTTATGTTATCGACCGGCAAATAAAGTAGTTTATATAACTCTATGATTTTCATGAAAATTTATCATTAAAAAATACCCGCTCGCGGTCGATAACGGTTGTAATTACTCCATCTATTTCGGGTTTAAAATGAATGCTTTTTTCGCTTTCATTCTTTTTAGCATAATTTGCGTAGGCTCACTGTTAGTTGTCAGTTGGGCTAATCATATCGAGACTCGCAATCGTCTCATTCGCCAACGCATTCATATATTAAAAAAACAATACGAAGAGATACAACAACTCATCATCACTGTAGATCAAACAGTAGAACCTCGCGTGATTGTAAAATTACTTAATGAAGAAAGTTTGTCTATTTTAGCGTCAGCCAGAGAATTAGATAGTGATGATAGTTTTATCATCGCGGCAACAAAAAATGCTGAATCTTTAAACAAAGAGCTCTCTGAAGATAAAGAACCTGATAAGCGAATTTATCGTATACGCGAATCCGATGCACAAATAGCATTGGCTCAATACCATCTTGAAAAAGCAGCCAATGTGCTAATACACAAGCAGTCTAGAGGAGAAATCAGCTACGAAGAACTCACAGATTTTAAATTGGCATTACTGTGGGCAAAATTGATGCTCACCGTTTATTCCTTGATCGCACAGGGACATCAAGCGGTAAGCCGCGGCGAATTGCTTCCTGCAAGGGCATATTACCAAAAAGCAAGAGGCGGACTGACACAGTCGTCCCATCCCGATAAGCGGCGTAAATTACTCATAAAAGAACTAAAAGAAATTATTGATGGAAAAAAACAATCAATATCTGAAGACTTAATGCCGGAAAACGACTACAACCCAGACCGGAAAATCAAAGAAGATAATCTACTCGGCGAAGATTTTGACGAAGAAAATAACCTGGAAAACGCTAAAAAAGGTGCGGCGGCAGGTTGATTTAAACACAAAATGGCAGAACTTCTTTTTTATAGAATGACTTTTTACTGAAAGACTTTTTTGCTGAATTCATTTTGAATTGCGATAAGAAACGTAACGCGATTAGATTTTCCCGTGTTTATAGAGCTTAAACATTATTTAACAGAAATTAAAACTTCTCGCAATTGCTCCAAAAATTCGCGAACACCTTCTAATTTGGCAGAATTATTCTCGTTCCAGTCAACAAATACTCCCTGAGTTGTACAGCCAATAGATGCAATATTCTCCAGAATCTCGTTGTTCAGTAATAACGCTGTAAGTTTTTCTTCCGGTAAATTAATCGCCTCGACTTTTTCCCAAGTTTTTGCCAAATGAAGATCGTGTTCATACCCTTGTTTAAACAGAAAAAAAGTGCATTTCGGCGGATGTTGAGTATGCCAAGGTTGTTGATAACGCATGTAAGAATTTACTTTAACCTTGAATTTTGATGGCCAAACACACATTGTTACCATTAAACCCATCTTGCGAGCATCGTCACGTAATTTCGCAAGTCGTTGTTGTGTTTTTGTGGGTTGCATCATCATAATTGGGCCAACGGCAAGCGCGATGGCGAGTAGGACAAAAATTAACGGTGTCCAATTTTGCATTTTGTTGCACCAAATCAAATATTTTTTGTTATCAATCAGCTAGTTTATTATTTGCATGAGTTCGCTGCTACTACTAGCTTCTACTACAAAAATATCTATACCAATTTCGGAGGTCACCATGCCCAGCTATCAACACGTAATTGCAGGCTTAGACTTATCGCCTGAGTCAAAACAGGTCATGGAGAAAGCAAAATTTTTGGCAGATAATTCAAACGCAAAACTTTCTATCGCACATATTATTGAACCATTAGTGTTTACTTACGGTGGTGATATTCCTATGGATATCAGCTCCATCCAAGAACAAATCCGAGTGCAAGCAACCTCTGATCTGGAAAAAATTGGCGCGGAGTTTGGCGTTGCGACGGAAAACCAATTTGTTTTGGTAGGCCAACCCGCCAACGAGCTGCATGATTTAGCCGCCAAACAAAATGGCGATTTGATCGTGGTAGGTAGCCATGGTCGCCATGGTTTATCGTTACTGCTTGGATCAACGTCTAACTCGGTACTGCACGGCACCGAATGCGACGTGTTGGCGGTTCGAGTGAAAAAATCTACGGATTAATACAGCGTTAACGATGCTGCTTTAACTTTAAGGAAACTCTGATTTGATCAGAGTTTCCTTGGTTCAGGCCATGCAGTGGGTTTTAGCTAAACTCTCACAATCAAACGACTAGCTTGTCTTATGCTTCGCCGTTAGCCATTGCTTCGAGTTCAAGCCAACGCTCGTAATACTCGTCCAAATTACTTTTTAATTTTTCGTGTCGATCAAGAGCTGCCTGAATTTTGTCTTGATCTTGCGAATAAAACGCTGGATCACCCATTTCAGCCTCAATCGATTCGATATCCCCTTCTAAGCTTTCTAGCTTACTGGGCAATCCGTCTAATTCACGTTGTAATTTATAACTAAGCTTGACCTTGGCTGCTTTAACTTCTTTTGGAGCTTCGACTTTCTCTGCGTCTGCAAGCTTTGCAGGTTCCTCATAGGTCGATTCAGCAACAGGTTTTTCGGTGTTGGAAGGCCATTGACCGCCCTGGGCAATCCAATCGTCGTAACCACCAACGTATTCTCGAACTCGGCCGTTCCCTTCGAAGGCAATGGTGCTAGTAACAACGTTATTGAGAAATTTACGATCATGGCTTACAAGTAAAATCGTACCTTTGTAACCGCCCAACACCTCTTCAAGCAATTCAAGAGTCTCTACGTCAAGATCGTTAGTGGGCTCATCCAATACCAGTAGATTACTGGGTTTACTGAATAATTTAGCGAGTAGAACCCGGTTACGTTCGCCGCCGGAGAGTGCCCGTAAAGGCGTTCTGGCTCTTTCGCCGGTAAATAAGAAGTCCTGTAAGTAACTGATGATGTGTTTTTGCTTACCATCGATTTCGATGAACTCTCTTCCCTCGGCAATATTATCCACCGGAGACGCATCCAGATTTAACTGCATTCTGAGTTGATCGAAATAACTCAGCTCAATGTTGGTACCCAGCTTCACCTTGCCTTGTTGAGGCGTTAAATCGCCTAAAACAATTTTCAACAAAGTACTTTTACCGGCGCCATTAGGCCCAATCAAACCAATACGATCACCGCGAACGATCGTAGTAGTAAAGTTAGAAATGATTGCGCGGCCATCGTAAGATTGACTAACGCCTTCTAACTGAGCAACCAGCTTACCCGAGATAGAGCTATCGGTAACTTTCATGTCGGCATTGCCAACACGATTACGGCGTTGGCTGCGTTCATCACGCATGGCCTTAAGGGCACGAACACGGCCTTCGTTGCGGGTGCGTCTGGCTTTAATTCCCTGGCGAATCCACTTCTCTTCTTCAGCGAGACGTTTATCAAAAAGCGCATTGTGGCGTTCTTCTTCGGCCAAAAGTGCTTCTTTCTTTTCTAAAAATCGTGTGTAGTTGCCAGAGAACTGAAATAAATTACCGCGATCAAGCTCAACAATACGATTAGCGAGATGCTCCAGAAATGAGCGATCGTGGGTAATAAAGACAATAGCGCCGTTGAAATTAAGCAGCTGTTTTTCTAACCACTCAATCGTAGAAACATCAAGATGGTTGGTTGGCTCGTCGAGCATCAACACTTCAGGGTCGCGAACCAAAGCGCGGGCCAAAGCAACGCGTCTGCGCCAACCGCCCGATAACGAACGCATGATTTTTGTGCCATCCAAGTCTAATCGGGTAAGCACTGTGTCAATGCGTTGGTTAAGTCCCCAACCGTTAACCGACTCTATATCGTGCTGTAACTTGGCCAACACATCAAAATCTTTATCGCTTGAAGCCGTTGCAGATAGGGCCTCGTAGTCGGCAAGCCACTTAGCAAGCTCCCCCAACCCTAATGCAACAGACTCTCGTACAGTAAGTTCATCAGCGTCTGGTAGATCTTGCTCAAGTCTTGATAAAACTAAGTTTGGTTTACGCCACACACTTCCGTCGTCAAGCTCTACATCTCCAGCTAAGACCTTCATGAGACTCGACTTACCGGCGCCGTTTCGACCAATCAAACACAATCGATCGCCAGGGTTTACCTCCAAGTTTTGTTGGTCAAGTAAAATCGTTTGACCGTAGTTTAAGCTGGCATTTTCAAGTTTTATCAATGACATATTGTTCGATTCTAGGGGTTTGGAAAACGCGCCATTGTAATGCTCAAAGGGATAAACCCCAAATGTTAAACACGTAATAGATAGCTGCGAGCTACAAATAAATACCTTCGCAGCTTTACCTAATGTTTATCGAGGTTTTTAGAGCAGTCTTACTCTCATAAATTTGTGAGTTAATCAGCCAATTTAAGATCAGTCTATTTTTGGCAGCTCGCGTTTTTTTGAACACCTTTTATACTCATTGAATCGCAATCGAAACGAGCATCATCAAAAGTCAACTTTTTAGAAGTTTTTGTAAGTGTTCCATTGTGTTGATCAGATGCCGCTTTTTAGCGATAAACTGGGGTGGTCAGGTGAACGAAATTAATGAGTCAACAGATACGAATACAAATATCTGTCTTTTTAAAGGTTGCAAATCTACCTTTTTTACGTTTATGTTGGCGGATCTTAAAACCGAGATCGTCAAATAAGTGGCGAAAGCACATCCGTACTTGCGCAAATTCTCAACTCAGCAAGGCGCTTTAAGATTGAACGCAAATTTAAGAGCAAACCAATCTCAACTGAGGTTAATCATGCAGTGGTTTTCAACAGGAATGTTATTGTCAGTAAATAAAGGAATTAAAACTGGTTTCAGTTTAGCGTGTAACTCAAACGCTAAAACTTCTGCCCCTAGCCTTCAGATGAAAGCGGTGACTCGCCTTCGATCGAATGCATCCATTGTAAAGATTCTGGCTACAGGCATTATTGCCTCCATTTGCCAACAAGCCGCAGCCGTAACAACACCAGAAGAACTGGTAAAACTGGCGGAACAACGCACTCTTTATTCGCAAATTGAAAAAGATCTCCAGTCTCGAAAAATTAAATACGAAGATATTGATTTCTCGAAACTCGAAGGTTATCCATTGGTTGCCTACCTAGAGTTTCAAAATCTCAACAATAATTTGTCAGCGGCAAAATCCGAACAAATTTCCGATTTTTTGTCTCGCTATCCTGATTCTTGGCTGTCCGGAAGATTAAGAACTAACTGGTTAAACTATCTCGCGAGCAAAAAACAATGGCAAACTTTTGCGAATTATTACGATAGCTCCCTCAGCAACACAGAACTTCAATGTAAGTCGTTAGATTCTCGCTATCGTCAAGGCGATAAGTCTGTACTGAATGAAGTAGCGGCTGTTTGGAACGAAGGTAAATCGCTGCCCAAGTCTTGTGATTACATTTTTTCGACTTGGTTAAAAAGCGATGCCTTCGACGCGAAAATTGCGTGGCAACGTCATTTTAAAGCCATTGAAGAAGGTAACGCCTCTTTAGCGGAATACGTATCACGCTACATTAGCGCCGATTTACAGCCATTGGCCAAAGAACTTCGCAATATTTATCACTACCCTTCGAAACTCGAACATCTACTAAAGCTGACACAAGCTCCCAAAGAAATCGAAGATGTCATCCATTACGGCGTAAAACGCTACGCAAAATACAACCCTCAAGCCACTTTGAGACTTTGGGAAAAGTTTGACTCGGCCTATCTTTTAGAAACCGATAAACGTAATGAAACGACCGAGTTTTTGGCGTATCGACTTATCTTGAAAGACGAGCCAGAACTCGCTAATCGTCTGCTCGAACGCAACAAGATTGCCAGCGAGCGAGTAACCGAAAAGCAACTTCGTGCCGCCTTGAGCAAGAAAAACTGGTCACAAGTAGATAGCCTAATAAGCAATCTATCTACCGAAGCGCAAAACAGTAATCGCTGGCAATATTGGCGACTACGCGCACAAGAATCGCTGGCAAAATTACCAAAAGAAGACATTCTTCGTGGTTACACCGCTCTTTCTGGTGAGCGAGACTTCTACTCATTTTTAGCCGCCGAACGTTCAGACTCTACCTACAACCTAGGTCATCAGTCGATACCGGTTTCTCCGGCAATTGTCGAAAAACTGGATTTAAACCCACATTTGCAGCGCTCTAGAGAACTATTTCTGCTCGGTAAAGTTAATCAAGCTCGAATGGAATGGCAGTTTGGAACTCGCAATCTCGAAGCCGAAGATCTTATTAACGCCGGACACATAGCGCACTCCTGGGGATGGCACAGAAAAACCATTGAATCTCTCGGTCAAGCCAAATTTTGGGACGATCTGGACTTAAGATTCCCAATTTTATACAACGAAGAATTTCAAAAAGCCTCGCAAGCCACAACAGTTGCCCCAGAGTATCTGTTGGCTATTGCTCGGCAAGAAAGTGCCTTTGCGGTTGATGCTCGATCACCGGCAGGAGCAATGGGACTAATGCAGCTGATGCCCGCGACAGCCAATCAAACCGCTCTCAGTATTGGCATACCCTACCGCAAATCAGATTTATTGATTCCCGAACACAATATTCTGCTTGGTGGCAGCTATTTAAATCAGATGTTACAAAAGTTTAATGGCAACCGAATTTTAGCAACAGCGGCTTACAACGCAGGCCCCCATCGCGTGTCGGGATGGCTAAACCCCCAAGATAAACGCGTTGATTTTGACGTATGGATAGAAACCATTCCCTATAACGAAACGCGAAGATACGTACAAAACGTACTAACCTATTCGTTAATCTACAGTCATTTGATGGGTGTTGAAAAACGCTTGTTAGAGCAGAATGAATGGAACGAGCCGCTGTAATATTGGCCTTCAAAACATTGAAATGCCCACTTTAGTGGGCATTTTCTTGATGTCTGGCTACGAGCTTTTGAACCGCCTTGGCCACTTCGTCAGGTTTGAATTTAGATAAGAATTCATCACACCCTACTTTATCAACCAACGCTTGATTAAACGCGCCGCTCAGTGACGTATGCATGATGATGTAGACATCCGCTAGCTCTGGGTCACTGCGCACCTCGTGAGTTAACCGATAACCATCCATTTCGGGCATTTCTGCATCAGTGATCATCAATAGCAAAGATTCGTTGATGGGTTTGTCTTTCGCTAATTTTTTGAGAACCTGTAAGCCCTCTACGCCATTTTTAGCTTGGATGCATTTAAGGCCTAAATTAGCGATCGTAGAGGTCAGCTGATTTCGTGCAGTCGCTGAGTCATCTACGGTAAGAACTTTTAAATCGAGAGATTGAGCATACGTCCTAAGATCTTGGTTTAAAACATCAGCGGAAATATCTGTTGTATAAGGAATTATTTCCGCTAGCACTTTCTCAACATCAATAATTTGTACCAGCTTATCGTCTAAATTGGTAATTGCCGTCAAAAAATTATTGTTGCCGCTGCTCAAGGGCGGTGGCGAAATCTTCTCCCAATTTAAATTCACAATTCGATCAACCTGCCCGACCAAAAAGCCTTGAACAGAGCTGTTATATTCACTGACGATGAGATTCGTTGGTTGACCCGAACCAAATAGCGGACGGCCACCCAAAGCAGACTGAAGATCGATAACCGCGAAGCTCATGCCGCGGATATGGGCCACCCCGCAGATTGCCGGATGACGATTAGGAACAGCGGTAAGTGGAGGAAGTTGAACAACTTCTCGTACCTTGAACACGTTGATAGCGTATATCTGACGGGAGCCTAACTTAAAGAGCAACAACTCCAGTCGATTTTCACCAACGAGTTTGGTTCTGCTATCGATAGTTTCTAACAGTTTGGACATGCTGCGTCGATTCCCAAATCAATGATGCTTTAAGTTTAGCAGTTCAATGGAAATCGGCTTTTTTTTAGAGATCTTTAATTTGTGATAGCCAGTTTTCGATATCTTCCGTCGAAAAAGGCCAATAGAGGCAAGTGTCTTCCAATCTTATGGATGGCTGCACCACACCGACCGGGGTATCAACTAACGGAATTGTCTCAGTATCGTTACCCGTAATTGACTCCAAAGGACTTTCTGGAATAAGCCAATTAAACCTCTTCAACACATCGCCAGAGACCAACACAGGAATATGTACCGAGAAGGCGTTCAGAAGATAGGCGTGATTGATAATATCCCACTCCAAAACTTTTAGTTGATGGCGACTCAATACTGGCCACAACTCAACTTTTGCCTTTTCGCACAACGAGCAGCCCTGAGTAGTGAGCAAAACAACGTGATCTTGGTTTGGAACTACACTCATAAATTCACAAATTCACATTCCAATCGGCCTTTCAAAAGGCTCAAAAAACAAACAGAAGCGCAGACACCAAAATAAGTGCTAGTACCAAAGAGCCTATCAAAAGTAATTTAATACCTACCCCGCCGTCGTCATCTCTATTAACAGAAACGCGAGAATTAGAGCGTTCTACGTTACGCGCGGTTGAATTGGACAAACTTACAGACACAGGCTTTGCGGGTTTTGGCTTGATATTTTCTGTTCGAACTGATGGCGCACCTGCTTGAATCATTTCTTCTGAAATGGCAGATCTAACCATAGTTTTATCGGAATCGTTCTGAGGTCCATTGACCTTAAATGTTAAACTGTCAAAACGAAGTTCATCACCGGGATTTAAAATAGTCGTGGAGATGGGTCTTCCATTGACATAAGTGCCGTTCGAAGAATTTAAATCAGACACCTCAAGCCGATTATTTCCTACCAATCGAAATTGCGCATGATGGCGCGACAAATGTGCCAGCAAAATTACAATGTCACAGTCTTTTGCACGCCCTACCGTAAAACCATCACGAATGTCATAGTGATTTTTCGATAAACCCACTTGTTGAGCGGTAATCGACCAACCCGAAGGTTTAGCAATATTATTTGTGTCAGATACAGAGGTTACCGGATGTTTTATCGCCGCCTGATTTTTTGGATCGATAATTTTTAACCGCGTTGAGCCTAGGGTAATCTCATCATTAACGTAAGCACGCACTTTTAAACCTATGCGACTGCCATTCACAAAAATTGCTTGCTCACTTCGTTTATGAATGAGCAAATCTTCGCCACGAACAAAAATTTCTAAATGACAAGCATCTACATTTGGATCGTGAATGACTAAATTGTTGGTTGAGGAACTACCAACTGATACTTTTGGCTCAACTAACCAAATACCATCTTTGTTGTCTCCTACAACTTTAAGCTTGAGCATGCCTAATCTCTTAAAATCCTGTAAAAATTAGCGATTAATTTACCTTAACGGATAACCTGTTACCATAACTAGGTCTTGCATATAGGCTAAATTGATTTTTGGTTTATGATGAATCTTATTAAATTTAAACCGTCAGTATCTGCACGGTTATTTATTTTTCGGTGTCCTGTTAAATAAACTACAAGATAGCTAATTTGAAAACGTGAATAGTTAATATGCCATTAAACTACGCAGCCGAATCCCATTGTGGAGCTGTGAGAACTAACAACGAAGATTCTTTTTCAGCAGATGCTGACATGGGTTTATTTATGGTCGCCGATGGTATGGGTGGTCATAAAGCCGGAGAAGTCGCATCTGCGGTCGCAATTTATCAAAGCCGTCGTTATTTGAACGAAGGACTGAGTCTAGCCGATGCGTTGAACCAATCACATAAGGATATATTAGAAGTTGGAAGCGGTATTAACAAAATCGGGATGGGTTCAACCGCGGTAGCACTTCAAAATTACGGTAGAAGCTATGAAATCAGCTGGGTTGGCGATAGCAGAGCTTATCTTTGGGACGTAGATGATGGCAGCGGCAGATTATCGCGATTAACTCACGATCATTCATTCGTACAAACCTTAATCGACCAAGGCCAAATAAGCGAATTAGAAGCGCGCCATCACCCCCAAAGAAATGTCATCACCCAATGTTTGGGTAATCCTCAACAAGACCAAGTTTATCCGGGTTCACGTACGTTTAATTGGAAACCCAATCAATGGATTTTACTGTGCAGTGACGGCCTTACCGGTGAGTTACAAGATGAACAAATTGCGCACATTTTGGCAGGATCATCAGACTTACAAGAAGCCGTAAAGTATCTAATGAATCAAGCCATAGCCAATGGCGGTCACGACAACATTAGCATCATCATTATCGAAACACCTGCCAAGGCAACCAGACTGAGCAAATTTCGGTCACGAGTTAATGCTTTATTCAATCGCGATAAAAGTTGACCGGCACACTCATGGAATTACCTGGCTATAAAATTCTAAAAAAAATAAACCAAGGTGGAATGGCGACGGTTTATTTGGCCCTACAAGAAAGCTTAGACAGACGTGTCGCGCTAAAAGTAATGTCGCCAGTATTAAGCGCCGACAAGGGATTTACCGAGCGCTTTCGCCGCGAAGCCAATATTGTAGGTCAACTCTCACATCCCAATATTATTGCGATTTACGACATTGATGAATACAAAAAAATCAAGTATATCGCCATGGATTATTTACCAGCGGGATCGGTCACCGATCGAATCCACGAAGGTATTTCTGCCCAAGAATCGTTAGACATTGTTCGCCAAATGGCCTTAGCGCTAGAACATGCCCACGATAAAGGTTTTATTCACCGCGATATTAAACCAGAGAATATTCTCTTTAGAGCCAATGGCATTCCAGTGCTGTCGGACTTTGGTGTTGCCAGAGCCGTCTCAAGCAATACTCAAATGACAAATGCCGGCACTGTGCTCGGCACGCCCAACTATATGAGTCCTGAACAAGCTCGAGGTAAAGAACTTGACGGACGTTCAGACCTGTACAGCCTTGGCGTTGTTTTTTACGAAATGTTGGTTGGTCATCCGCCCTATCAAGCAGAAGAAGCTGTCGCTGTTGCAATACAGCATTTAACTGCTCCGATACCTAAACTGCCTGCTGAGCTTTCGGTGTATCAGCCGCTGATAAATCGCCTGCTCGCTAAAAAACCGGAAGATCGTTTTCAATCCGCGCGAGAAGTGATCGATTTTATTGACAGTTTTAATGCAACACTGGCAATCCATAAACGATCGTCTGGAAACGCTCCAGAAATTTCAACCTACGATTTATTTAAAGCATTAATCGCCACCAGTTACGCCCACATTACAAGCTCTATTAAAAAGAAAATAGGCGCAGGCCCTACAGTTAAAAAACTAGAGACCGAAATCAGTGAAATAACACCCACCGAAGTAAGGCCCCATATATTCGGTGCCGGCGGACTTGGCGTATTAGTCTACCGAAGAATTAATATACGATTAGCCTTAACGATAATAACCGTGGTAATTGCGGCCGCAATTGTAATTATCTGGGCAAGTACGGGTTCTGATTCAAGCAGTCAAGTTAATGCCATAGATACCGTTATTGATAATCCTAAGAATCAAATAACATCTACTGAAAATAGCGCTAACTCAGAAAATACTCAGCCTCTTGATGACGGTATAAAAAATTCAGCAAATGAGCCTCAAGAGCTAGCGATCGCGCCGGAAAACAACCCTGAGACATCTGTAAATACAGCTGCCACCGCTGGATCTGTGGAGCAGCCAACAACAAAACCGTCACCCCAAAAACCGACAAAATTTTCGGTAACGGTAAAAACACAACCTAAAGATGCGCTTGTTCGAATTATGAATATTCGCGAACGTTATCAAGATGGAATAAAACTCGCGCCCGCAAGATATCTTGTCAACGTCACAAAGTCTGGCTACTTTGATTTTCAACAATGGTACGAAGTGACCAATAACAATCTAACCATTGAAATTAATTTAACTAAAAAACCCACGGCGGGAAAAATAATTCAACACAAACTTGCTGACGGCACCAATGCTCCAGAAATGATTGTGATTGAACCCGGAAATTTCATCATGGGTAGTGTTAGTTTTCCAGACACGCAACCAAGACGCGAAGTGTCTGTGGATCATTATTTTGCCGTTAGCACGACCGAAATTACCTTTGAAGATTTCGATAAATTTACGCAAGCGACACATTCAGATTTTATTGGTGACCAAGGCTGGGGACGAGAAAAGCGCCCAGTCATAAACGTTACTTGGTTGCAAGCCACAGCCTACACGCAATGGCTATCCAAACAAACCCAGCAAAAATATCGTTTAATTACCGAACTCGAATGGGAATATATTGCGAGCAATTACGGTAACCAAGAATATCCTTGGCCCGGCGAAGAAGAAGATGGGCGCGAAAAAGCCAACTGCCGGTCGGGATGCAAAAGTACATTTTCAACATTTTTAACGCGAAAAACGGCACCAGCAAAAACTTACCCGCCCAATACACTTGGAATATTTGAATTAGGCGGCAACGTGGCCGAATGGACGCAGGACTGTTATTACCCTTCCTACGATTCTGCGCTCAATAAAAACACCGAAGATTGCGAATTTCACTCGGTTAGAGGAGGTAGCTACCTCGACAAAATCGATGAACTGAATGTGTTCAGGCGAGAAAGTTTTCCGAGTGATCAGTTTGAACGTGATTTAGGTTTTAGAATTGTGCTGGAGTTACCCGGTATCTAACTGGAAAAACAACCATGATCTAAAAACAAATTTGGTGCGATATTAAAAGCAGAAACACCGTCGTTATTAAAGACAGATACACCATAAAGAAAACGCTGACTAACTTAGAAGAACCTCTGATTAACTCATCCGCAATTTAGTCAGAGGGCAGAAATTGACAATGCGATTTCCAATTTCTTTAAAATTTCAACCACCTACAGTTCTTGAAATTAACAACACATCCTTGTGTCGAAAGAAACTCTAGGTTAATCAGAACTTCCTAGAGTTTTCTCTATTTAAATTAATACTGTTTTGCAAAACTTTTAACAAAAGCTACTGGCTCGGTTTAATTTGCCGAGTCACCTTGTTACATTTTATTTTTTAGCGTTTGAATTTTATCGCGATATTGAGCGGCTCGTTCGAATTCCAAGTCTTTCGCCGCCTGCATCATCTTCTGCTCAAGCTGGCCGATGGTCTTCCAAATATCCTGCCCTTCTTCAATTTGAATTTCATCTTTCGATTTTTTGCCACGCTTACTGGACTTAGAACCGCCACTCGCCGAGAAATGCGCACCTTCCATAATATCGGCAATACGCTTCTTAATTCCTTTTGGCGTAATTCCGTGCTCTTCATTATACGCTATTTGTTTGGCACGGCGACGCTCCGTTTCATCAATAGCGCGTTGCATAGATCCGGTTATTTTCTCTGCGTATAAAATAGCACGACCGTTTACATTTCGCGCCGCCCGACCAATGGTTTGAATCAATGAGCGATCCGAACGCAAGAAACCCTCTTTGTCGGCGTCAAAAATCGCTACCAGAGAGACCTCCGGCATATCTAAACCTTCTCGCAGCAGATTGATACCAACCAACACATCAAACTCACCCAAACGAAGATCACGAATGATTTCTACACGCTCAACCGTATCAATATCAGAATGCACATAACGCACACGAACACCGTGATCTTGCAAATACTCGGTAAGATCTTCGGCCATGCGCTTAGTTAATACCGTTATTAAAATACGCTCATCGGCATCCACGCAGCGTTGGATTTCACTCAAACAATCATCCACCTGCGACGTAGCTGGGCGAATTTCAATGATTGGATCAACCAGTCCGGTAGGACGCACTACCTGCTCAACAACCTGCCCTGCATGCTCAGCCTCATAATTGCCGGGCGTGGCAGAAACGAAAATAGTTTGTGGGGCAAGACGCTCCCACTCATCAAAGCGCAAGGGCCGGTTATCTAATGCAGATGGCAACCGAAAACCGTATTCAACCAAGGTTTCTTTTCGGGAGCGATCGCCGCGGTACATTCCGCCAATTTGCGGAACAGTTACATGAGATTCATCAATAACCAGCAACGCATCCTGAGGTAAATAATCGAATAACGTCGGCGGCGGCTCACCCGGATTACGCCCAGAAAGATATCTAGAATAGTTTTCAATGCCCGTGCAGTAGCCTAACTCCTGCATCATCTCTAGATCGTACTTGGTACGCTGCTCAAGACGTTGTAACTCAACCAATTTATCCATATCCCGCAGCTGAGCGCGGCGATCTTCCAATTCTTCTTTAATTAGATCGATGGCAGACAGTATGCGACTACGTGGCGTTACGTAATGAGATTTCGGATAAATAGTCACTCTTGGAAGCTTACGAAAGACCTCTCCTGTTAATGGATCAAAAACAGAAATATTATCGACCTCGTCATCAAACAGCTCCACACGGATAGCATCACGGTCCGAATCGGCCGGATAAATATCAATAACCTCGCCACGCACACGATAGGTTGCGCGGTGAAAATCGGCATCGTTACGCGTGTACTGAAGCTCGGCTAAACGCCGAAGAATTGATCGTTGATCTATGTGATCACCGCGCACCAAATGCAAAACCATTTTCAAGTAAGAATCGGGATCACCCAAACCATAGATGGCAGAAACCGTCGCAACAACAATGGCATCATTGCGTTCCATCAATGCTTTGGTGGCCGAAAGCCGCATTTGCTCGATATGTTCGTTAATAGAAGCGTCTTTTTCGATAAAGGTATCGGAAGAAGGCACATACGCCTCAGGCTGATAATAGTCGTAGTAGGAAACAAAATATTCCACAGAGTTGTTTGGAAAAAACTCTTTAAATTCACCATACAACTGCGCAGCCAACGTTTTGTTGTGCGCCATAATCATGGTGGGACGCTGTATCTGAGCAATAACATTAGCGATGGTGAAGGTTTTACCTGACCCAGTAACACCCAGCAAAGTTTGGTGAGCAAGACCGGCTTCAATACCTTCTACCAGTTGTTTGATGGCCGTTGGTTGATCACCGGAGGGCTTAAACTGACTTTCGACGACAAATTCTTTATTCATGTAATCTCTAATTAACGTTTTGCTCGAAATTTTATTCGAGCGAACCGAAAGCAAAGCAGCAAACATAACACAAAGCACCGGCAGGTTTCTGCCCAGTGTTTATGCCTTATTTTGCTTTTGTTACTCGGCAATCCCGGAACCCGAACCGTGCTCATTCTTATCTTGAACAGGTTCTAGCTGAGATTTATCCAGCATTTTGACCATAACCGATTCTAAAGTGGTCTTTTCAGTTCTGAGCTCGACAATTGTAATCTCGCTTTGCCGTAGCTCTTGCTCTAAACGCTTTACAGTTTCACGCGCACTATTAAGCTCACGCTCACCGCGTTGATGGCTACTATGCAGCTCCGCCTGACTCTTCGACAACTGATCAGCCAAGTCACCATTGGTTTTTTCCAAACCCGCTACCCTGTCACGAACAGCCGCAAGCTCCCCAGCTAAATTCTGATGTTGCTCAATAGCCTGCTTATACTGCAACTCAAGTGATGCCTTTTCAGCCACCAACTTGGTGTTTGCATTGGTTAAATTACTGATCTCAAGCCGCTGTAGAGAAATCGTTTCAGACAGAGTCTTGGCCTCCAACTGCCAATGCTGTACCTCAGCCTCGTGTCTACGCAAATCTTGATCGCGCTGTTCCTTTACTGAGGTTCGGTAATGCTCTAACGCCTCTCTGCTGTGCTTGTGCTTTTCTTCAAGAGACTGAATTTGTGATTTCTTTTCATCCAACGATACCGACAATCGACCGTGCTCAAGGTTGATAGATACCAATTGCTGCTTTAATGATTCGTAATCGGTAGATAACGCTTGAAACTGTTGCGTTAAATCATCAAACGCTTCCGTTTTAGCAGCTAACAACTGATTTAAATGGCTCTCCGATTGTACAAGCGCGTCTATTTTTCCAACCAACGCATGTTGTTGGTCAGCAAAATGGTGCTCCACGCGAGTAATTTGCACCTCGGCCTGCTGTTGCAATTGCATCGACAGTTGTTTAACCAACTCTAAAATTGGCTCTGCAATACTCTCTTGCTCACCCAAAACAGCCGTATCTTGAGATTCAATCTCTCTCAAAAAACGATGGATTGTCGTTTTTGATCCCGTGTTTCCTAACTCAGCACGAACCGCATCAATGGTTGGATTACCACCCCTCGAAATCACAGATTCTCTGGCCAATTTGACAGATTCTAGATAAATTCCCGGTCTCGCCATATTTCACAACCCAAAGCAGTTTGTTTATCATATCGTAC
This sequence comes from uncultured Alteromonadales bacterium, assembly GCA_937864365.1. Lineage (GTDB taxonomy): Bacteria > Pseudomonadota > Gammaproteobacteria > Pseudomonadales > Cellvibrionaceae > Sessilibacter. Next base: position 202 of record CALMJT010000124.1, on the reverse strand, counting down.
CATTACGTATTTGATATTACATACTATATTTAAGCGAAATTAGTAGTAAATAAAAATAAATATAAGATTAAATAATCTAATATTATTTAATCTTATATCAAAACAAGATCATTTTTTAACCAAAAAATACTTCAAAAATACACCTCACCATCAAACCCAAACCAAACTACAAGCTAAGAATTCCCCAGCACATGAGCTCGAA
>CALMJT010000123.1 GCA_937864365.1 uncultured Alteromonadales bacterium | reverse complement strand
GCGAAGAGTGTCAGGTTTCTGTAGAAGCAGATCAACTGCCTACTCAACTGCTGCAAGCTCTTGCTATTCCAATAAAACCCGGTAACTTCCAAGCAAAAATCGACGCGAATGGAAGCATTAAAAGACCCGTTGTTATAGGAAACCTACTGTACAAAACAACGTTTGACGGCTATTCACGAACTGGAGATTCTCAAAAAGTGGGTCTAAGTTTGGGAGTTGATTTTCATAACAACGATGAAAACATTATCATAAACTCCACCATTAAAAGAGATAATAATCCACCTGGATTTATCAATATTAAAGCGCCCTTTTATCGCTACATTGATTTAGCGTTAAATAACTCTCTCAGCAACGCTATTCCGATTGATGCGAGCGTAAACGCCGAAATAGGCTTGCAAACACTATCGTTTTTTATCGACCCAGACATTCATCGTATTCATGGCAGGCTTAAAGCCAATACAGATATTAGCGGTGAATTAACGGCACCCAAAATTGTGGGATCAATTGAGTTAACCAACGGTAGATATCAAAACGTATTAACAGGAACCGTTATTGATAAAATTGAATGCCTAATTAATTCAACAAACTATCAGTTTGAGTTCGACGTCTGTACAGCAAACGATGGTGGTAAAGGTCAATACGATATTACCGGTGGTATTGTTTTACCCTTAACAAACGGAAAAGACTCTGGCGAAATTGATATAACATTAATTGCCAATGCTGCCAGTATAATTCGTCGACCCGAAGTTGAAAGTGAGACGACTGGCAATATCTCAGTTAAAGGGTCATTTAAAGAACTTACTGCGGCAGGAAAACTGAATGTTTCGCCACTTCAGGCGGTTCTAAAAAACACCACCAATACCAGCGTTGCTCAAATTGAGGTTGAAGAAGTTTATGAAACGCAAGAAAACTCAACACAACAATATTTAGAAAATAAATCACCAATAGTTCATCTCGATTTAATTATAACCGCGGATCGGCAAGCCTATTTACGCGGCCGTGGCGTAGAAGCCGAGCTGTCTGGCGAAATTAAGCTATCAGGCACTGTTGACGAGCCTCAATATAACGGCGATTTTAAAACTGTACGCGGCCAATTCGAAGTATTTGGTAAAACGTTTCAATTGGAGCAAGGCAACGTTGGATTCGTCAATAATGCGGTGGCCATCGCTATTACTGGGGTTTATAACAAAAATGATCTCCGTATTCAGGCAGACATGAGCGGCCAAAACGGTGACTACAAATTAAAACTCAGCTCTATACCAAGTCTTCCTGAAGACGAAATATTGTCGTTCATCATTTTCGGCGAATCAGTAACCGATATTACGCCCATCAAAGCCTTGCAACTTGCCTCTGCGGTACAAACACTCAGTGGCGGAGGTGAAGGTGCCGTGTTTAATACCCTCGCTACTACGCGCGAGCTTCTCGGCGTAGATACGCTAACCGTTGACACAGAAACTACCGCAGACGGAGAAGACGGATTAAACGTTGGTATAGGTAAATATATTAACGATAAGGTCTATCTAGAATTAGAGCGCACGCCAAATCCTTCCCAACCTTGGAAAGGTACTATCGAAATAGAACTTAGCCCAAGAATTAATTTACAAAGCTCTACCGGTGGCACCAGTGGTATCGACAGTGCTGAAATTATTTGGAAAAAAGATTACTAATTATGAATACAGATATTTCGACAAGCTCGTTAATTTTTGCCAAAGAACTCGATGAAGCTGGCGGTTGCACGGCCTTTAAGAGCTTAAGCGAGATTCCTAAAAGTGCCAAACCGCTATGGATGCATTTCGACGCAAATCAACCTACAGCTCGCGAGGAAATGCAAAATGCATTTCCAGACATGGACGAACATACCTTAAGCGCCTTATTCGACGTTGACGCCCGCCCACGCGTATTAAAACTTGAAAACGGAGTTCTAATTATTTTACGTGGCATTAATCATAACGAAGGTGCAGAGCCGGAAGATATGATTGGCGTTCGCCTATGGATTACCAATAGCAGAATTATCAGTTTGAGGTATCGAAAATCCAAAGCATTAATGACCGTATCAGAAAGTCTAGACACAAAAACCGGGCCTAAAAATATCGGTGAAGTGGTTACACAAATTAGCCAATTATTAATTCGGTTTATTGAAACAAGTGTCAATCAACTCGATGAACGCCTTGATGAACTGGAATCATTGGTTCTCGAAGATCCCGGTCGATCCCTACGTCATAATATTTCTGAAGTTCGTATCAGCGCAGTATTACTACGACGCTACGTCGCACCTCAGAGAGAAGCTTTAACACAATTGCGACTGATCGAAATGGATTGGACTGGCGGTAAAATTAATCGGCGTTTGCAAGAGATTCAAGACGGAATGATACGTACTATCGAAAATCTTGATTCAGTACGAGAACGTTCCCAGGTCATCATGGACGAATTGGCCAGTGCTCTATCAGAAAAACTCAACCGTAATCTTTATGTTCTCTCGGTTATTACCGCAATATTTTTACCGCTGGGATTTTTAACCGGATTATTCGGAATTAATATTGGTGGAATGCCAGGTGTAGAAAATCAGGCTGCGTTTTTTAATTTCACCATGATTCTAGGCGTATTGGTTGCGATCCAAATTATTCTATTTAAAATATTTAAATGGTTCTAATATAAAACAGTCCATGCATTCAAAATTACCGAATGCATGGACAGGGAATTTAGATCACTTTAACTGCTTAAGAGAAAAACAGCGATGGAAGATAAATAGATAGTGAATAGCCGATGGTGTAACAAATTAGCAGCGCTGGGAAAAACTTCAAATAAGCACCGAAGGTCATCCCTTCAACTTTGCTCATTGTAATAATTCCCGCAGCAGAACCAATAATCAACAAAGAACCACCCACACCAACAGAATAAGTTAGGCCGAGCCAATCGGTAGTACTTAATTCTGGGTTAGCTTTCAATAACGCAGCTGTCAACGGAACGTTGTCAAGCAATGCGGAAACAGCACCAGCAATGTAGTTTGAGTAGATTGGAGCAATTTCAGAATACCACTCCGCTACTTTTGCCAGAACATGAATCTCTTGCAGCATACCCACCAACAACAAGATTCCCAAAAAGAACAACAAGGTGTCGTACTCAATTTTTCGAATGTATTCCAAAATTTGAGTTTGTTCGTCATCGGTCTGAGCCATACGACCAACCAAGAACATAATAGACAGACCCGTCATAAATGTAAGAACTGGGGGAACCGAGAACAACACGTTGAAAAGCATTGTACACAGGATGGTAGAGAAAAACGTTCCAGCGATTGTTAAGTCAACTCCGTTGAATTTTCTTTCAACGATTTCAGTTGTAACCTGACCTTTCATTCCAGCACTAAACATCAATGCAAGTGCAGTAACACTCACAGCTGAAGGAATTAACAGGATTAACAGCTCGCCCATATGAACGTGGCCACCCAAGAAAATCATTAGAGTGGTTACATCGCCAGTAATTAACGCAACGCCGCCGGAGTTTACGGCAAACACAATTAGCGCAGCCATTTTCAATTTATCCGGTTTCTCTAAATTGAAAGATTGGACAAGGCCAATACTCACTAATGTTGCTGTAACGTTGTCACAAATGGCAGAAAGCACAAGTGCGAACAATGCAACGAGAATGAGCAGTAAGCGCTTTGATAAAGTATGGGGAAATAACTTTTGAACAAAAGTTTGAATAAGACCTTTAGCATTTAAATAAGCAACGAAGGTCATGGTAGACATTAAAAACAGCCACAAAGTAGCAATTTCTAACAGGTTCTCATTTAAAAAATGAGTGGTGCTTTCTCTTTGCTGGTCGCTCTCGGCAAAGAAAAATAAAAGAACCCACGAAATACAACCAAAGAATAAGGTGGTCTTGGCTTTATTAACGTGAATAACTTCTTCAAACACAATGCTCAATAATGCAAGCACTGCTAGGCCCATCAAAAAATAATGTAACATCTTTGCAAATCCAGGTTGGAACTGTTTTTAAACGGCAAACAGAAAAAAGTGCATCTAAAGTCCTGGAAAAATTATTTTATTTATATATGCGGCAGGAACTCCCGGCTGGCTAAGATACTCTTTTTTGCTATAAAAGAAAAGATCTTGTTTTGGATCAAATTTTGACCACTGCGTATAAAACTGACAGTATGTTTGTATATTTCATTTTATTCATGAAACAGCGCTAGATTTCGTTCAAAATTTATTACCCGTAAAATTTAATACAAGTGTAATCATCTCGTAAAATATCGATATAAGACGAATTCTTACGATTAAATTTCGACACCTAAAAATCACCTATTTAAAAAAATTAAATCCAAAAATTTTTAAAAACTTATTAAAATATTTTTCCTTAAATAGTTTATTTAATTCAATATTTAATTTTTTATTCTTGTTGAATTATTTACTGATAACTCACTGATCTTTAGCTCAATGAGATTCGCTATTTCATCTAATGTAAACCTTTCTAATAAGCAACTTGTTTTGGTTGTTTTCCACCGCTAGGGCACGAATACCAATTGTAAAATAAAGTTTTACAGGACTTTTCAGAGACTTCTCGCACTAAAGTATTGAAAGCAAGTTGCTTAGCAAAAGCTAATGTTTACCGAATAAATTGAATGCAAGTTTTGCGATTTAAATCTCAATTTATCGCTATAAAAGTCAACCTTTACAGGTGCTAAGCGTTACTTTTTTAATAGACAATATTTGGAGTTTATATATGGCCAACATTTCCACAGCAAGCGGCCTAGAATTTATACCAGGAACAATGACCATGAAAGAATACCGTGATTTAACTCTGCAAATGTCAGATAACTTGAAAATGATAGAGAATAAAATCCACGAAGCTCTTGGCGATTTATTTGAGCCACTCATGCAGGAAATTATTCAAGAAGCCGAAAAAAGCGAATACAACAGCGATGGGGATATTGGCGCAACATTGCTCTTAATGTCTGAGCAGGTCGATGGTATTGATCACTTAATGACGTTATCGGCGTTGTCGTTTTATTTTGACCGACACACTAGAATAGAGAAAACGCTGCATTAATTTAATAAATTAATGGCCCATGCGTTAATAATCTGAACATTACACATCGTAATTTATAGACTCACCTGAGTATTATTTTTCTGGGTTGATAACCCTAAACACTTAAAAATACCGATGTATTTATCACTCAGGAATTATTGATAAATGTTTAAAGGTTATTTATCGAATACTTAATCAAGAAACTGTATTCACAAGCATATAAATAACTACATTTTAGAATCAGCTGTTTATTATTTTTCTGGATTCATATGTATTTATTTTTTAATTACATTTTTCTAGATGTTTAATTTTATTCCGTTGGCGCAAATAATAGCAGGATTTCCCGAGAACCTATTTTAAGGTAATGATAGGCGGCTCTGCGAATCAATAGAAGTTTCGAAAAATGGTAGTTTTTGATATGTGTGCAAATCAATGCAAATGGGTAATTTTTGAAATGCTATGAGACAAATCGACATCTATGAGGCAGACCAAAAAATGCGATTGGCTGTAGGCCGCGAGAGAATGAGATCTGGATAGTTTTCGCAAAATACGTGCCCGTTGAAGTCACGCGAAACTCACGAGTTAATATTTAAGGTTTTTGGAAAAATAGCGTAAGTCATTGATTTTATTGGCGCATCCGGAGGGATTCGAACCCCCGACCAAGTGGTTCGAAGCCACCTACTCTATCCAGCTGAGCTACGGATGCACAGAAGAGGCGCGTAAGATACCAGTGTTACCTCAAGATAACAACTCAGAAAGTTTGATAAGTTGTTGTTCTGACACACTTTGCTAATTTTACGCGCTTTTATACACAAATCTGCTTATTTTTCAGACGAGTTGTCCAGATTTTCTAATTTCTTCTCAGTGTGAAAAATATAATTCTGCATGGCTGTTAAGACACCGCGCAGAATATTCAGCTCCATCACATCCAATCGAGTGCGATTGTACAAGCGTCTTAATCGAGTCATGGTTTGGCGTGGGTTGCCCGGCTCAAGAAAACTAAGGCGTTCTAGCGTCTCTTGTAGGTGATGATAATAAGCCTCCAGCATTTTATTGTCCGCTGGTGGTTGGTCCCAATCGTCAAAATGTACCGGCCCACCCTGTTCGGCGGCAAGAACAGACATTCGATACTCATAACACAGCACTTGAACCGCGGTCGCTATGTTAAGTGCGCTGTATTCTGGATTAGCGGGAATGTGGACATGATAGTTACACTTGTGAAGCTCTTCATTGGTTAAGCCCCTGTCTTCTCGGCCAAAAACAACGGCCACATCGTGTTGCTGGCTCTCGAAATACGCTCTATCACCAAATTCCCGTGGTGTTAACAGCGGCCAAGGAATACGTCTTTCACGTGCACTGGTGCCAACAACTAATCTACATTCTGATATAGCTTCATCTAAAGTATTTACTACAATCGCAGAATCGAGTAGCTCGGCGGCACCAGCAGCGCGCCATACTGCTGTTTCTGAAGGAAATTCTTTGGGTTCAACCAAATATAATTGGCTTAACCCCATATTTTTCATAGCTCTAGCTGCGGCACCAATGTTGCCGGGATGCGTAGTATTGACTAGAACAATGCGAACTCGGTTGAAACAATCTGGATCGTTGTTGGGCTTGACGGTACTCATAGTTAACTTCTTAAATTTACCTTCTACAGTGTGTACTGATGATATTAGCAAATATTAATTTGATTAATTTGCGTTCGAATCACCAATTAAGGCGCGATACTTTAACAGCCGTGCTAGTTTAGTCATAGAGTGGCTGTTACAATCGCGCCCTTTTGCAACAATTCAAGTCCAATTCCAATTGAACTAGTGGGAAACACCTATGGAACCAATGCTCAATATCGCGTTGAGAGCTGCCCGAAAAGCCGCTGAAAAAATTGAACGCTACTTAGAACGCGTTGACGTTATCGATATTGAAGAAAAAAGTCGCAACGACTTTGTCACCGAAGTTGACCGGGCGAGCGAAAAAGAAATTATCTACCACCTGAAAAAGGCCTACCCTGATCATTCATTTGTCGGTGAAGAAAGCGGTTATTTGAAAGGTGAAAATCCAGATTACGAATGGGTTATTGATCCATTAGACGGCACGACCAACTTCATTCATGGAATTCCTCACTTTGCGATTTCAATTGCGTGCAAATATAAAGGGCAAGTCCAACATGGCTTGGTTCTCGATCCCGTAAAACGCGAAGAATTCACCGCAAGTCGAGGTAAAGGTGCAACGCTAAATGACCGCCGTATCCGTGTTAGCGAAAGACGTGGCATGGAAGGCGCTTTGATCGGTACAGGCATTCCCTTCAGTGGCTTTGCGCTGGAAAATATTGGCCCCTATTTAAAAGCATTGGAAGAAATTGCTGGTCAAACAGCGGGTATTCGTCGTGCTGGATCCGCAGCCCTTGATCTTGCTTATGTAGCAGCGGGTCGCTTCGATGGCTTTTGGGAGATGAATCTTAAAGAGTGGGATATCGCCGCCGGATGTTTGTTAGTGCAGGAAGCAGGTGGTCTTGTCAGTGATTTTAAAGGTGGCGCAACGCACCTAAATACCGGACACGTTGTTTGTGGCGGCCCTCGCGTATTCAAGCCATTACTGCAAATTGTTGAAAAACATATGGGAAAAATTGTTTAAACACCATTCGTTAAGATCATATCTGCTTGGTTTAAACACAGAAAGCTCTGATTAAGTCCTATGTGAATTGATCAGAGCGTTTACCATCAAGGCTTTATCACCAACTAACATAAAGGAACCTCTGATTAACTCATCCTTGATTTAATCAGAGGGCAGAAATTGAAA
>CALMJT010000122.1 GCA_937864365.1 uncultured Alteromonadales bacterium | reverse complement strand
TAAAAGCTTATTTGCTCAGGTTGCACAACAAGCACATACCATCGATCACGTCACTCGTACTCGCAAGCTGCGTTTAACCGTGCAAAACAAGCGTCATCAATTGCATCCCGGGTTATTTGCCGATGTCTTTTTTCTCTTAAAAACCGAAACGCCGATTATTGCGTTACCGGAAGAAGCGCTAATTCGTAAACCTAACGGACAATGGATTGCCTACGTACAAAATGAGGAAGGCGAGTTTGCCGAGAAGTCGGTCACGCTTGGTCGTCAGCTGGGTGATTTACACGAGATTAAAGGGCTAAAAAACGGCGATTCAGTGGTTGTCTCCGGTGCGTTTTTTATCGCATCGCAACAAGCTAAGGCGGGTTTCGATCCGCATAACCATTAATTAAGAGGTGGTTATGTTTGATCGAATCATTCTATGGGCCATTAATAATCGGTTTTTAGTGGTTATCGCACTCTTGGCCACCTGTGTCGCCATTTTATTGCGATTACCCAGCCTAAAATTGGATGCTTTTCCCGATGTTACCAATGTTCAGGTATCCATAAACACCGAAGCGCCGGGCCTCGCCGCCCAAGAAGTCGAGCAATTAATTACCTTTCCCATTGAGGCGGTCATGTATGCCTTGCCAACTGTGGAAGAGGTGCGTTCCATTTCTAAGACCGGTTTATCGGGCGTTACGGTGGTGTTTAAAGAAGGTACCGATATTTACTTTGCTCGCCAATTGGTCTTTGAGCGACTGCAAGCCGCTCGTGAATTAATTCCCGACGGCGTTGGCCTGCCAGAAATGGGGCCAAATACCACTGGGCTTGGGCAAATTTACCAATACTTATTAAAAGTAGAAGAAGGTTATCAATACTCGGTGACCGATTTAAGAAGTCTAAACGATTGGGTCGTTAAATTACTGCTGATACCGGCAGAAGGTGTTACCGATGTTTTATCGTTTGGTGGCGAGGTTAAACAGTATCAGGTCAATATTAATCCCGCGCGATTATTGTCTTATAACTTGAGTATCGACGACGTTATTGCGGCAATTAACCAAAATAACGCCAATGCTGGCGGCTGGTATTTAAGTCGAGGCCAAGAACAATTAGTGATTCGTGCGGCCGGTTGGATTGAGCCCAACCAAGCAGGCATTGAGCAAATTGGCCAGATTCCGTTGAAATCCATCGATGGTGTCAGCGTGGTTGTATCTGACGTGGCAACGGTGGAATTCGGTGATGAAATTCGTCAAGGCGCCGTTACCATGAGCCAGCGTGATGACAGCGGTGAGGTTCATTCTTTAGGTGAAGTCGTTACGGGCATTATTCTCAAACAAACCGGTGCTAATACCCAACAAACCATCGAAAATATCGAAAACCGAGTTGCCTTGGTTAATCAAGCACTGCCAGAAGGTGTAAGCCTGCACGTTATTTACGACCAGTCGAGCTTGGTGAATAGCGCCGTTAATACGGTTGTGCAGGCATTAATCGCTGCCTTTGTATTTATCTCTATCGTATTGGCGTTATTTTTACTGAATTTACGTGCAACCTTATTGGTGCTTATTTCCATTCCTATTGCGGTGGGATTAGCACTTTTAGTGATGATCGAGCTGGATTTATCCGCTAACTTAATGTCGCTGGGTGGTTTGGCGGTTGCCATTGGTATGCTGGTGGATGGCTCGGTGGTGGTGATCGAAAATGTCGTCAAACATCGGCAACTCAACGAAGAAACTCAGCAAACTGAAGAGAGTTCGGTAACGGTATTTAACGCCACCAGTGAGGTTGCACGCTCGGTATTTTTCGCGACCCTAATTATTTTGGTGGTGTTTTTACCACTGTTTAGTTTTGAAGGTGTTGAAGCGAAATTATTCGAACCCATGGCGGAAACCATTATTTTTGCCATGATATCCGCTTTATTGGTTGCTTTAATTGTTGCACCGGCATTGGCGACTTATTTTTTCAGTCATTCTTCTTTTTTCAGCGGTTTTTCTTTATTCAGTGATTCCTCGAAAAAGCTCAGCGAGAGTACTTTAAGTAATCGTACCTCAAACAGTAATACCGATAAAAACGCACTGGGTTTTTGGCAACAACAATTAGGCGCTGGGTTAAACGCTTATAAGCGCGCTTTGCATTTTGCGATTCGCAAAAAGTTTTTAATTGCTGGATGCGCCGGAATTTTATTGTTGCTGTCTTTATTACTGGTTCCGCGACTCGGTACCGAGTTTGTTCCAGAATTAGAAGAGGGCACCATAAACCTGCGAGTTACTCTCGCGCCTTCGAGCAGTTTGCAAACGGCACTTAGTGTGGCGCCAAAGCTAGAAGCCTTATTGCTGGAATTTCCCGAAGTTCGTTACGCTCTATCGCGTGTAGGGCGGCCAGAAATCGGTGGCGATCCAGAGCCGGTCAATAACATTGAGATCTATATTGGCTTAACGCCGGTCAATACTTGGACCAGCGCCAGCAATCGTGCTGATTTACAGCATTTAATGGAAGAAAA
>CALMJT010000121.1 GCA_937864365.1 uncultured Alteromonadales bacterium | reverse complement strand
CAGCTAATTAGCACTTAAAACCGCTGTAAAACAACAACTTCTCTACAACCTTGAAATTTACCTAAGAAATTGATTTTATTAACTTTTATACCAGTTATACCCAGAAAACTGTACAGCTAATTACATAAACAAAAACAATCCTATATATCTCTATATATAAATATAAATTATTCATAATTCATTTAATTTGAGAGTGAATTTATTTTTGGTGATGAATTGACCAACGCAAACATCTCTATATAATTGCGCCCCCTTTCCTTGAGTCTGCCCCTATCAGCGGGTGAAGATGTAGGTATTCCCAATGTCAGAACACAGTCAACACGCGCACAAGCGCTACCAAGTTATTGTTATCGGTGGTGGTCACGCCGGAACTGAAGCCTGCTTAGCAGCAGCGCGCATGGGTTGCTCAACTTTGTTGTTAACGCACAATGTTGAAACCTTGGGGCAAATGTCCTGTAACCCGGCCATCGGCGGCATCGGCAAGAGTCATCTGGTTAAAGAAATTGATGCCCTAGGTGGCGCCATGGCCAAGGCAACCGATCTTGCCGGTATTCAATTTCGGGTACTCAATGCCCGCAAAGGTCCAGCGGTAAGAGCGACCCGTGCCCAAGCAGACCGCATACTGTACAAGGCCGCCATTCGCAATATTCTTGAGAACCAAGCCAATCTCGATATCTTTCAGCAGGCCGCTGAAGACCTGATTCTTGACGGCGACAAGGTTGTTGGTGTTGTTACGCAAATGGGCGTGAAGTTTTACGCCGATGCAGTTGTTCTGACCGCGGGTACCTTCCTCGGCGGAAAAATTCATATCGGTCTAGAAAATTACAGCGGTGGTCGTGCTGGAGATCCGCCATCCATCGGTTTAGCCAATCGTTTACGAGAATTGCCGATCAGCGTTGATCGATTAAAAACCGGTACACCGCCGCGAATTGATGCGAAAAGTGTTAACTTTGAAGGCCTGGAAGAACAGTGGGGCGATAATCCCGCACCGGTGATGTCGTTTATGGGTACTCAATCCCAGCATCCACAACAAATTTGTTGCTGGATCACACACACCAACGAGCGCACCCACGATATTATTCGTTCTGGCTTCGACCGATCGCCCATGTTCACAGGCGTGATCGAAGGTGTCGGACCTCGCTATTGCCCGTCGATTGAAGACAAAATCAATCGCTTCGCCGACAAAGATTCACACCAAATCTTTATCGAGCCCGAAGGCCTAACCACTCACGAGCTCTACCCCAACGGTATCTCCACGAGTCTGCCCTACGACATTCAGGAACGAGCCGTTCGATCCATCAAAGGTTTTGAAAACGCACACATCATGCGTCCGGGTTATGCCATCGAATACGATTTTTTTGATCCTAGAGAGCTGAAATACAACCTCGAAAACCGCTACATTCACGGGTTGTTTTTCGCCGGACAAATCAACGGTACGACCGGTTACGAAGAAGCTGCCGCCCAAGGCTTGTTAGCCGGTGCAAACGCCGCCTTGGCTGTGACAGGCCGTGAGCCCTGGTGTCCAAGACGCGACGAAGCCTACATGGGCGTGATGATGGACGACCTAATCAGCCTTGGCACTCGTGAACCTTACCGAATGTTCACCAGTCGCGCCGAATATCGCCTGTTATTGCGCGAAGACAACGCAGATATCCGTCTGACCGAAATTGGTCGTAAATTAGGTCTCGTTGATGATCATCGCTGGCAGGTATTCAGTGACAAACGCGAACAAGTTGAGCGCGAGCAACAGCGTATTAAAACTACGTGGATTCAAGCGGGCAGCGACGAAGCGAAAGTAATAGAATCAAAGCTGCGGTCACCGTTAGTCCGAGAATACAGTTTGTTGGATCTGTTAAAGCGTCCAGAGCTGAGCTACGACGATATTGCCGATCTCAAAGGTCAAGGCGCCGTGGACGAGCAAGTACGTGAACAAGTAGAAATTGCGGCAAAGTATTCCGGTTATATCGAACGCCAAAGCCAAGATATCGAGCGTTTGCGTCAACATGAAAACACCTTGATTCCGTCTGACTTCGATTATTCCATCGTGCAAGGGCTTTCTAACGAATTAAAACAAAAGCTCAGTGATGCAAAACCCGAAACCTTGGCAAGAGCATCGCGTCTACCGGGCATTACACCGGCGGCCATTTCGCTGATATTGATTTACTTGAAAAAACGTGGCGCCTTACAAAAAGCAAATTTGAGCGAAGCGTAAATTCGAACTTATGTCTGACTTAGCAAAAAAACTGAGTGTCCTGATCGATCGTCTAGCGCTGCCAATTACCGACGAGCAATTGGCAATGCTCGTGCAATACGTGGAGCTGTTTCACAAGTGGAACAAAGCCTATAACCTTTCTGCGATTCGCGATCTAGAAGGCATCGTTCATCGTCACATTATCGACAGCTTATCCATCTGCCCGCTTTTGCCTAAAACCGAGCAATACCACATCATTGATGTGGGTACAGGCGGCGGTTTACCGGGAATTCCTCTGGCGATTATGAACCCCGGCTGGCAAGTGAGTTTGCTCGATAGCAACGGTAAAAAAACCCGCTTTCTAACCCAAGTGAAAATCGAACTTGGACTTACCAATGTGTCGGTCTTTAACGAACGAGTCGAAAAACACCAACCCGCGCAGCCCTTAAATGCTGTCATCAGTCGCGCATTTGCCAGCCTTAAAGATATGATCGAAGGTTGCCAAACGCTTTTAGATGACAAGGGCGTTTTTTGGGCAATGAAAGGCGTTTATCCTGAGCAGGAAATCGCTGAAATGCCCGCGGGTTTTGTGGTTAAAGAAAGCTTCAGTATTCACCTCCCCGACGACGACGCGAGCCGCCATCTGCTGGCGATCACTAAAAACTCAACAGAATAAGTCGAGAGGAACGATCTAACGGCGAGGAATAGCCGCGCGAAATGCTGAGAATTTAGAGTAATTTTCAGCAAATTGGTGTTAATCTACGGCGCTTAAATATCTGTAAGTTGGTTGCTGAATCCATCACGCTAAAGCCTTCTCAGTCATGTACAATTTCCCAGATAACTTCGCCCAGAACTTTTGCGAGTTGTATAGGGCAACATTCTAATTCGAACCGAACCAGTCACAGGTGATCAATTTGAATCGCGTTTTCGCCATTACCAATCAAAAAGGCGGCGTAGGTAAAACCACTACTTGCGTAAATTTGGCGGCGTCGTTGGATGCCACCAAGAAACGAACACTTCTGGTCGATCTAGATCCCCAGGGCAACGCCACCATGGGTTCGGGCGTACAAAAAAATGAGCTGGAAGTATCGATCTACGACGTTATTACCGATCAGGCCGACATTAACGAAGCCATCGTCAAGAGCCAAGCTGGCTACGACGTTTTGCCAGCCAACGGTGATCTAACCGCCGCAGAAGTTGAACTGCTGAGCTTAGATAATCGCGAGCAAAAGCTACGTAATGCCCTGAGCGTGGTGAAAAATCAGTACGAATATATTCTTATCGATTGTCCACCGTCACTGAACATGCTTACCGTCAATGCCCTAGCGGCCTGTGACGGTGTCATTATTCCAATGCAATGCGAGTACTACGCACTGGAAGGGCTTTCGGCGCTAATAAGCACAGTTAAGCAAATTCAAGAATTTATTAACCCTAAGCTGTATATCGAGGGGATCTTACGTACCATGTACGATCCGCGTAACAGTTTAACCAACGATGTTTCGTCACAACTATCCGAGCACTTTGGTGAACGTCTGTATCGTACCTGCATACCAAGAAATGTTCGTCTTGCCGAGGCTCCAAGTTATGGTCTGCCGGTATTGGCCTACGATCGACAATCAAAAGGCGCCATTGCATACCTAGCTCTCGCCGGCGAAATGCTCCGTCGGCACGCCTCTAGCGAAGCCTCAGCTCAGGCGTCTTAATAAATCAGTACACTCCGTTAACGTAATCTATTAGGCAACAATCAAGAACTATGGCAGCAAAACGAAAAGGTCTGGGCCGTGGGCTGGACGCATTATTGGGCGGAATGTCCACCAGCGAAAAATCAGCAGAAAGTGTCAGCGCTGCAATCGAGGCGGTAACTTCCTCCGATCCAGGTCCAGAAGGTAGATTCGTTGAGTTACCGGTAGAGTTCATTCAGCGCGGTAAGTATCAACCCCGACGCGATATGAATCCCGAAGCGTTGCAAGAACTAGCGGATTCGATAAAAGCTCAAGGTGTCATGCAACCGATCGTAGTGCGCCCGGTTGGTAACGATAAGTACGAAATCATCGCCGGTGAAAGACGCTGGCGCGCTACTCAGCTCGCACAAATTGCGAAAGTTCCGGCCATTATTCGTGATGTCGCCGATGATGCAGCCATCGCCATGGCATTGATTGAGAATATTCAACGCGAAGATCTCAATCCCATGGAAGAAGCTATGTCGTTAAAACGACTGCAAGATGAATTTGAGTTGACTCATCAAGAAGTTGCTCAGGCCGTGGGTAAATCCAGAACGACCGTCACCAATTTGTTACGACTTCTAGCATTGAGTGACGAAGTAAAGCGCATGCTTGAAAACGGCGACATAGAAATGGGTCATGCACGCTGTTTATTAACATTGAACTACGCTGAGCAAAAAGACGTTGCCAGCCAAGTTATTGGCCGCGGACTGTCGGTAAGACAAACCGAAGCTTTGGTTAGAAAGCTTCAAGAAGAAACCGTAAAACCCAAGCCAAAAAACCAAATTACTCCAGATTTACACAAGCTTGAAGAAGGACTTTCCGAAAAAATAGGCGTGCCCGTAAACGTAGTGCATTCGGCAAAAGGCGCAGGAAAGCTTGTGCTCAAGTACAATAACCTCGATGAACTCGATGGAATTCTTGCTCACCTTGGCTTTAATCAAAACGACGACTGACACCATTTTTTTTGATTTTCACCGACCAATCTAACATTCCCTTCGCGAATTTAATCGAATAATTCGCAGGTGTAAGAGTAACCGCTTTTACACCTCATGAGGTTTCGATTTATGCCCATTCAATGTTACCGATATTATCTGAGATGGTTAAAAAACTTCCAAATTGATCGAGTTGTGTAACCGATATCAAAGATTTTCGAGCAAAAGCTGTGCAGAGAATTCAGAAAAAATAGCCTTTTGGGTGACTGTTGCACGGCTATAAAGCAGAAAAAATGACATAAAATTGCCAAATTTTCGTCAAATTTGGGCATGTTTTTAATACAGATATGTCGTGTATTTCAACGTATAAAGTAAAACTTAATAATCGTTCAATATTTACTTGATTAATTTCAAAATAATAGATCACGTGTCATAAAAATTTAGAAACCATTATATAAAAATCATTCTAAAGATAGTAACCACTTGCTATCAAAAAAAATCCGGGCCGAACTTAATCGCTGAGAAGACTTTTTTTATTACAATTATTAATAAAGGTTTGGAAAATTACCCTTTCTAATACTTTAATATATCTACCAACTTTGGTGGGATTATCCGGAAGCTTTGTTGAACCGCGCCCAATTTATCCCTATAATTCGCACCGCTCTTAACCCAGTGGTGAAAAGCACAAATTTAGGGCGTGTTTTAAGGGTTAAGTGGTAAAAAATTAACGTCAGATTTACGAATGCTGACCATCCGGTTCTTAAATAACTTGCGGTTTTATTGACAAAAACCCAACGCATTAGATGTTTTATGAATCGAGGCAGTATCCAAAGACCACCAGTTTTTAAAGCAAGCTTTATTCAGCTTATTTTACTGGTTGCAACCACCGTTTTAGCTTATTTGCTCAGTAGCAAAGTTATCGCATATTCGATATTGCTTGGTGGATTGCTCGTCGTTTTGCCGAATGTTTATTTCGCCTTCTACGCGTTTCGCTTTATGGGCTCGCGTCAGGTTGGTAGTGCCTTACACAGTATTTATAGAGGTGAGATGGGGAAATTTACTCTCACTCTCGTTGGGTTTGCGCTGGTGTTTTTGCTCGTCAAGCCATTACACAGCCAGGCTCTGTTCGGTGCCTTTGTTGTCACAACTGTTATTCATTGGATAACTACCTCCAAGTTGGTAGTCGCACCACGATCGTGAGTCGCTTGATCATGAATAAAAGTAGCTGAGGCAACCCACTGAACCCCTGAATTTTCCATGGAACTCTTTCAAGGATAGAAAATTCTTCAGGGAAAACAGAATTTTTTACTTTTTAGGTGTGAGATTAACATGGCAAGCGAAGCTCAAGATTCGACTGGATATATCCAGCACCATCTTCAAAACCTTACCTACGGTAAGCTACCTGCCGGCTTTGAACGTCACGACGAACACGGCCAGGTTCACGTTTTAGAACACTCAGAATGGACTTTCGCACACAGTAGCGAAGAAGCCACCGCTATGGGTTTTAACGCAATTCACGTTGATACTCTTGGTTGGTCTATTGTTCTAGGTGCTCTATTTATCTTTATTTTTTCTCGTGTTGCTGCCAAAGCTACCATTGGTAAGCCAACGGGTTTACAGAGCTTTGTTGAGCTTGTTGTAAGCTTTGTAAATAACACCGTAGAAGACATTTTCCATTATAAAAATCGCATGATTGCCCCTATGGCTTTGACCATTTTCTCGTGGGTATTCATGATGAATTTAATGGACCTTATCCCTGTGGATTGGTTGCCTGTTGCCGCTGCAAAAGTCACTGGTAATGAGCATCTTTTCTTTAAAGTCGTTCCAACAACAGATCCAAACGCAACCCTAGGTATGGCGCTGACCGTATTTGCTTTGATGATTTTCTTTAGCATCAAAGAAAAAGGTTTGATGGGTTTTATCAAGGAATTGACGCTACACCCATTCCACTCTGGAAAAATCTATATCGATATTTTCCTAATCCCAATTAACTTGATTTTGGAAACCGTATCTCTAATCGCCAAACCAATTTCTCTGGGTCTGCGATTGTTCGGAAACCTATACGCCGGTGAAATGATTTTCATCCTAATCGCGCTAATGTTTGGTGCCGGTTTGGTATTAGGCATATTTGGTGGCGTGTTGCAGTGGGCATGGGCGGTATTCCATATCTTGGTTATCACTCTTCAAGCGTTCGTGTTCATGGTATTGACCACTGTATATATGGCAATGGCACACGATACCGGCGAAAACCACTAAGTTAAGACCATCAGATTTATATCATCTCGATGCCAAGCGGCGCTTGCAGCATCGAGATAGCAGCAATAACGATTTCAGTTTTACATTTTTCAATTTAAAAACTTAAAAGTAGGAGAAAACAATGGAAGCTTTAGGTTTAGTTTACGTAGCGGCAGCTCTATTGATCGGTTTAGGTGCTTTAGGCACTGCGATCGGTTTCGGTTCTTTAGGCGGTAAATTGCTTGAAGGTTCTGCTCGTCAACCAGAACAAGGCCCAGCACTTCAAGGTAAAATGTTCCTTATGGCAGGTTTATTGGATGCGGTTCCAATGATCGGTGTTGGTATCGGCATGTACCTTATCTTCGTAGTTGCACCTGGTTTGGCTGGTTAATGGCCAATTTTGCTTAAAACCTTTCATCCATTAAGCAAAGAGGTGTTGGTATGAATATCAACTTAACACTCATCGGTCAGTCGATTACTTTCCTCATTTTCATAGCATTTTGTTGGAAGTACGTTTGGCCGGCGTTGATCAAAGTTATGAAAGACCGCGAAGATAAAATCGCCGCCGGTCTTGAAGCTGCTGACCGTGCAGACAAAGATTTGGAGCTTGCTCAGAAAGAAGCTGCGAAGAAATTGCACGAAGCAAAAGAACAAGCTGCTTCGATTCTTGATCAAGCAAACAAGCGCGCTAATCAAATTGTTGATGAAGCTAAGCAACAAGCTACTGCCGAAGCTGGTCGTATTAAGACCGCCGCTGAAGCAGAAGTTGAGCAAATGGTTAACCGTGCGAAAGAAGAATTGCGCGGAAAAGTTGCTGCTCTGGCGATTGCCGGCGCTGAAAAAGTGTTGCAAGCAAACATCAACGAGGCCGCTAACACCGAATTGGTGAACAAGTTGGCCGCTGAACTATAAGCGAGGAGATTATGGCTGAACTTACGACTCTTGCCCGTCCCTACGCGAAAGCTGCTTTTGAATTTGCAAAAGAAGCTAAAGCGTTAGACAAGTGGGCAGAAATGTTGTCGGTTGCAGCTGCAGTATCGCAGTCCGATACCGTAGCCAAATTGCTGGCTTCTCCCACGCAAACAGCAGCGCAAAAAGGCGAAGCTTTTGTCGGTGTTTGTGGCGATGCCATCGACGACAAAGGTCAAAACTTTATCCGCAATCTGGCGGCGAACAAACGTCTTGGATTACTTCCGTTTATTTCGGAGCTGTTCGAAGCATTTAAAGCGCAATTAGAAAAGTCAGTTGATGTTGACGTTTCTAGCGCCTTCGAATTGCCACAAGCAACCCTAGATAAGTTGGCGCAAGCATTAAAAACCAACCTTGGTCGCGAAGTAAAAGTACAAGGTATGGTGGATCCGAGCCTGATTGGCGGTGTGTTAATTCGCGCCGGTGATACAGTTATCGATCAATCCATCAAAGGTCGGCTTGCCAAACTCGCCGAAGCAATGAACGCCTAATTCATTAGGGTAGGAACTAGCATGCAGCAACTGAACCCTTCAGAAATCAGTGAAATCATCAAGAGTCGTATCGAAACTCTTGATGTTAAAACCGAAGCCCAAAACGAAGGCACGGTAGTATCGGTAACCGACGGTATCATTCGTATTCACGGTCTTGCGGAAGCAATGTACGGTGAAATGATTGAGTTTGAAGGTGGTGTTTATGGTTTGGCACTTAACCTTGAGCGAGATTCCGTTGGTGCGGTAATTCTTGGTGACTACCAAGGCGTTGCCGAAGGACAAACGTGTAAATGTACCGGCCGTATTCTAGAAGTACCGGTTGGTAACGAAGTATTAGGTCGCGTTGTTGACGCATTGGGTAACCCAATCGACGGCAAAGGCCCACTAAATACTAAAATGACCGACGCGATTGAGAAAATCGCTCCGGGTGTAATCGCTCGTCAAAGTGTTGACCAACCTGTTCAATTGGGTTTGAAAGCCGTTGATGCGATGGTACCGGTAGGTCGTGGTCAGCGTGAGTTGATCATTGGTGACCGTCAAACAGGTAAAACCGCTATTGCTGTTGACGCCATCATCAACCAAAAAAATACTGGCATTAAATGTATTTACGTTGCTGTTGGTCAAAAAGCATCTTCTGTTGCCGCCGTTGTGCGTAAACTGGAAGAGCACGGCGCAATGGCTCACACCATTGTTGTTGCTGCTACCGCTTCTGATCCAGCATCCATGCAGTTCTTGGCGCCTTTCGCCGGCTGTACTATGGGTGAATACTTCCGCGATCGCGGTGAAGACGCATTGATCATTTATGATGACTTAACCAAGCAAGCTTGGGCTTATCGTCAAATTTCATTGCTACTTCGTCGTCCTCCAGGTCGTGAAGCTTACCCTGGTGACGTTTTCTATTTGCACTCACGCTTACTTGAGCGTGCGTCTCGTGTAAACGCCGACTACGTTGAGAAATTCACCAATGGTGAAGTGAAAGGTAAAACCGGTTCTCTAACCGCGTTACCAATCATCGAAACCCAAGCGGGTGACGTATCTGCGTTCGTACCAACCAACGTGATCTCAATTACCGATGGTCAGATCTTCTTAGAAACTGACTTGTTCAACTCAGGTGTTCGTCCTGCGATGAACGCTGGTATTTCGGTATCTCGTGTGGGTGGTGCTGCACAGACCAAAATTATCAAAAAGCTTTCTGGTGGTATCCGTACTGCTCTTGCGCAATATCGTGAATTGGCGGCGTTCTCTCAGTTCGCTTCTGACCTTGATGAAGCGACAAAAGCCCAGCTTGACCACGGTGAGCGCGTAACCGAGTTAATGAAGCAGAAGCAATTCCAACCTCTTTCTACTGCTGAAATGGGTGTGTTGTTGTACGCGGCTAACGAAGGTTACTTGAAGGATGTAGCTGTTGCGAAGATTGGTTCTTTCGAATCTGCTCTACTTGCTTATATGGCATCTGAGCACGGCGAATTGATGAGCCAAATCGTTGCGTCTGGTAATTACGACGACAATATCGCGGCGACCTTCAAAGCAGCTATCGAAAGCTTTAAAGCAACCCAAACCTGGTAATCATCAGGCCAGGAGCTGCTGCTTGAGTTCGCTTGAGCAGCAGTGGTAATTCATAAATACGATTCGAGGGCCAGTTATGGCAGTCGGAAAAGAGATACGCACACAAATTGCCAGTATTAAAGGCACGCAAAAAATTACTTCTGCAATGGAAATGGTTGCGGCGAGTAAAATGCGTAAAGCTCAAGATCGTATGGAAACTGGTAAACCCTACGCCCAGCGCATGCGAGCTGTAGTTGGTCACTTGGCAAATGCCAATCCCGAATACAAGCACATGTACATGGTAGAGCGTGAGGCGAAGCGAGTTGGTTACATTATTGTTTCCAGTGATCGAGGCCTTTGTGGTGGCTTAAATATTAACGTCTTTAAAAAAGCGATCCTGTCTAGCAAAGAATGGGCAGATAAAGGCGTAGCTGTTGATCTTGCATTGATTGGTGCAAAAGCAAGCGGCTTCTTCAAAAGTGTTGGCGGTAACGTGGTTGCGAGAATTCGCGATCTAGGTGAAGCGCCAAGCATCGCAGATCTAATTGGTAGCGTTAAAGTCATGTTGGATGCTTATTCCGACGGAAAGATTGACCGCCTATATTTGGTTGGCAACGAGTTTGTAAACACAATGGTACAAAAACCATTTGTAAGCCAACTACTACCGTTAGAACCCGAAGAAAACGAAGAGCTAAAACACCACTGGGATTACATCTACGAACCAGATGCTGAGGAGCTACTTGACGGACTTTTGACTCGTTATGTTGAGTCTCAGGTTTATCAGGCCGTTGTCGAAAACGCAGCTTGTGAGCAAGCGGCACGTATGATCGCAATGAAAAATGCGACCGACAACGCGGGTGATCTTATCGAAGGTTTACAGCTTGTGTACAACAAAGCGCGTCAAGCTGCGATCACTCAAGAGCTTTCAGAGATTGTTGGTGGTGCGGCTGCGGTTTAACCCAGCGAGCCCAAATAAACGCTTTTTTAATTTCAAATTTTTAAGAGGAATCGGAAATGAGTAGCGGACGCATTGTGCAGATCATCGGTGCCGTTATCGACGTTGAATTTCCACGCGATTCCGTACCTAAAGTATACGACGCATTAACTGTTGCAAATAAAGGTTTAACCTTAGAAGTACAGCAACAGCTAGGTGACGGTGTGGTACGTACAATCGCCATGGGTTCGTCCGAAGGTGTTAGCCGTGGTCTTGCAGTTGAGAACACGCACGCACCAGTTTCTGTACCAGTTGGTATCGAAACACTTGGTCGAATCATGGATGTTCTAGGCAACCCAATCGACGAAGCCGGTGAAATTGGCGAAAAAGAACGTATGCCAATTCACCGTAAAGCGCCAGCCTATGACGAGCTTGCAGCTTCAACGGAATTGCTAGAAACAGGTATCAAAGTTATCGACCTAGTTTGTCCATTCGCCAAGGGTGGTAAAGTAGGTTTGTTCGGTGGTGCTGGTGTTGGTAAAACCGTAAACATGATGGAATTGATCAACAACATCGCCAAAGAGCACAGCGGTTTGTCTGTATTCGCCGGTGTTGGTGAGCGTACTCGTGAAGGTAACGACTTCTACTACGAGATGAAAGAGTCCAACGTATTGGGCAAGGTTGCGATGGTTTACGGCCAGATGAATGAGCCTCCAGGCAACCGTCTTCGCGTAGCTTTGACCGGTCTTACCATGGCGGAAAAATTCCGTGACGAAGGTAAAGATGTACTGTTGTTCGTTGATAACATCTACCGTTACACCCTAGCGGGAACCGAAGTATCGGCTCTTCTAGGTCGTATGCCTTCTGCGGTAGGTTACCAGCCAACTCTTGCAGAAGAGATGGGTGTACTTCAAGAACGTATTACTTCTACCAAAACTGGATCAATTACCTCGGTTCAAGCCGTATACGTTCCTGCGGATGACTTGACTGACCCAAGCCCTGCAACCACGTTTGCTCACTTGGATTCAACCGTTGTATTGTCTCGTGACATCGCTGCTAAAGGTATCTACCCTGCGGTTGACCCACTAGATTCTACATCTCGTCAGTTAGATCCTTTGATCATCGGTAATGAGCACTACGAAACTGCCCGTGGTGTGCAAACTGTTCTTCAACGCTATAAAGAGTTGAAAGACATTATTGCCATCTTGGGTATGGATGAGCTTTCTGAAGAAGATAAGCAAATCGTTGTTCGTGCACGTAAAATCGAGCGTTTCTTGTCACAACCTTTCCACGTGGCAGAAGTGTTCACCGGTGCACCTGGTAAATACGTAACACTAAAAGAAACTATTCGTGGTTTTAAAGGCATTCTTGCGGGTGAATTCGATAACTTGCCAGAACAAGCTTTCTACATGGTAGGTTCTATCGACGAAGCAATCGAAAAAGCGAACAAAATGAAGTAATCCGCAAGGGTTACTTCTAGCTTTTAAGATAG
The DNA here is from genome assembly GCA_937864365.1 of uncultured Alteromonadales bacterium. GTDB lineage: Bacteria > Pseudomonadota > Gammaproteobacteria > Pseudomonadales > Cellvibrionaceae > Sessilibacter. The sequence continues at coordinate 41,398 of CALMJT010000121.1, read as the reverse complement.
TTTAACTCGGCGTCGAATTTTCGGCGCCCTGCTACCACCAAGAGGCGATACAATGGCTATGACCGTGCATTGCGACATAGTTAGTGCTGAAGACTCAATCTTTTCAGGTCTTGTAGAGATGATCGTTGCTGCTGGCAGCGAAGGTGATGTGGGAATTGGTTACGGCCACGCCCCATTGCTTACTGCTCTCAAACCTGGACCTATTCGTGTCATCAAGCAAGGCGGTGAAGAAGAGATTTATTATATTTCCGGCGGCTACTTAGAAGTACAGCCCTCGGTAATGATTGTCTTAGCTGACACAGCCGTGCGAGCCGAAGATCTTGACGAAGCAAAAGCTTTGCAAGCCAAAAAAGATGCTGAAGCTGCGTTAAGCACTCAGTCTTCTGAGTTGGACTATTCTTTAGCCACCGCACAACTTGCAGAAGCGGCAGCGCAACTTCGCACACTTCAAGCAATTCGTAAAAATCTAGGTCATTAATAAGTACACACTTATTTTTGACTAAAAATACGAATTCTTAAAAAGGCAGTTTTTACTGCCTTTTTGTATTTCGGGTAAACAATACTTATTTAAAACCCAATCACTATAAGCACTTTTTCGATACAATCTCACCTAATCAAACCAATAACGATTCAATTTAGTATCTGCCAAAGCCTGATGATTTTACAGCCAACGTTCAAAACCAGGCATAATCACACCTTCTCACCTTCAAAGAAAAGACCCGCTTTATGATCGACGTTATCGTACTTGCTGCCGGTAAAGGCACCCGCATGAAATCTTCATTACCAAAGGTATTAAATACCATTGGTGGCAAATCCATGGTGGAGCATGTAATCGATAGCGCTTCTTTCATAAATAACGCCAGAGTTCATTTGGTGGTCGGCCATCAAGCTGACAAGCTTAAAGAAGCCTTGTCGCATCGAGAAATCAACTTTGTTGAACAGGCTCAGCAACTGGGTACCGGCCACGCTGTACAAATGGCATTGCCCGATATTCAACCTTGGGGTGTAAGCTTGATTTTATACGGTGACGTTCCGCTAATTTCCGCCTCCACGCTTCAACAACTTATCAAACTTGTCGATGAAACCAGCCTAGCTCTGCTAACTGTTCATATGGAAGACCCAACAGGTTATGGGCGCATTGTGCGTGATCGAGATGACAACGCCATCGCAATTGTTGAACACAAAGATGCCGACGCAGGTCAGCTTGCCATTCACGAAATCAACACCGGTATCATGGCGGTCAATAACGAAGACCTAGTCAAATATTTGCCCAAACTCGAAAACAACAATCGGCAAGGTGAATATTACCTCACCGACCTTATTGCCATGGCGGTTGCAGACGGTAAAAATATCCGCACAGTTGAGCCGGATTCACCAGAAGAAGTGCTTGGAGTGAATACTCGCTTACAGCAAGCGGAGCTTGAGCGCTATTATCAATACAACCAAGCGCAAAAACTGTTGGAATCAGGCACGCACCTACTCGACCCTAATCGCATTGATGTGCGCGGAGAACTGGTCTGCGACGATGGTGTAAGTATCGACGCGAATTGTATATTTGAAGGCAAGGTTACCTTAGGCGAAAACACGGTTATTGAATCAAACTGTGTCATTAAAAATGCGGTTATCGGTAAAGGCGTAGTGATTAAGGCGTTTTCTCATCTCGAAGACGTAGTCATCAACGATGGCTGTGACGTTGGCCCCTACGCACGTTTACGCCCCGGCACCGAGTTGGCCAATGGCGCAAAAATTGGCAACTTTGTTGAGGTTAAGAAATCAAAAATCGGCATTGGCAGCAAGGTGAATCATCTAAGCTACATTGGCGATGCCGAAATCGGCGAAGGCACTAACATTGGCGCCGGAACCATCACCTGTAACTACGACGGTGTGAACAAGCATCTCACCAAAATCGGTGATGATGTCTTTGTGGGATCAAATACAGCTTTGGTGGCACCCGTTGAAATCGAAAGTGGCAGCACAATTGGCGCTGGATCAACCATCACCAAAAGCGTACCTAAAGACCAGCTCGCGTTAACACGCCCAGAACAGGTACACAAATCGTCTTGGGTACGACCGACGAAAAAAAAATCGTAACTTAATTCATAAAATGTCGATAAAAAAGACGAACTACTCGGAATAACTATGTGTGGAATTGTCGGCGCCATCGCCAACCGAACGATAAATGCTATTTTGATTGAAGGTCTACGTCGCCTTGAATATCGTGGTTATGATTCAGCCGGTGTTGGCTTAATCAATAAAGAAAGCCAAGCGCTGGAATTGTGTAAATCGGTAGGCAAGGTCCAAGAACTTGCCGACAAATTAGAAAATACTCGCCAGCAAGGTAATGTAGGTATTGCTCATACTCGTTGGGCGACCCACGGCAAACCTACAGAAGTAAACGCGCACCCACATAGAAGTCACGATATTGCCATAGTTCACAACGGCATCATTGAAAACTACCAAGAGCTCAGAAAAACCTTACGCGAAGAAGGTTATGAATTCATAAGTCAAACCGACTCAGAAGTTGTTGCACATCTTATTCACTATCACAAACAAACCAGCGCAAGCCTATTAGAAGCCATTCAAAAAGCCATTAAAGAACTCAAAGGCGCCTATGGTCTTGCTTGTATCAGTGAACAAGATGTAGATAACCTGTACGTAGCTCGTAAAGACAGTCCATTAGTCATTGGCGTTGGTATTGATGAAAACTACGTGGCATCTGATCCGTTAGCGCTTCGTCAGGTGACCGATCGCTTTGTATATCTTGAAGATGGCGAAGTTGCGCGAGTATCCACAACCGGTTATGAAATCTTTAATAAAGAAGGTAAATCCGTAGAACGCGACATTGAAATCAGTCGAGACACGGTTGAGTCTGTTGATAAAGGCACCTACCGTCACTACATGCTCAAAGAAATTTTTGAGCAGCCTAAAGCGTTAAAAAATACGTTGCTTGGCCGCGTTGGTAATCAAACCGTTTTTGAAGAAAGCTTTGGTTCTGAAGCCACCACCATCTTTGATCAAGTAAAACAGGTGCAAATAGTTGCCTGTGGTACCAGCTACCATGCCGGATTTGTCGCTAAATATTGGTTTGAAGACTGGGCGGGAATTCCTTGCAACGTCGAAGTTGCCAGCGAATTTAGATATCGAAACCCCGTCGTGCAAGATAACACCCTATTTGTGACCATCTCACAATCGGGTCAAACCGCAGATACCTTAGCAGCACTGAGTGAAGCTAAAGACGCCAACTATTTAGCGACTCTCGCCATTTGTAACGTCGCCGCTAGCCAATTGGTTCGTCAGTCCGATCTTGCTTTTATCACTCAGGCAGGCGTTGAAATCGGCGTTGCCTCCACAAAAGCTTTCACCACTCAGCTAATCGGTTTGCAGTTGTTGGTTATTGCCCTGGGCAGACGCGCGCGCTTAAGTGCAGAGCGCGAAAAACAATTGGTGTCTAACCTAACGGATATTCCGGTTTTCTGTGCGGCGGTGCTGCAACTCAACAACACTATCGCCACCATCAGTAAACATTTCACCGAAAAACATCACTGCTTATTTTTAGGTCGCGGCGTGCAGTACCCCATTGCGCTAGAAGGCGCCCTTAAAATAAAAGAAATTTCCTACATTCACGCCGAGGCCTATCCATCCGGTGAATTAAAACACGGGCCGCTAGCCTTGGTGGATAGCGACATGCCAGTCATTGCCGTAGCGCCCAGTGGCGATTTATTAGAAAAAATTAAATCCAATTTAGAAGAAGTTGCCGCTCGCGGCGGCAAGTTGTACGTATTCGCCGATGAAAATGCCGGATTCCGTAACGATGAGCAAACTACCGTCATCAATATTCCCCACTGCCCACAAAGCATTGCACCGATCATCTACACCCTGCCCTTACAGTTACTGGCTTATCATGTTGCTGTAAATAAAGGTACCGACGTGGATCAGCCACGTAATTTGGCGAAATCGGTAACGGTTGAATAAAAGCTATTTGGCTTTATCCAGAGTGAATTAATCCGAAATCAGAGGCTTGCGAATTAATGATAGGAATCTTTGAATAAATATTAAAAAATATTCAGAGGTTCCATCACCTATTGAACTAAAGAAAAATAAATACACACTAATCTTCAAAAAAGTGTTTATTAAAACTCCCTTAACGCTCTCGCAATAAACTACCGTTTTTTATCGATTAACCTAATCAAAAATCTGACAATTACCGCCTTTTATTCGTCTTGAGTATCTCTGATTTCGAGTAGTTTTGAATGAACCCAGCATTACTGAGTATATTTATTCCCACCATTTTATTTATATCCATCACGCCGGGTATGTGCATGACCCTAGCGTTGAGTTTGGGTATGAGCATTGGTTACCGCAAAACCCTATGGATGATGTTGGGTGAAGTCATTGGTGTGGGTATTGTTGCGATAACTGCGGTGCTGGGTGTGTCGTCGGTAATGTTGAATTCTCCGTGGCTATTCACAGGTTTAAAAATTGTTGGCGCTTTGTATCTGTTTTATTTGGGTGTATCCATGTGGCGATTCAAAGGTCGTTTAGCACTCAGCGATTCACCAGAGAATATAAATACAAACGCAAATTGGAATTTAATTACCCAAGGATTCTTAACCGCCATTGCCAACCCAAAAGGCTGGGCGTTTATGGTGTCTTTATTACCGCCGTTTATCGATATCAATAAATCCATGACGCAACAATTAATGGTAATTGTGGGCATTATTATGGTGTCTGAATTTTTATGCATGAGCTTATACGCAACCGGCGGCAAAGCGTTAAAAAGAGTTTTAGGCCATTCCGAAAACGTGCGCATAATAAATAGAATATCTGGCAGTTTAATGGTGGGTGTAGGTGTTTGGTTGCTGGTAAGTTGAGGAGCGATCGAAGCTATCTATATATAAACTCTGATTAACTTCTTTATGATTTAGTCGCGAGTTAGAAATTGACAATGTGATTTCAGTTTTTCAATTGTTAACAGTTTTTATCGTGGCAACACACCGATATACCTCAGAAAACCTATGTTTAATTGGAGTTTCCTATAAAACAAAGTTAGAAGAAGGTCTTATATAATCCGATTTATGATCGTAGTGACGGGTTTGGTAGTGAGATAGATATTCAAAATAAGGTGTTATATCGTGTTCAAGACCCCATTCCGTTGCTAGTTCGTCACGATATTCATCGGGTGCTATATTTTTTGGTGTGAGAGGTTTCAGCTTATTAACGAAGCGTAGTAGTTGTTCTCGCTCTTCATGACATAATACGTTAAAACCTGCAAAAAACTCTGTTAAGTAACCTACAATGTGTTGGCCGTCTTCATCAAGTTCCTTCGTCCAATCAAAATCAGGCACAAATCCCTCATGCCAAAATGCAAGGGCTAGTAAAACCATATCATTGGGATCTGCAATAACCAATTTGGACTTAACGATCCGAGATAACGTTAAATTAATATCGTGTTTATTTAGCACAACCTTAATTGCTCTGCTCGTTTGAGAATATAATTAATATTACCTTTAATTGTTAACGTATTTCCAATGTAATAATTTGTCGCTGAAGTAGCTCTTTCTAGAAACTCCCCTATCGAAAGTTTTTTTAGTTTTATAAGAGTAAGAATATCGTCGATATCTCTGTCACCGAAGCGGCCTAGTTTTGAAACTGCTAAATCAGCAGGAGTTACAACGTATAACCAAAGTGGCGATGGCCGCATTCTGGTGGCTAATTGTATAGCATCGTCTTGATAGTCCTCGTGAAGAGGTCCAAGAGTTGGCGTAAATGTTTTATCGTATAACAATCGTAGTTTTGTTTGTTTAATATTGTACGCAATTGGAGCAACATTAAATTTCAGTTCTGAATTTTTTACGTGGCGGGCTGCTGTAAATTCAACATCTATATCACCACTACCGCGGGAATTCGTCAAAATATGCATGGCGCACCCGCCGAAAAGGTAAGCTCTAACGCTTCCAGGTGGTAATTTTTCTTTCGAAAAATCCTCTTCAGCTCTGTTAAAAAATTTTAACACTGCTTTAGCTAGCGGTGTGTTTAAGTAAAGATGAGGATTCATATTTATTCCTGATATTATTTTAATGTTTTAAATGAATCTCTTGTTTCAGTGTGCAGTGGTATAATGACTGATATTACCCCCGTCGATTTCTTTATCTAATTCTTCCTCTGTTACATAGCGCTTTATTATTTGACCACTCTTATCCATTTTTTCGACATAGAACCGGCCAGTCTCTAATTCTTGAGAAACGACCTCTAATCCGGCTTTTAAGCTCTCTGTTCCGGCTTCTTGACCCGCCTGGACGGCTAGTTCGCAAATCTCTTCTAAGCTCACTTCGGTAATGTCGCGTTTTTTGTCCGTCATACTTCTCTCCACATTTTTCAATTTACTTTTAGTTTTGGGCTATGAACTCTAACGTTACATGCTGTAGTTTACGTGAGCTAGTTCGTAGTATTGTTATTGTTTAAAGACTGATTGGTTATGAGAGAACTATGTTTAAATCGCTGATATTTATAGAATTTTATGCTTATAAATCTCACATCTCGTCAGATAATAGAATAGGAAACTATGATTAACTTAGAGTTTCTCGCGACACAAGGATGTGTCGCCAATTTCAAGAACAGTAAGTGATTGAAATTGTGAAGAAATTGGAAATCGCATTTTCAATTTCTGTCCTCTGATTAAATTAGGGATGAGTTAATCAGAGGTTCCAATATGTATTACAGGTTACACACGGTAATACGTCATTTAGGCAAATTACTCCGAGCTAACGATAACTTTATACAATCCGGTACTTTTCTTTTATGAGCCAGCTTCCCCCCCGCCAGCAAATCACCGAGAAATTCCCCGTTGTGGGAGAAAGCAGTCCCGGTTTTGAGTTAACGCACGATAACTGGCAGTTGCAGATCACGGGTTTGGTGGATTCCCCGTTAACCTTATCTTGGCAGGATTATTTGAAGCTTGGTCATCAGACTTGGTATTTTGATATTCACTGTGTAACGCGCTGGAGTAAGTTGGGTAACAGTTTCACCGGAGTAGCACTGAAAGATGTGTTGGCCTTGGCAGGTGTGCAATCGGAGGCGAAATTTGTGCAATTTATCGCCTATTCGGATCGTGATCACGACACCAGTTTACCGCTAGATGTTTGCCTTAACGACGATGTTTTGATCATTCACGAGGTCAACAACGAGCCGCTGTCAGCGGAGCACGGTTTTCCGGTACGTACCTTTGCGCCGTCTAAATATTTCTACAAAAGCTTAAAATGGTTGAAAGAAATTCGTTTAATTAAAGAAGATCAACTGGGTTTTTGGGAGCGTGGTGGTTACCACAATAATGCCGATTTTGTGAAAGAAGAGCGTTATGTCTCCGGTAATTTAACCGAAAAAGAATTATCGAGGTTGCGTGAAACCAAGAATTTTTCGCGCTACAAAGATCAGGTGTTAATTTCTTTGGATTTATCGAACTTGGATTTTTCAGGCGCAGATTTAAGCGGCGTACAACTCAAAAACTGCAACTTGGATGGCTGTAATTTTGAAGGTGCTAATTTGATAAAAGCGAATTTATCCAACTCGTCGGTGCTTAACGCTAATCTCAAAAACGCCAATCTTGAAGGTGCAGATTTAGATGGTGTGTTGTTTATGGGTTCGGACTTGACCGGTGCTAATTTAAATTACACTTTTTTGAACGCAACGGAGTTCACAAGGGAAGGTTTTGATCCTGCATCTGTAAAAAATATTCAATTTGATAACGCCGTCATCAATGGGTTGGTTGCAAAACAACTAGAATTCTTGATCAAGTAAGGGTAGATTGCCGGTTTTCTGAATTTGGGCAGTTTTAATAAGATGCATCTGGTTTGTTGTTTATTGATGAGACATTTAAATAAAAACAATGCAGATGTTGAGTTAGATTTTATAAATGCCAAATGTCATGTTAAAAGAAAATCGCAGTCGCCCTATCGTTTATTCCGTCGCGTTTAAAGGTTGTTTTGACGGACTTACTAAGATGAGGGAAAGCGATGCCAACTATTCGAATTTCAGGTTCGGTAGGTGTTGGTGGCCGTAATAATGCCGCCGATGTGCGCCTAGTTACAGCCTTACTCAACGTCTATCGACGTCAAAACAATCAAGCTGCCATACCGGTGGTTGATCAAGTTAAAGAACAACTCAATGTCGCCATCAGCGACTTTCAGAGAGTGCGATTGAACAGCGCGCGTCCAGATGGACGTGTTGATCCGGGTGGTCGCACCTTTTCTACTTTATCGACGATTTTATCGAACGTATTTACGCCAGAGCCTCTGGTAAATCCTACGATAGGAACGGTTACTTGGGAGGCGGAAGGCCAAGAAGGTGGTCGCTTTCACAGTCGAAAATTACACGTGCCATCGGCAAGTTCCGGTCTAACCTTGGGTCGAGGTTATGACATGAAGACCAAAACCAAAGGTCAAGTTCGCGCCGATTTTATGGTTGCGGGCATCGATAAAACCAAAACCGAAGTATTGGTTAACGCGGTTACTCTGCAAGGCAATCGAGCCGATCAATTTATCGTTGATAACGACTTACTAGACTTCGAAATTACACCACTTGCACAACTGAAATTGTTCGAAATCAGTTACGAGCTCGAAGCGTCTGAGGTGCGTCGAATCTCCGGCAAAAGTGACGTGGTCAATCTTTATGGTCAGCTCGATTGGGACACTACCCATCAAGCCATCAAGGATATCTTGGTCGATTTAAAATTCCGTGGTGATTACACCGGCGCGGCACGTCGGTTTATTCAGGCTCCTGCCGTGAACAATAACTTGGTAGAATTTAGAGATCTCATTGGTGATCGCGGTCGTTGGCAAAATGTTCCGCAAGATCGCTTTAATCGTCGTGTTCGTTTTTTGGCTAATGCAAGATGATAAATCGTTCGTTTGGTGTGTTTCCTGTTAAAAAATCAGTGTTACTTGCAACAGTGTTTGCTTTGCAACTACCGATGTTGGCCTGCGCACAGCAACCCGTCGCGTCGGGTTTAAGCTCCGACGTGCCTTTAAGCGTTTGGGGAATTGAGCTAAAACGTGTTAACAATCAGTTAATTCGCGTGCTTCGCCACAATATGGAAATTGAGCCTAAGATTGTGATCGAGCGTATCGCCACACCGGATTTAACGCTGTTAGAAAAGCTCGAAGTAACGGGCTTTGAATACGGGGACGAGAAATACACCTTTGCCGATTCACAAGGTGCTTTTTTGGAGTCGCTAGAAATCGATGATCAAGCGGTGCATTTTGCCATTGAGTTTTATTTTAACCAAGGCGGTTCGGCATTGCTGAATTGCTCGGTGCGAATAGAAGCTGACAAGCTGGTACAGCAAGAATGTTTTAGCCAGTAATTATTGAAAAAGCATCACTGAATTTTGTAATTGGTGATGCTTCTTTAAACGCAACGCTGTGCAGACGAGAATCTTAACGAACGCGTTCGTACTTTGCAGATCAATAATGCCACATGCCTACTAAGCAATTTCTTTTAACGGCATACCCAAGAAAAATCCCTGCCCTCTGTGTACATTCAATGTCTTCAGCATGCTCAGTTCTTCTTGAGTTTCAATACCTTCGGCAATTACCTGATAATCCATTGCGTGTGAAAATTCTACCAACGACTGTGTAAGGAGTTGGGCATCTCTATTTTCGTGAATCGAGCGAATAATTTCACGGTCAATTTTTATAATGTCGGGTTTTAATTTTAAGATATGTTTGAGCGACGCATAACCTGAGCCCACGTCATCAATTGCCAATTTAACACCGCGTGCGCGCAACGGTTTTAAAATGGAATTTATTTCTAAATAGTCTTCAATAACATCGTGCTCGGTTAGCTCAATAACAACGTTGTGATTGCTGTTAAGCAAATAATCAAACTGGTTTTGATTCTCCAATAAAGTACTTGGCGATAAATTTAATGACAAATATTCCGATTTGTCGCGTTTGGCAAAAACTTCACTATCGCCAAAGTTTAATAACGACTTTTCTATCGCAGCGGTTTCTAGTTGCGACAATAATCCCACATTTTTAGCCTGCGAAAACCATAAGTCTGGACTAGAAAACTTAAAATTATTAAATCGAGTTAATGCCTCAAAACCTACCCGTTTGTGATCGGTTAAAGAGTAAATAGGCTGAAAGACTGGATAAAAGTCTAACGTAGCTAAGATGGCATTGATTTGGTTTTTTCGAAAGTCAAAATCGTTGGCATGTTTAACATTTTTTTCCAACACTAAAGCAGCGCAATACGATAAAAAGCGAACGGTTTCTAAATCGCGAGCATTTAACTGATAGTTTGGCTTTCGACTAAAACAACAAAAGGTGCCGTAAACGGATTCGTCAGAAAAAACCAGTGGCACACTCACGTGGGCGCCAATGGGTAACTTGTTGGTTGCTGGTAGCTCAAGCGCACTTGTGTGATCAATAGCATTTAAAATTAATTCGGGCAGCCGACCGTCTAAAACTCTTTGGCAATAAGAGTTTTTGAGTTTATCAAAGCCATCAATGGTAATAGGTTGAAAGTTTTTCTCGCAGTCTACGTAGCGAAAAATACGAAAGCCGTCTTTAATTTCAGAAATAAAAGCAACTTCCATATTTAAATGACTGCGTACGCAGGTCAATAATTTATTTAAGATATTGTCGTTTTCTTGATGCGTAGATTGCGAATTTAGCGCCAATATGTCGGCCATAAGCGATAGTCGAAGATGGTTACTTACGTTGTCCATGCCAAAAAGCTTCCCTAAATTATGGTTTAGGTGATAAAAGAAATTCTGATTGCGTGAATAATACGTTTTTCAAAGTTTCTTAGAGTCGTTTTTTAGTAGCTGTGAGCGCTTATGAACAAACAAAGTATTTTTATTGGTGCAGTAGATATAAACACAGAAAAATGAACTTAATTTTAATCAAATTTATTTTCAGAAAATCAGATTAAATCGCGAGGAGTAAATCAAGGATTCCCAAAATAAAAGTCGATTAAACTCAATACTGCTTTTATCAATGCTATCAATCCCAAGATCGATAATTTTCCGAAATTACAGCGAAATTAAAACTTTATTTCTAATCTTTAATTATCTAACAAATAAGGAAATCAAAGATTTTTATATGTTACTAAAGCGTTCGACAACCTATTTCAATAAGTTTGTCGGGTACAAAAAATAAACTCTTATACCGCGAAGCTACTTTAAATTTCACACATCTTATTCGCAACGTGATTTTGTAAAATGGACGTAAATCACCTAAATAATGTCAGGTATTTTCTAAAACTTTGAATTAAAAATACCGTTAATATTCAAGAACAGAATATTAATAATCCATAGGCAGGCCAGTACTGAGAGTTTGTTGGTGCGCACGGGTAAAATACGGTGACTCAGCAATCAATGAGGGTTTTTGTAAAGCAATCGTTAATTTCTAAATTTATCCACAAATTTGGAGAGCGGTATGCGCGGCGTTTCAATCTTAGATCATTCGACCGATCCCTTTTTAGCGAAGCAGCTAAAGCGATACTTGGGACGTAGTTTTGCGGCGTTATCGGCTACCGTGGTGTTAAGTGCTCACGGTGAAGCGCTTGTACCACCGCCAAGCGAAGTGCCCAAACTCTATGATATTGCCGAAGCGGTTAGCGCCGATCGTATTTACAGTGACATAGAAACACTGGTTGGCTTCGGCACACGCCACACCTTGTCTGATACCACCAGTAAAACTACAGGTATTGGTGCCGCGCGCAGTTGGATTTACCAAGAGTTCGAGACCATATCGAAAGCCTGCGGTGGTTGTTTAGAAATTCATTATGTGTCTGATTTTGTTGAAGGCGAAACCCGAATTCCTAACAAAACAGAAGTGGTTAGTGTGGTTGCTATTCAGCGAGGTGTTGTTGATCCCAATCGCATGATAATGATGAGCGGAGATATCGACAGCAGAGTCTCCGATGTTATGAACGCAACCGATATCAGCCCCGGCGCCAACGACAACGCCTCGGGCGTGGCCGGTGTGCTAGAGGCTGCGCGAGTCCTCAGCCAATATAAGTTTGCCGGTAGTATCGCCTACGCGGCTCTTGCCGGTGAAGAGCAAGGTTTGTTTGGTGGCAAAATCGTGGCGCAATACGCAAAAGATCAACAGTGGCAACTGGTCGGCATACTCAATAACGACATGATTTCGAATATTGAAGGCATAGACGGAGTTATTGATAACTCAACAGTGCGAGTCTTCTCCGAAGGCACCCGCGCCGTAGAAACACCCGAAGAAGCAAATTTACGGCGCTTTACCGGTGGCGAAGTTGATTCACCGTCTCGAAATCTTGCCCGATACGTAAAAAGTTTAGGCGAAAAGTACATTGCTAATCTAAACGTTATGATGGTGTATCGCCTCGACCGATTCCGTCGCGGCGGTCATCACCGGCCCTTTAACGAAGCAGGCTTTCCGGGCGTGCGTATTATGGAAACCCACGAACACTACGACCGTCAGCATCAAGACTTACGCACCGAAAACGGCGTTGTTTATGGCGATACCATTGACGGTGTAAACGCAGGTTACGCCGCGAAATTAACCGCATTAAATGCCATCACCATGGCTGGGATCGCAGCCGCACCGCCAATTCCACAGGGCGTTGCCATCGAAGGTGCTGTGTCACCGTCAACAAAAATTCAATGGCAAGAAGCCGATAAAAAAACCGCAAAAAATCTCGCCGGGTACAAAGTCTATTGGCGACTGACCACAGAACCCACTTGGACACATTCACGCTACGTAGGAAACGTTAATAATTTCGAATTAAAAAATATTGTTATCGACAATTACTTCTTTGGCGTAAGCGCCGTATCCAAAGATGGTTCAGAAACACCGGTGGTATTTCCAGGGCCTGCGGGAGCTTTTTAATTGTTAGAGGAGCCTCTGATTGACTGCTCTATGATTTAACCAGAGAACAAAAGTAGAAAATACGGTTTTCAAATTTTCGTAATTTTTGTCGCTCATGGTTTTTGAAATTGTCGACCCAGCCTCGTAATTCAGGAAACTCTAGCTTAATCAGGGTTTCCTATATTTTTTTGAAAAACGGCTTTTGGCAGCATTTTCAGATTAAAATAAAAAATGTTTTGATGCTTAAAATTATTTTTGAGTGCTTAATTAATTAGAAAATTTTTTAGTGTAATAATTTGCTGCGCCTTGTTGATGAATTGAAAATTATTTGTCGAAAAAAGTACTCGTAAATATAATTTAAAAAACGCAGTTTCTTGAACTTGATGTTATTGTTTGTTCTGTTCCGCTTAACATTTTGTACCTCAGGCGGTGATCTCCCACTATTGTCATTCTTCTAATCTTATTGATCGGTAAAACAAGTTAATTGCGTTCTACTGATAGATATAGATTGATTGGCTCCATTTCTATCGTTGTTCGTCTTTTTGCGATTCTTCGCTTAAGTTGATGTTTTCAGGTTGAGCTTTTCTATGCGATTGAATTTGTATTAATCAATCAAAATGTCGCAATGCTTTTCGGTGGATGTTTTTCGATTTAGAAATAACGTTGTTGCAATTGGTTGTAATGGATTTCATTCTTTAGACGTTGGCATACTAAAAACTGCTTGTTTATCCTGGGATAATTTAGGGTTTCTCTGTGATGGGAATTACGTAGCGTTACAGAAATGGTCTGAGTCTAGGAGGATGTAAGGCCGGGTGTGCGTGTGCAGTTGTAGACTTGAGGCTGCATTCAACGGTAGTTTTTAGACTGTGTATTTTGCTTTTGGAACCTCTGATTAACTCATCCCTGATTTAATCAGAGGGCAGAAATTGAAAATGCGATTTCCAATTTCTTCACAATTTCAATCACTTACCGTTCTTGAAATTGGCGACACATCCTTGTGTCGCTGGAAACTCTAGGTTAATCAGAGTTTCCTTTTGTTTTTAATGTTGATTCTAAGTCGCCGCCTAAATACGTTTTTATTTTTGTGTCTTTTTGAATTCTTAATACAGGTGTGTTTTATCTGTGTAAGGCGAAATTGATTAATACCTGAAAAATAATCGGTTAAGGTCAGGTTTGTTTGTTGTGACCATTCAACTTTTACATTTTTTTTTACGTATAAATATTAGCAAACAATAAAAAAGCGTTATCTTGTAAGAGAATGCTTATATCGTTTAGTACAGAAAAACGAACAATTCTAATAATTCAGTTGAGAGTGTTATTAGTTGAAAATATAATCTTTGCGAAATTTTAAATCTAAAGGTTATAAAACCTTAAGCAGCTTCGGTCGCACAATAAATCGCATTCCACGAATTTGCTCCTTGTTTATAAACCCTATTGGTATAGGGAAAGGATTTTTAGGAACAAAACAAAAAGTAGTTTGTGCGTTGTCTTGCAACGAAAATAGGGAAATTCAATGAAAACCAACCACTTTATAATTGCAGCCTTAATTGCTTTATTGGCTGCCTGTTCTGATGGCCCCAATGTTGATCAATCTATTCACGGCGGCGGCTCGGGTGAAACACCCGATAATGGTGGCGGCGGTTCAGGCGATGGTGGCACCGGTGGCGAAGGTGACGGCGACGACGGTGATCCTACCGATCCAACAGAAACGCCCAACGGCGTATCGGCCGAGATAACCAGTAGTGCGCAAACCGGCGAAGTTGGTGATCCCTTCTCATTTTCAGTTGAAGTTTTTCCGGCAAATGCGAATGTAGATCGCATTGAGTTTGTCACCAGCGATGGTCGCACCATTCAAGGTAGCCCGGCAGAAATTAGTTTTGATCAAGCCGGTACCTTTTCGGTGACGGTGCGCGTTATCTCTGGCGGAGAAGTCGTTGCTTCGGCGCAATCTACGGTTGTTGTAACCCAGCCTATTGCTCTGCAAATTGAATCTGCAAGTCCCGAAATCTTTGCAGGCGAGCCTGTGGTTTTTTCTGCCCTATTTTCTCCTATCGATACTCAAGTTGATCGTGTTGTATTTACAGCAACGACCAGCCAAGGCACCGAAGTTGTTGAAGGAGTCAACGCGCAATTTAATTTTACCAACGCCGGCCCGGTTAGGGTAAGAGCGGAAGCGTTTGTAAATGGAGTGGTTGTTGCTGCCGACGACTTTACCTTTGAGGTTCAAACTCCAACGACGGTTGAGATTATTCCAAGCGCTGTTGAGTCTATTGTTGGCAGTCCGCTTATTTTTGAAGCCAATATCCAGCCTGACGGCACAATTGCTGAAAGCGTTATTTATCGCATTACCAATACCGAAACCGGAGAAGAGCGTGAAGTTGAAGCGCCGGTAGATGGCAGTCCATTTGCGGTTGATTTTCTTGATGCCGGTACATTTACGGTTGTTAGCGAAATCTCGGTGGGCGGCGATACCTTTTTAAGTGAATCGGTATCTGTCACTGTTGAGCTTCCTACGTTTACTACAGATTTTACGGCCAGCAATATTTTGGTTAGCCAAACGGTACCGGCTTCTATTCAGATAGAACCCCAAGGTACGGTGCCAGATCGGGTGGTTTACACCATTACCAGCAGCGATCCAACGGTTGCGCCAATAGAAGTTGAAGGTCCCGTTGATGGCAGTGTTGCCGATCTGGAGTTTCAAACCGCAGGCGAGTTTACTGTTAGCGCGCAAATATTTATTGGCAATGAAATTATCGATGCTGGCGAGTTTACTGTCTCATCAACATTGCCGACCGTGACCCTTACTGGGCCTACCAATGCCTTGATTGGCCAAACGCTGCTGTACACATCAAGCTTTACTCCCCTTGAATCTGCAGACCTCATTACCGAAGTTCGATACGTAATTACTGAAAACGGCGTTGAGCGTGTGGTTGCCGGTAATGCCCAAGGCACCGCAACCGAAATTAGCTTCGCCAATCCGGGTCAGTTTTCGATTGTTGCTCAAGTATTTATTGGCGAAGAAGTTCTTACCGAAGAAATTGTGGTTGATGTGGCTGTGCCGGTTAGCACCACGATTACCGGTTCTGCAACCGAGACTGTGGTTGGCGGAGCGCTCAGTTTTACCGCAAATATTCAGCCCGAAGGCACTGTTGCCGACAGTGTTGTTTATCGAGTCACTAATGCGGCTACCGGTGAAGAGCAAATCATTACTGCTCCGGTGGATGGTAGCGCTTTCGAGATTACCTTCCCTAACGCTGGTGAGTTTACCGTGGTTGGTGAAGTAACCGTTAATGGTGAAGTGACAACCAGTTCGCCTGTTACCGTTACGGCAACCTTGCCAACGCTACAGACTAACTTCCCCTCGGGTGGGGTTTTAGTGGGCGGTTCCGTTCCGGTTGCCATTGAGCTAACACCACAGGGTACCCTTGCCGATCGTATTGTTTATACCGTCACAAGCAGCGATCCGGCGATTGCTAATCGTGTGATTGAAGGCCCCGTCGATGGCAGCCCATTCGAATTAGATTTCCCAAGAGCGGGTGGTTTCACCGTAACTGCGCAAGTCTTTATTGGTAACGAAGTGATCGACGCCGGTGAATTTAGTGTTGATGCAGCCTTACCAGAGGTTACGGTTACGGCGCCAGTACAAGTATTAACCGGCCAACCTGTTGCTTACACCACCACGGTATCGCCAAGCGAAGCGCTGGCGTTGGTTGACCGTGTGCAATATGTCATCACCGAAAACGGTGTTGAGCGCACGGTAGAAGGTACAACTGATGGCACCGCAACCGATATCACCTTCCCTGCTGCGGGTACTTTTACCGTCACTACCCGCGTTTTTGTAGGTGACGAGGTAATTGAAGATGTGTCTTCAATTACTGTTGCAAATCCAGTTAGTGTTGATTTAATCAGCTCAGCGAACTCAACGGTTGTTAATTCACCGCTGTCGTTCTCGGCGGATATTCAACCGGTTGGCACTAACGCATCGGCATTTATTTACCACGTAACCAACACCGATACCGGCGCAGAACAGGTTGTGAACGCACCGCTTGATGGCTCGCCGATTAATATTAATTTCCCAAGCGCGGGCAACTTTAGCGTTGTTGGTGAAGTTACCGTGAATGGCGAAACCACCGTCAGTGATCCAATTGCAGTGGCTGTATCCTTGCCTGCGATTACCACCACATTTGCGCCTGCCACTATTATTGTGGGTGACAGCGTGCCAGTCTCCGTTGGCTTATCGCCACAAGGTACGGTCGCCGATAGCATCGTCTACACCATTACGAGCGATGATCCAGCGATTGCAGATCGTGTGGTAAACGGCCCAGTAGACGGCAGTCCATTTAACCTAGATTTCCCAGTTTCTGGTGCCTTTACAGTGTCTGCTCAGGTGCTTATTGGTAACGAGGTAATCGACGCGGGCAGCTTCAGTGTTAACGCGAATTTACCGGAAGTCACTGTCACAGCACCAACCGAAGCACTAACCGGCGGCGAAGTAGCGTTTACCACGGCGTTAACTCCGGCGGAAGCCCTAGATTTAGTAACACGTATTGAATATGTGGTCTCTGGCCTAGCGACTCCTATTGCGGGTAACACCACTGGCGCTGCCACCAACATCACCTTTAATACTGCGGGCGATTTTGATGTAACCACTCGCGTGTTTATTGGTGACGAAGTTATAGAAACCAACTCAAGTATCACCATTGCAGAGCCTATTTCGGCAACGGTGACCAGCTCTGCCAGCGAAGTGATTTTGGGCGAAGCATTGAGCTTTGATGTGACCATCACGCCACAAACCAGCCCGATTGATCGAGTGGTATTTACCATCGCAGACGGTAACGGTGACGTTGTTGATACTGTTACCGGTGTAGTCGGTGATTCAACCAATATTGTCTTTAATGCGGTTGGCAATTTCACCGTAACCGCAGAAGTATTCTCTGGCTTCCAGTCGTTCATAACAACGCCAATCAGTATCGTAGCTATGGAACAGCTACCTGAGTTTGTGGCTCTGAATGCGCCTATTTCTATTGCTGTTACTGGCCAAACGTTAAACTTTGTTGCCACAGTGGCGCCGATAAATGCCAACTTCGATCGCGTGGTGTTTACAACCAGTGATGGTCAAAGCTTCACCTTTACCGATACCGGCACACCTTCGGCGAGCTTCAGCTTTGCCACCGAAGAAACGGTACAAGTCACCGCGCAGGTTTTTGTTGGTGATGATGTGATTGTTACCGATCAATTATCGGTAGTGATCAGCAATTCAGGTCAGCCTTTCCCAGAGGAGTTTGGCTTCCCAACCATTGGTGATCTGAACGGCGACGGTCAAATCGATTTGGTGGACGTTGTTTTGGCAACCCAGCGCTTTGGTGGTTTGCGAGACGCAGCCGATCGCGATGAGGCAATCGCCGCGAATATCGATCTAGACGCCGATTTCGATCTTGTTGACGTTGAATTACTGTGCAGTATTGTCGCCTCGCAAGACTTTATCGCGCGCTTTATTTCACCACCACAAAATATCCCGGGCGGTAGCGCTCTGGTTATTTCGCCAAACTTGGTAGCGCCGCTCGATTCGTTAGCGATTACCGTCAATGGTTTTGCCGCGCAATCGATCACGCAATTTGCTCAAGGTTACGTGTACTTCACCATTCCGGCTGAGGCCAGCCTGGCGGGCGTAACCGCAAGCGTGCAGGTAGATGTTCAAAGCGGTGGCAATATCCTGTCGGATACCTTTACCGTTGAGCTCGGTGAGCAGCCATTGCCACCTTCAGATGCGACCATCGACGTAATGGATTTCTTGAATGAGTTCGAGCGAGCCTTCGAGTTGCAACAATTATCGCTGGATGCATTGCTATCTGACCTGAGCGTTACTGGTCAAAACTCTGCTGTATTGGGTGCGTCTTTGACGGTCGGTCGTGCAAATCTATCGACAACCTTTGATCAATTCCGATTACTGCTAATCGATAATAACGATTCGCCGCTGGCGGCCGTGCTCCAACAGGCATTGTATGCAAATGGTTTAGACGCATTCCGCAGTCTATTAAGTACCACAGATGAAGCCATTACCAACGGCACGTCGGTAAATCCAAGCGGTTTGTTAGACGTGTGCAGTGAAACAGTTCCATCGTTGTGTCATTTGCAAGACACCTTTGATCTAACTCGCGCTGCGACTACCTTGATTGGTTTGAGCTGCGATGCCCTAGAGGTTTCGGTGCTGTCAGAAAGCCTACCGGCCGATGCCGTTGCCGCTTGGACGGAGCAGTGTCCGGTGGTTACCTCCGAACTTGCTTTCGCATCAACCATTGCCGACTTGTTCAGTGATACCGAATTGCGCCTGCGTTTACTGGCGAACCCAACCGAGCAAATGGTGGGTCAACGCTCGCAAATTACTCCGCAGTTGGATGTCACTGGTGGCGAGACCGTTCGACGCTTTGTGGATGCTCAGATGATTTCTGGCACCGGTGATGTTGAATTGCAGGCAATTCTTGCCGATCAAGTCATCAGTAATTTGCTAGCAGGTCGAGCCTCAAACGGTGCTCTTGTAGATTTGTTGGATTTGCTCGGTAACGATTTACTGGCATTGCTAACCAGCCAGGTCTCGGCTGTTACTGGTCAACCAACCTCTGCGGCAGAAGTCACTGGAATCCTGTCGGATGTGGGCTCTCAGTATCTGGCTCTGTTTATTGATCAAAGTATTACCTTAGATGCCACACGAATTTTTGACGCTAATTCGGCGGTTGGTGGTGATCTATCGGTGACCGCACCTGATCAAGCAGACTTTGGCTGTTTTGCGCCCGGAGATGCTAATTTTGTTCAATTCGCCGATGTGAATGGGCAGGTACAAATTCGCGATCTTGTGCAGCAAAAATCGGTGGAGATTACCTGTGGAGTTATGCCGATTCGAATTCGCTTTGGCGATAACGGGTCGATCAAAGATGATATCTTTGAGCTTCGTATCAATGGCGAGTCTACCGTGATTGCCGAAGATCCAAACGTATTGCTTGAGAACACTTACCAACTGCCGTTTGGCATTAACGAGCTTGAGTTTGTTGGCCGTGCATCAGCAATGTTTGGCGGTACCATTATCGTCGTCATCTTTGACGCAAATGAGGTCATTGTTAACGATCCCGTAGATCGCACAAGAATTCGTTTTGATGGATCAACCGAAATTAGTACCGCAGGTCTAAATCAGGGCGAGACGCTTAGCATAACCATCCGCGTAGGAGAGCCAAACTAATGAAATTTTCAAAAATATTAATGGCAATGGTTCTACTGTGTTGTTGGCAAGGCGCCAACGCACAGTTTATTGGTGATGTGTTTTTTGACGAAAACAATGTCACTGTCTCTGCCGGCCAACAACTTACGCTTCCTGCTGTATTCTTTGCGGGTGCAGATCCTATGGGTGGTGTTGAGTTTGAAGTGAGTTTTGATCCTGCGGTTTTATCGCTGGTGGATATTACCGCCGCGGATGGAGATTTTAGTGGTCTGTTCAGTAGCCACCAAAATAACGACGGTAACTACGCGATTGTGGTGTCGAATCAGACTTCGCTTACATCCCCGACAGCCTCAGTGCCTTTGGTGAATCTGATTTTTGAAATTGTCGGTTCAGCAGGAGATACTGCGCAGGTGCAAACCACGGTCAGAGATAGTGTAACAACCAGCTTGGTGCGCTACCCCGCCTCGGTTGGTTTTGTAACCACTGTAACCGTTCAGTAAGCTTCAATTTTTTAAAACGCACCCCTAAAAAGCCGCGTGTCATGGAGATTGGCATGCGGCTTTTTTTATGGCAGCAAATCAAAGTTCTGTAGAGGTGTTTATAACTTCTTAATGTATCGTCGTGCGCCAACGACGCATTTTAGTGCACTATAAAACAGCACTAGCACTGAATCTCTATAAAAAATCAATATGATTCAATAGGTTATCGGTTTTTCCGAGAGTGGTACCCTTATTGCTGATCAGAGATTATCCTAATGGGGGTCTGGTCATGATCAATTCATTGCAAGTTTCATCGCAAAAACAAAACGCATCCAGTGTTATTGCCTCGGTAACCGTTGGCTTGGATAGGTTTATCGATATCCAAGGTGGTAAAAGCGAGCAAGTATTGGCGCGTTCAGGCTTAGCCCCCGACCTATACAAACAACCTAATCGCCATATTTCGCTGAGCCAGTACATTTTGTCCATGCATGAGGCGGCAAAGTCTACGGGCAATGAACACTTTGGTTTATGGTTTGGCGAGCAATTTCAACCCGATGGATTGGGTGCATTTGGGTTTTATGCAACGACCGCGGCGACTTTACGAGACGCCTTAGACGGTATGCAGACCTACTTTCCTGTATTCCAACGCAACAGCGTACTGCAATTGGACGTTCGTAAAGGAATTTGTGAGCTTGAGTACCGATTGCTCGACGGTGATATTTTAGATCGACGACAAGATGCCGAATTGACGTTAGGAATGCTCAATAACGTCGTAAAAAGTGCCATGGGTGAATCTTGGGCGCCACTGGGCGTTGATTTTCAACACCCGGCGCTTGTGGATGCAAGGCCGCATCGAGATGCCTTCGCCTGTGATGTTCGCTTCCAACAGACACGCAATGTCATTCGTTTTCGCGAATCCTGCTTAGATACGCCCATGAGTAAAGCCGATTCAATGCTCAATGGCGTGTTGCTGGGCATGCTTCAAGATATGGCAGGACGACCTCTGGCACCTATTAGCCTAACCAAACGGGTTAAAAACGAGATAATTGAGTGCTTGCCTTCAGGCGAGGTCAGCATCGAGCAGGTTGCAGAGAGACTTAATCTGCCCATTCGGTCGCTACAACGCCGTCTCAAAGAAGAAAATACCTCCTTTAAAATTTTGACCGAAACCGTTCGCGAAGACCTAGCCACCTATTATCTGACCTACAACACGTTAACCATTTCTGAAATAGCCTACCGGTTGGGTTATTCAGAAGTAAGTGCGTTTACACGTGCCTTTTTACGTTGGAAGGGCGTAAATCCCAGCCAATGGCGAGACGCATAGGGTTCTGCCCACGGACGTTGTGCCCATAGGTGTTGCGTCGATGGCGCGAAATGTCAACGAATCGGTTTTAGCCGTCAACGCAAACCCCCGCTCTATTTGACAGACTGGATTCATCCCAATACGGAGATGAAAACCATGTCTCGAAACACTCCAAAATCCACACAGTGGCAATGCCCCGAAGAAAATGCTCTGGCGGCTGCGCAAGCGTTTCTAGCAGAGCACAACGTTCAATATTTGCTGGCGCAGTTTGTTGATATTCACGGTGGTATCAAAAGCAAATGCGTACCAGCGCATTGTTTAGAGAGCTTGCTAACTACCGGTGCCGGATTTGCCGGTGCGGCAGTGCAAGGCTTTACCATCAGCCCGCAAGATCCCGAATACATGTTGGTTGGTGATTTAAGCACCCTAACACTGCTCACTTGGTTGCCGGGTTACGCGGTGATTCGTGGTCGTGGCCAAGTTGCCGATAAAGATTATCCGCTTGATTGCAGAAACGTTTTATTGAAACAAACCGACCGTCTTAAAGAGCGCGGCTGGGCGTTTATGACCGGGCTTGAACCTGAGTTTTATCTGGTTAAGCGCGACGACAATGATCAGGTGGTTCCCTTCGACAGTTCGGACACACTGGCAAAGCCCACATACGATTATCAAGGTATCACTCGCAATACCGCCTTTTTAGAGGCGCTCCATCAGTCCTTGGAGGCTACCGGTCTTAAGGTCTACCAAATCGATCACGAAGACGCCAACGGTCAATTTGAGCTGAACTTTGACTACGACGAAGCGCTTAAAACCGCCGATAATATTCAGCTTTTTAAAATGAGCGCCAAAGAAATTGCCCATCGAAATGGCGCGATTTGCAGCTTTCTACCTAAGTTATCGTCAACCACCACCGGTAATGGCATGCATGTGCACTGCTCCATGCAAGATGAGCTCGGCACTAACCTATTCCACGACGCCAATGACCCAAATGGAATGGGATTATCAAAGCTTGCCTATCAGTTTTTAGCGGGCGTTACTCTCCACGCTAAAGCACTCACCGCCCTACTGTGCCCTTCGGTCAATTCTTATAAGCGTTTAGTGTCTGGCACGCCCGAACGACCCAGCTGGGCCCCGGTATACATCGCTTACGGAGACAATAACCGATCGGCCATGCTGCGAATTCCCTACGGACGCATTGAGATTCGAATTGGCGACAGCAGCATGAACGCCTACTTGGCCACCGCCGCAATCATCGCCGCCGGTCTGCACGGTATTGAACAAGAATTAACACCCAGCAAACCAATCAACACCAACTTTTTCACACTCACCCACGCGCAGGTTGATGAGTTGGGCGTTGAGCGCCTGCCAGAAACCCTAAACGACGCATTGGACGAGCTTGCCAGTGACTTAGTGCTGCAAGAAGCCTTAGGTCCTGAGCTGATCAACGCCTTCATAGCCATCAAGCGTACCGAATGGCAAGAATATCACCGACACGTTTCAGAGTGGGAACTTAATCGCTATCTCGAATTTTATTGAGGTCAAGACCATGAAAGCACTTACCGATGCGCAAGTCGCACAATTTAAAAAAGACGGATTTTTAATCGTCGATAAAATTATTGAGCCAGAGCACGCCATAGAGATTCGCAATCGTTTTGAGGCGATATTCAATGAGGGAGAGTATCTAACCGGCATCAAGCCCGATGAGGTTAATTTACCGGTTGGTGATCCGCCTTACACCAAGCAAATCTGTAACGCGTGGAAGTCGGATTTAACCGTAGCGCGACAAGTACTCAGTGAGCAGATGGGTCGATTCTGTGCCCAACTTGGCGGTTGGACCGGAACGCGTCTGATGATTGATAACCTGTTGTGGAAGCCGGTTGGAGGCCGATCTATAGGTTTTCATCAAGATAGTATGTACTCACTATGGATCGATAAGCCCGCTTTAGTGAGCTGCTGGATTGCGCTCGATCAAACAACCGCTGAAGGTGGCACCTTGGTATACATCAAAGGTTCCCACACCTGGGGTGAAGCAAAACCCATTATGCAGTTTCACGGACCCGAAGACGATCTGAAAGAGGTTCGTGAATGGGCCGAGCGTCACGGCTTTGAGTTGGAGCTTGTGCCGGTGGTGGTGCCTCCCGGTGGTGGCGCTTTCCATGATGGTTGGTTGTGGCACGGGTCGCGAATCAATAAAGCCGACGTTCCTCGCCGGGCTCTAGCGATGCATTGCTTCCAGTCCGACATCGAATTCAACCCCAATTTGATGACCATTGGTAATGGGCCAATTTACGGTAAGTACAAAAAGTTTGGCTCAAATGAGGTCGATGAAAGCTACTTCCCAATCACCTATCGAGAGGACGGTTACCGAACGCCGGGTCTAGACGATTTCTTAGAAAAGGGAGTGTTCTGATGAAGATCGCGGCCATTATGGCTGGAAGCATGGATGGCCCTGTGGAGTCAGGTGCCATCGGTGCAGTCGTGGCGGAGCGAGGAGCAGCGTTAATCTGGCATTACCGGCGCCAAAATCACCCGATGCCCGCGCCGGATGACTACGATGCACTGATTGTCTTTGGCGGTGAGGTCAGTGTTCATGACCGCGCCTTAAAACCGTATTTTGATTCACTGGCACAATGCATTCTGGCGTTTCACAAGCTTAACAAGCCGATTCTAGGCTCGTGTCTTGGATCGCAGGCCATCGCCTACGCGTTTGGCGCCAAGGTATTTGCGCAAGGGTTTTTAGAATATGGATTTACACCGCTAACGCCAACCCAAGCCGCCGAGACTGATCCGCTACTGGAGGGATTGGATTTCACTCCGACAATCTTTGAGATGCATTCGGATACCTTTGAATTACCTGTAGATGCCTCATTGTTACTCACCGGAGAAGCCATTCGTCACCAAGCGTTTAGATTGGGCGAGAGCACCTACGGTTTTCAATGCCACTTCGAGGTGAATCCCAACATAGTAACAACCTGGACTGAGCGCGAACTGATCGGTAATCCCAATCATTCGCCCGCAACCGTGAGCGAGATTTACCAACAAGTCATGCTCGACTTTGAGCGTTATCAGTCCGATCAGCAGCGTTTTGCGCATCAGGTGGTGAATCGCTGGCTGGATCTGATCCCTAATTCTTAACGGGCGACCCGTACTAATCCGAGGTAGGTGCAATGAATCAAGAGAATTTGAGCCTAGAGCAACTTAGTGAGATGGTGCAATCGCAACAAGCGGTCATTGAAATGCACCAAACCATGAATATGGAAGTATTTTACTGGTGGTGCACAGCATTGATGATCATGATCCATGCTGGGTTTTTGGCCTACGAAATGGGCGCCTCCCGGGGCAAGAATGCCTTAGCCGCCGGAATAAAAAATATTCTGGCGCTCGCTATGATTATTCCCGCTTTTTACTTGGTGGGTTGGTGGATATACCTGTCTTTCCCAAGCGGGATTGTGCCTTCATCTGTGGCAGAGGCGTTACCTTGGTCGACCAGCATGGGACCCAAGCTGGATGAGATGGGCACCGGAGTATTCTGGGCGGCCTTTGCGCTTTTTGGCGCAACTACTGGATCAATATTATCCGGAGCGGTTATCGAGCGGATTCGCGTCAGTGCGTTTTTAATTCTCACGATCTTGGTGGGTAGTGTCATTTGGATTTTGGTCGCTGCTTGGGGGTGGCATGGCGAAGGCTGGTTGTTGACCAAATACGGGTACCATGATGTTGGCGCAGCTGGAGTTGTCCATGCGGTAGCTGGATTCTTCACCCTGGGCGTGCTAATTAACCTTGGCCCTCGCACCGGTAAATTTATTAACGGTATCGCGCAAACCATCGCACCGCACAGTCTGCCAATGACATTGATCGGCCTGATGATGATTATTTTTGGCTTCTTTGGATTTTTGGGCGGCTGCATCATCTTCAATACCGGAGACACCGGTTGGACGACGATTTACAACACGCCAACCAATCTTTCCGCGTTTGCGTTCAATACGCTGATGGGTTTTGCCGGTGGCATTATTGGTTGTTACATCGCCACTCGCGATCCGTTTTGGACAATGTCCGGTGGTCTTGTTGGCATCATTTCCGTTGCCGCTGGACTCGACCTCTACGATCCTGCGTTGGCCTTTATTGTCGCTGTTGTCGCCGGGGTGCTGAGTGTCCA
Source organism: uncultured Alteromonadales bacterium (assembly GCA_937864365.1). GTDB lineage: Bacteria > Pseudomonadota > Gammaproteobacteria > Pseudomonadales > Cellvibrionaceae > Sessilibacter. Next base: position 15,402 of record CALMJT010000121.1, on the reverse strand, counting down.
AAGTGCTAAATTTCTTGAGCGATGTGGCATTGATGACGCCGTTGGCGCGGTTGCTGTACACGGTTTTGCGGGCATTTTCTCTGTGATCATGGTGGGTGTTTTCGCGACAGGAACACCAAATGCCGAGGGCATGCCGCCCATTAGCTTCACCGGGCAACTGATCTCTGGCTTGGTCATGGTGTTACTCGGATTTATACCGGGCTACGGAATATCTCTGTTGTTGAAGACATTGAATATGCTTCGCGTGCCTGAAGCGGTCGAAGAGTTGGGCATTGATGAAGTAGAGCTTTTGGCTAAACCCTACCCAGAGGCTAATGTTCCGGCAACGCGTCAAAGTGATGTTCCAAACAAACTCGCCAACGTATAAATAGAGAGGAATTTCAAATGGGAACATCTATTTCTCAATGGGACGGTGCAACAGCTTACTTTATTTTCGCGAATTCTCCGTTAGCCTTGGTATTGTTCGCTCTAGTGATGCTGGTGATATGCGTGGGTCTGATTACGCTTATCAAGCGTCACGAAGATAAAGCATTTGCTAAATACACCTCGATTGCTGTTAAAAATTCCCGGCACAAATAAAGCTGCGGCCCAATGGGCCGCACCTTTTTCTCAGATACTCTCAAGCAACCTCTGATTAGTTCGTCCTCGATCTGATCAGAGGATGGCCCAAAAATCTCCTATTGTCTTATTCCAACCTTTCACAAGCCGCATCGTAATCGTGGTTTATCGCGTTTACCCGTTCAATGAAGAACACCGGATAGCGTGTCATAATTAATTGCATTATTGTCTAATTAGGCTATTACCCTTAACGAGAATTAAAATGCTTTTTTTGTTGAATCTATTTGCTCGAAAACCCAAAACCGAAATCGTTTTGTTTGCTGGTCTTGAGGGTGTGATATGTTTTCGTGGCGAACCGGCCAAGGGCGCCGAGGTTAAGTTGGTTGTTAAATGGGACCCGGTAAAACCCGAGACCTGCTGGGTTGTTACCGATGAGCGGGGTTGGTTTTCATTAGAAAGAAAAACCAGTTTTTATCGCCCTACACCATTGGCGCGAACCATGGTGTCTCAACGAGTTACCGTAAACTATTACGAGCAGGAGTTTTTAATTTGGAGTTTAACGTCAAGCGATGGCATTTTGCCCGAGGACAATTTGTTTGAAAAAAACACAATAACCTGCGAGCTGACCGACGAAATAAAACAATACTCTTGTGGAAGGCTCGGTGTTAACACCAATTGCCAATGGAGCGAGATGCCTGATGCGGAAGATGTTTGAATTAAAAATCAAGGCTAATTCCGAGGCAATCTAATAGACATTTATTTTCTTATGATGCGTTTTAAAGTCTATTTTTAAATAAAAATTAAATGATTAATTGGCGTAGATGCCTTGTGTTGATATCGGTATTTTTCGCGGAACGCATTTAATTAACAGAATTCCAAACTAAAAAATTTCACCTGTAAAATGTACCAAGACCGGTTTTTTTATTCTCTCGTTTAATCAAAAAAACTTAACAATTACTATGTTAAAAATCCGTCGCTATCGCGTTTAAAAAGTGCGAACAAGTTACTGTTTTTAAAATTCAAAAAAAACTAAAGCACAAAAGGCTGATTTAAATTAACAAATCCTATGTCTGTTAATCTTGAATAAACGCATTCAAATCGGCAAAGTTAGCTTGGTATTGTTTTTTAAAAAAGCAATTTGGGTGTATGTTTACTGATACTGATTTTAAAATCAAAGATAGCTAAATATTCACAAACAAAGCGCACTATATGCATAAATGTGGATGTTCCTAGCATTTATTTACACTTTATGTGCGATTAGTGCAATTTCTACCGTTGGAAAATAATGTACACTAAAAACGTAATTCACATATTATCCGCTCTAATATTAATTGTGTTCTCGGTTAAGGGATTAGCGATGTCCTTTTTTGGCTCAAGTAGCAGTGACAAAAATAAAGAAGAAATCATTATATTCGGTGGCATGGAAGGCCAACTGTTATTTGAAGGAAAGCCAGCCGCAGGCGCCGAGGTAAAACTTTGGACAAAGTGGGATTCTTCCGACGGCGATACCGTTGTTGTCACTTCCGATGAAAACGGCCACTTTCAATTTGAAGAGCAAAAAGGTACCTACAAATCCAGCGCATTTGCCCAGTTAGTGATTAACCAACAAATCACGGCAACTTACCAAGGCGACGAATACCTTATTTGGAATTTCAGTTCATTAAAGGTATTTAATGAAGGTGCGCTTGGTTATAAACCCCAAAATTTAATGTGCGAATTAACGAACGATCGTGAATATTACGAGGAAGGAGCTATCTCGTTATTCACATCATGCAGCTGGGACAACTAATTTCCGAGAAATCGTTATGACTACTTTTACCCCCAAGGAAACGGCTGAACTCGCAGAAGCAATCTACCGAGTTCAAAATGAAATGACCTTCGAGTTTTTAACTGTCAAAGAGGTCTTTCGCACAAAAGGAAAAGATAAAACCAAATCATCTGTGTTAAAAGCCGATGTGGGTGGAAGAATCTTACTGGCCGCTAAAGACAATTTTGGCGCTTGCGCAATGGCCGGTGATAAATATCCCGGCGCCATGGTTATGATGTTCCGTGGTACCACTACAGCTAATAACAAGGCCGACTTCTTAACAGATGCGCGCATTGGTATCTCGTTATCAGACGCGGGTATTCCGGTTCATAACGGTTTTCAAAGTACATTTTCCAGCATGTTGCCAGACATTCGACGTTTCGTTGCCGAAAATGTTGGCGCTGCAACTTCAATTCACTGTATTGGCCACAGTTTAGGTGGAGCGGTAGCGAGTTTGGCCGCCGATTGGGCTGCCCGTAACACCAATAAGCCCGTAAGCTTGTACACCTACGGTCAACCACGTGTTGGTACCGAATTATTTGTAAGAAGCACTAGCAAGAAAATTGGCCCTGCTAATATCTACCGCTGTTTCCATAAAACCGATCCAGTACCCATGGTGCCTTTGTATCCGTACATGCATGCACCGCATAAAGCGAATGGTTATTTCTTACCTTCATCTCAACCACTGGTTAGTGGTGAAGCACACAAGATGGCGAATTATATTCAGTCGGTTGCTGGGCAATCTTGGGAGCAACTATCGGGCATCGCTCAAGATCCGTTTACCCTTGAGTCATCCATTGAGAACTGGCTGAAGTCTAAATCGCCGGTAAGTACCAGCAGCCCTACCTTCTGGCGCTGGCTAGACTCGGCCATTATCTACGTCTTGAAGAAAGTCTTGTCAAAAGCGCTTGGTGCCTTGGCGTTGGGTTTACAAGGCGTTCTTATCAGTGGTTTTACCGTTGCCGACAAGCTAGCCTATATCTTGTCAAAAGGTATCGATCTTGCCGAACACCTAAGCATTTGGGTGGAGCGCTTGGTTCGTAAGATGATGTCTGCGTTGGGTATGAAAGCGGCGAAATCAAAAGATGAAATGACCCGCGATTTGATTCGTACTGTTTTATTAAAGTTAACCGATAAGGCAAATCGCGAAGCACGTAAGGCCATCAAAAAGCTGAATGGTTGATTTATTGATTGTTTTAGCAAAATTATTCGCGTCAATAATTTTGCTATCACTGTTTATTGCGGGCGTCTTTAAAGCAAATCCAAAAACACACAACCCCAACAATCGTCCCATTGCCGAATACATGGCCGGTTTTATTTGCACCTTTGGTGCCTTGTTAGGGTTGTATTTTTTGTGGGTTCATTAAGCGAAAGCATTAAAGAGCGAATACATAAAAAAACCGGCTTTACGCCGGTTTTTTTGTCTCTGAAATTCGGTGTTCACAGATTATTCTTGATACGCAGAGATGGGCAAGCATGAGCACACCAGGTTTTTATCGCCGTAGACGTTGTCGATACGACCAACCGGCGGCCAGTACTTGTTGAGCTTTAAGCTCTCCGTTGGGAAGGCTGCCTGCTCTCTGGAGTAAGCTCGCGTCCAGTCTGCGCCCAGCAACGAGTTTGCTGTGTGTGGCGCCATGTGCAAGGCGCTGTGCTCGTAGCTAATGTTGCCAGCAAGAATCTCATCGATTTCGGCACGAATCGCCAACATAGCGTTGATGAATCTATCCAACTCTTCTTTCGATTCGCTCTCGGTAGGTTCGATCATCAAGGTGCCTGCCACCGGGAACGACATGGTCGGGGCGTGAAAACCAAAGTCGATTAAACGCTTGGCGATGTCATCCACCGTCACACCGGATTGCTCTTTTAATGGACGCATATCGAGAATGCATTCGTGAGCAACGAGTTTGTTTTTACCGGTGTACAACACGGGATAGGCTGATTGTAGGCGCTTAGCAATGTAGTTGGCGTTGAGAATAGCCACCTTGGTTGCCTGAGTTAGGCCTTCCGAGCCCATCATTTGAATGTACATCCACGTGATTGGCAGAATACTGGCGCTGCCAAATTGCGCCGCAGACACGGGACCAACACCGTTTGCGGTGGATTGATAGCCAGAATGCTGCGGTAAAAACTTGGCCAAATGCGCTTTTACTGCGACCGGACCAACACCTGGGCCGCCGCCGCCGTGAGGAATGCAAAAGGTTTTGTGCAGGTTCAGATGTGAAACGTCGCCACCGAATACGCCCGGCTGACAAAGGCCAACCATGGCATTGAGGTTGGCACCATCGATGTACACCTGACCGCCGTGCTGATGCACGATCTCGCAGACATCTTTAACGCTTTCTTCAAATACACCGTGGGTTGAAGGATAGGTAATCATGATGGCCGCAAGCTGCTCGTGATGCTTTTCAGCCTTGGCTTTCAAATCTTCTAAGTTGATGTTGCCGCGGTTGTCACAGGCGACGACTACCACGCGCATACCGCACATTTGTGCCGAGGCTGGATTGGTACCGTGAGCCGAGCTTGGAATCAAGCAGATATTGCGTTGATCATCACCACGGCTTTGGTGGTAAGCACGAATCGCCAATAAACCTGCGTACTCACCCTGAGAGCCCGCGTTAGGTTGCAGCGAAATCGAATCGTAGCCGGTAATGGCGCACAACCACTGTTCTAGCTCGGTGATCATGTCGGTATAACCGGTCACCTGATCGCGAGGCGCGTGTGGGTGAATATTGGCAAACTCGGGCCAAGTGATTGGAATCATCTCGCTGGTGGCGTTGAGCTTCATGGTGCAGGAGCCAAGCGGAATCATTGCGCGATCAAGGGCAATGTCTTTGTCGGATAAAGCGCGCAGGTATCGCAGCATTTCGGTTTCAGAGTGATAACGATTAAACACCGGGTGCGTTAAGGCATCGCTTTGACGACGGCAGTCGCTGCTGATGGACCAGTCTGCTGCGTTCAATGCTGCAATGATGGCTGCGTCATCAGTTTTAGCGCCAAACACGGCAAGTATGGCAATCAAATCAGCAATTTCGCAGCTTTCATCAAGGCTTAAGCCGAGGTTAGCCGAATCAATTTGACGTAAATTAATGCCATTTTGCTGCGCTTTTCCAAGAATTTCTGCGGTTTTAGCGCCGGTATTCACCGTCAAGGTATCAAAGAAGGTTTCGCTCTTTAAACCAAAGCCTAAAGTTTTTAGTGAATTTGCCACAGCAACGGTTTTTGCGTGAATAATCTTGGCGATGTTGGCTAAACCTTCTGGGCCGTGATAGACCGCGTACATGCTGGCAATCACCGCCAGTAAAACCTGTGCGGTACAAATGTTCGATGTGGCCTTTTCGCGGCGAATGTGTTGTTCGCGAGTTTGCAACGCCAAGCGCAAGGCCGGATTACCGTTGGAATCAATCGAAACACCCACCAAGCGGCCCGGCATGGAGCGTTTGTAAGCCTCGCGAGTGGCCATAAAGCCTGCGTGCGGGCCACCAAAACCCATGGGTACGCCAAAACGCTGGGAGCTGCCAACCACAATATCGGCGCCCATTTCGCCCGGCGTTTTTAGAATCAATAAACTTAATATATCGGCCGCAACGGCAACTAAGGTGTTGTCTGTGTGAGCGCGTTCGATGACTTCAGAGAAGTCTGTAACAGAACCGTCGGAACCCGGATTTTGCAAAAGTGCGCCAAAGCAGTCTGCGCTCAGATCGGTATTCGGGTTACCAACCACCACTTCAATATCGAGGGGTTCGGCACGGGTTTTTACCACTTCGATGGTTTGTGCGAAAGTATTTTGATCGACAAAAAATTTGCTGCCTTTGTTTTTTGTCATGCGATGACACAGGGTCATGGCCTCTGCCGCCGCCGTGGCTTCATCCAGCAATGACGCACTGGCGATATCCATGCCCGTTAAATCGGTGATCATGGTTTGGAAATTTAATAAAGCCTCCAAACGACCTTGAGAAATCTCTGGCTGATAAGGCGTATAGGCCGTATACCAAGCCGGATTCTCAAGAATGTTGCGCAAAATAACCGCGGGCGTTTTGGTGCCGTAGTAGCCTTGGCCAATCAGCGATTTGGTAACCACGTTCTTTTTCGCAAATTGCTTTAAACGGCTAAGCGCTTGGCTTTCCGATAGCGCTTCCGGGATTTGCATACCTTCTGGAATGCGAATGCTCGCAGGCACCACGGCGGCAATGAAGTTATCGAGACTGTCGTAACCCAACTCGTCCAGCATGGCTTGTTGACTTCGGGCATCTGGACCGATGTGGCGATTGAGAAATTCTTCACCGCCAAATGAAGTGTGCTTTGATGAGAACTCAGAGCGAGATAATTCGGATAACAAGCTCATGTTGGGTAGGTTTCCTTCACTGAATAGTAGATGACTGGACAGATCGAACTTGGCGTTGTGACAGCAACCGCAAGCTCGCAAAGTAGGTACAAGGCGCTCCCTGTCCAGCAAAAAGTGTAGACGTGAAATCCAAGACTTTTTGCTGGCCGAGTGTTTTAGCCGCGGTAATAGTTCTGGGTAACAAACGGGGTCTTGGCGATGGTAACGGGAATCAACTTGTTGCGTACCAAGGCAAAAATCTCTGTACCCACTTTCGCGAAATCCGACGACACATAACCCATGGCGATGGGTTTTTCGAGGCTTGGGCTGAATCCACCGCTGGTGACTTCGCCAATTTCTTGAGAATTTGCGTCCACTAATAAGGTACCGCTGCGAACCGGTGTTTTTGATTCAACCGATAGGCCGACGCGTTTTTTTGAAACACCTGACTCTTGAGCCGCAAAGATGGCATCGGCGCCTAAAAAATTACCGGCTTTCGAACCGTTGGCGCGACGGTTTTTGTGGATGCTCCACGCCAGCGATGCCTCAATGACATTGGTTTGGTCATTCATGTCTTGGCCGTACAAACAAAGACCAGACTCTAAGCGCAAAGAGTCCCGTGCACCCAGACCAATTGGCTCTACCTCATCAAACGACAAAATGTGTTCGGCAAAACTGCGCGCAAGCTGCGCCGGTACCGAAATTTCAAAACCATCTTCACCGGTATAGCCCGAGCGGCTAATGAACATGGATTCACCCTGAACGGTGAATTCGCCAAATTCCATGAACTTCAATTGCAGCGCTTGTGGGCAGATCGACTGCATTACGTTTGCCGCTTTTGGACCCTGCAGAGCGAGCAGTGCGCGATCGGTTAATTCGGTAATTGTGCTTTCGCTAATATGGGCACGAAGGTGCTCGATGTCTTTGTATTTACAGGCAGCGTTGATGACAATAAAAAATGTGTTCTGTTGCCAGCGCGCAATGATCAAGTCGTCGATAATACCGCCCTGATCGTTGGTGAATAATCCGTAGCTTTGGCTGCCAACGGCGAGTGCTTCTAAATCGAGAGGAATTAGCTGTTCCAGTTCCGAGGCGGCGTTGGGTCCTTCAACAATAACCTGGCCCATATGGGATACATCAAATAAACCAGCGCTTGAGCGAGTGTGTAGGTGCTCGGTTTTCACTCCCTTTGGGTATTGAACTGGCATGGAATAGCCTGCAAAAGGAACCATCTTGGCGCCAAGTTGTTCGTGAAGTTCGTTTAAAGGAGTGGTTTTTAAATCGCTGGAGTAGCTGTTTGTATCGGCCATAGCTTTTCTCGGAATAGAAAGAGTCAACACAGGTAAACGGAGGCAACTCTAAGTTTAACCACAGTTTTGTGATAAGTTTAATTAATAGTTGAAATGCAAGTATAAAAATTTTAAATACAATATGGGGGAACGTATGATCCGAAACATTCCCACGGACTTGCTCAGAACTTTCGTGACAATCGTGGATGTAGGTGGCTTCACAGCGGCGGCTGAATTATTGGGGCGTTCACAACCGGCAATTAGCTTGCAACTTAAACGGCTGCAAGAGCTAACCGGACAAAAATTACTGTCCAGAAATGGATTACAGATTGAGCCCAACAGCAAAGGCAAGATGATGTACCGTTACGCCAAGCAAATATTGGCGCTTAACGACGAGGCTCTGGCTCAATTTCATTCAACGGCCATTAACGGCAAGGTTCATTTTGGCATTCCCAGTGAGTTTGCCACCACACTCTTGCCGAAAATAGTTGGTCGGTTTGTTCGCGCCTATCCGAACGTGACCTTAGAGGTCACCAGCGCGCTAACAAAAGAACTGTTGTGCGAACCCAAACGAAGCAATTTTGACCTGATTCTGGCGTTGTTTTTGGACAACGATTTTTCTGAAAATCTAAAAAGCATGCCTTTATTTAAGCGTGACGACTTGGTGTGGGTTGGCAATGGCCGTGAAGAGTTTGAAGAAGAGGACCCGATTTCTTTGATTGTAGCGCCGCATGGCTGCATTTATCGCCGCCGTATGATCGAGCGGCTTGAGGCACAGAATCGGCGATGGCGGCTGATTTACACCAATCCCGATTTGACCGGAATCACTACCGCTATTGAAGAGGGTTTGGGTATCACCGCATTGGCGCGTAGCACCGTGCCTAGCAATCTAAAAATCCTTCATGAGAATCCTTTGCTTCCGGCCTTGGGTGATATTGCCATTAGCCTGATTGCTCCCAACCCCGCCAGCAACGAAGCTGTTTCGGTGTTGCGAGATTTTGTTGCCACATCGCTGAAAATATAGTGTTTTAACCGTAATTTTGTGTTTCCGTCATCTTTCGGCGTCATACTGTGTGACGTCGAAATTAACCAATTTTGCCGCTGCCAAACACATAGCAGCGCACATCACCCAAAGCAACGCCAACAACCTTTAACAATGGAGCAAAGCATGATTACGGTTTATGGATTTGGACGAATGATATCAATAGCCGATGCCAGCCCCTTTGTTTTAAAGGTGTATACCTATTTAAAAATGGCCGGCATTGAATACCAGTCGAAAGCAGGGATGAAATATTTATCCAAATCTCCGAAGGGAAAGCTGCCATTTATTGACGATAACGGCGCGGTTATTGGCGATTCGCAATTGATTATCCAGCACCTGCAAACGCGCTATAGTATCGAATTAGACAATCACCTCGATACCCAACAGCAAGCGCAAAAAGTGCTGTTCCAAAAAGCGTTAGACGAGTGCTTTTATTGGTTTATTGTTTACGGTCGTTGGATCAACGATTCTGGCTTTACTGTGGTGCGCAAAAACTTCTTTAATTTTATGCCGCCGGTCATGAAGCAGATAGCGCCGCTCGTGGCGCGGCACATGGTGAAAGGTTCGATCAAAAAACAAGGTTTCGGTCGCCACAGTGAAGCTGAGCTGATTCTTATGTGCGACGACATGTTAAAGAGCTTGTCGGATTTGCTCGGTGATAACGACTATTTCTTCAATAACCGGCCATCCAGTTTTGATGCTATTGCCTATGCCCATTTGGCCGAATTAATCGAGGTGGATTTAAACGGCCCGTTTAACCAAAAAGCCAGGTCTTACGACAACTTGGTGCGTTATTGTAAGAATATTCATGATCGCTATTTTGAGAGCGATAAATAAAGACTTTCATTTAACGCCTGTAAGCAAGATAAGTACAGAAAATGCGGTTGCCGCGTGAGTTTTCGTCGATAACAACACGAACAAATAATTCATTAAACAACGGACTGACTTGAGAAAATACCATGTTGAAAAAAGCGGTGTCGGCCAAAAAAGCCTTTAAGAAAAAATTGTTGTCCTGTGTATTGTTATCGGGTGTGAGCCTTGCCGGTATCAGTGGTTTCGCGGTTGCAGAAGACCAACCCAAACAAGTGGTTTGGGATTTAACCGAAATTTACGCCAATAACGAGGCTTGGGAAACGGCTTACGATAAGGTTCGCGCTGATATTGCTACATTGCCTGAATTCAAGGGCACCTTAGGTAAAAGTCCAAAATCATTAGCCAAAGCACTGGACGCCATTTTTGGCGTACAAAAAGAAGCGGTGCGCGTTTATGTTTATACCAGTTTAAATCACGATACCGATCAGCGCTCTGAAGACAATCAAGAGCGATTTGCCAAGGCCAATTCGTTATTTACCGAGTTCGGTGAAGCGCTTTCATGGATGGACCCAGAAATTCTGGCTCTTGGCAGTAAGAAAGTTGAAAAATTCATCAAGAAAGAGCCAGGCCTTACTCCTTACGACTACTATCTTCGCTCGGTGGTTAAAAGCGGCGAACATCTTTTAGACGAGAAAGGCGAATCTTTATTAGCTTCTGCGTCGGCGGTATTGGGTAGCCCTAACGAAATCTACGAGTTGCTCGTTAATGCCGATGTTAAATGGCCGGAAGTAACGCTATCGACAGGCGAAACCGTAACGCTTAATCAAGCGGGTTATTCACGTTATCGCAGCCTTGCCAATCGTGACGATCGTAAATTGGTGTTTGATACCTTCTGGCAAACCTGGCACGACTACCGCGACAGTATTGGCAAAATTTTAGGTACCGAGGTACAAGCCAATATCTTTACCGCTAAGGCGCGCAACTACGATTCGGTTTTGCAAAAAGAATTGGATCAAGAGAACCTTCCAGAGGGCGTGTATCGCACACTAATCGCAGAAGTGAACAAATCGCTGCCTGTATTACACCGTTACTTTAAGCTGCGTGGTGAAATCTTAGGTATCGACCAGATGCGTTACTACGATATCTATCCGCCGCTGGTTGAGCTGGATACCGAATTCGGCCTCAAAGAATCTAAAGACATCACTCTAACCGTGCTTAAGCCATTAGGTGAAGACTACTACGAGAAGCTTGAAACGGCACTGAATTCAAACTGGGCGCATGCTTATCCACAACCCGGTAAGCGATCCGGCGCCTACATGAACGGCAGCGTTTACGATGTGCATCCTTACGTTTTGCTCAATCATAACGACGACTACAACGGCCTATCGACCTATGCGCACGAATGGGGTCACGCCGTACACAGTATGTTGGCTAACGAGGCTCAGCCTTACCTAAAAGCAGACTATTCAACCTTTACTGCCGAAATTGCCTCCATCATTAATGAAATTCTATTAGAAGAATATTTGATCGAACGCGCCGAAACCAAAGAAGAAAAACTCTTCTATTTAGGCCAGGCTCTGGAATCGGTGCGTGGTACCTTCTATCGCCAAGCTATGTTCGCTGAATTTGAATTAAAAATTCACGAAACCGCAGAAGCCGGTGAACCCTTAACCGGTGCAAAATTATCAGACATCTACGGCGATCTTCTGAAGAAATACCACGGCCACGACGAAGGCGTATTGCTAATTGACGATGTCTACACCAACGAATGGGCCTACATTCCGCACTTCTACTACAAGTTCTACGTCTTCCAATACTCAACCTCCATGGCTGGGGCATCGTGGTTTGCCGAGCAACTACTCGCAGGCGATACCAAGGTTCGAGACTCGTTTATTGACGTGCTAAAAGCCGGTGGATCAGACGACGCCTATAAAATCTTAAAAACCGCAGGCTTAGACATGGCCAAACCCGAGCCCTACCAAGCTACCGCGCGCCGTATGACCGACATTATGGATCGAATCGAAGCGCTTTTGGCTGAGTAAGATGTTTTGGTTATTTATGCAGTAAAAAAGGCGCCAAAGGCGCCTTTTTTAATCTCTACTACATAAGTAAAAATAGAAGCTATCGTTAACTTATGTGGTTTGAATGACATATACCGGAAATAAATTCATTTGTAGCGTTAGTAGGTCTGCACTTTTGCGAACTCATTTGCTTTCGACATAAACTTATTCAAGTTCTTCTGCTTTACTTTCACCTTTAAAAGAAACTTGGAATCCAAAATGTCCGCCTATCTTCGTCGTACCAAAATTGTCGCTACCGTCGGTCCTGCTAGCGCTAGTCCTGAAATGATTGCTCGTTTGTTGGATGAGGGCGTGAATGTTTTTCGCTTAAATTTTTCTCACGGCAGCGCTGAGGGTCATCGCAATCAGGCCAAGGTGATACGTGAGGTTGCCGAGGAGAAAGGCCGTAACGCGGCGATTTTGGGTGATTTACAGGGCCCTAAGATCCGTATCGGTGATTTGGTAAAAGATACCATTGAGTTGATCGATAATTCTCTGATTACGCTTACCATCGACGACGATAAACCACACAGTGAGACGCGCATCGGTGTGGGGTACAAGGCGTTGCCTAAGTTTGTAAAACCTGGGGATATCTTGTTATTAGACGATGGATTAATGCGTTTAGAAGTTGTGAATGTTTCTGAAACCGACGTCGAATGCCGGGTGATTTCTGGCGGAATCTTAAAGTCTCGTAAAGGCTTAAATCGTTTGGGTGGCGGTTTGTCTGCGCCAACCATCACGGCCAAAGATGAGCTGGATCTAAAACTCGCCATCGAGCTTGAGCTGGATTATTTGGCAGTGTCTTTCCCAAGTTGCGCCGCTGACTTAAAACCGGTGCGCGATGCCTTGAATGCCTCGGGTGTTAAAACCGGCATTATCGCCAAAATTGAACGTGCCGAGGCGGTTGGGTCAGAAAGCACGTTAAAAGCATTAATCGAAGCCTCCGACGGAGTGATGGTTGCGCGCGGAGATTTAGGGGTAGAAATCGGTGATCCACAGCTAATTGGCGTGCAGAAAAAAATCATTCGATTGGCCCGCCTAGCGAATAAACCGGTAATTACCGCCACACAAATGATGGAATCCATGATCAATCAACCGGTGCCTACTCGTGCAGAGGTATTCGATGTTGCTAACGCAGTGCTCGACGGCACTGATGCGGTAATGCTTTCTGCCGAAACCGCCAGCGGTAAATATCCTGCTCAGGTGGTTCGAGCCATGGCGGCAACCTGCGTGGGCGCCGAGCAGCATCCAGATGTGCGTATTATTGATCGCGAGATTGAACAGACTTTTTATCGCATTGATGAATGCATTGCGCTGTCGGCAATTTACGCAGCTAATCACCTATACAATATTGGCGCGATTATTTGTTTAACCGAGTCGGGAAATACAGCTTTATTGATGTCTCGATTGGGATCTGGGTTGCCTATTTTTGCGTTGTCTCGTCATAAAAATACCTGCCGAAAAATGGCCTTGTATCGCGGTGTAAAATCGATTTTTTACGATGTGACCGAAAGCGGCGGTGACATTTATCAGTCGGCCTTGGATACGGTTGGTCAAACCGGCGGTTTAATCAGCGGCCAACGCGTGGTTATTACCTGTGGTGATGTCTCTGGCAGTGGCGGCCAAACCAATCATATTAAAATATTGCAGTGGCAAACGAAGTCTTAATTTTTGAAGAATCGTAATTAATTTTACGAACAGAAAACTCTTAATAAACGCCTAATCAATGAGTGGTCTTAATCAATAAGAGTTTTCTGTTAAATTATTTTCTGGCAATTTCCTGCTTTCCTACAATTCGATTTCTTATTACTGGATCTGCTGATTAACTCTGCCTCGATTTAATCAGCAGATCGAATTTCTAAATCGCATTTTCAATGTTTTCCTAATTTCAATTTACTCATCTTATTAATTAGCGATCTTCAGTAACTGATAGCACTAATGTAGTCCGAGGTTTTAAACGAATAAATATTGAAATTTATTTTTAAATATCGATGTTTGGTAAATTATATGTCACGAATTTATCAAGTATTTCCTGCGGTTTAGAGGCTTAGATTCAGTATTCGAATAAATTCTATTGTTAATAGAATGAAAAGGTTATTCGGCGATCTTGAGAGTCTTTCAATGCTTGTTTATGCTATAAGCCTGAACAGTAATCGTACATTTAGAATAAGAATAAAAGAATTAGGTGTCTGAAATTCGTTTATTAGCTCATTCTTTTTTGATTTTTGTAATTAAACCTCTGCAAGCAGCACCTAATATTTGGTTTTTTCTGAATGTTGGTTACCCACAGTGTTTTACGCGACAATACACTTATTAACGTTTTAACGTTGTTCTAAGGTTGGATGAGTTAATTGTTCCTCAGGCTTTACCCGCTCGATATTTGATTATTTGCAGTTACTAAGAACAATCAGGAAGCGCCTATTTTTTAAAAAGGCTCTGGTGATGGAAAAGGAATCCGCTATGAGTTCTGCACAAGAAGTCTCTGAATATTACTCAGAGACATCCGAAGACATTCTGCGCAGTCGCCATTCTCACAAGCGACTGTTGCAAAACCACGATGGTATTTTTCGCTATTTAGAATACGGTTTGTACGTACTTGCGGTAGTCATACCTTTGTATCTACAACAATACTACTCGCCGGGTGGATTCACTCTTCACAGTCAGTTGTACTGTGTCGTTGCAGCACTATCGGTGCTTCTGGTGTATCCAAAATTAGGGATTGGCCGTAAGGCCTTATTGGGTATGTCTGGTTTATTCAGGCTCAGTAAGGCGTGGGCGTTAGTTTCGGTTTTTTTAGTGGGTATTGGCTTTTACACCCACGCAGTAGAGTCCGCTCAGCCGGTAACGATTGTTAGTTGGTTGTTGTTGAGTTTGGCCGCACAAATGCTGGTTGCCAGCGTTTGTTTTAAGGTGCGGCTGTTTTTTACTCTAAGATCTTCCAAACGTATTTCGTCGGTAATTATTGGCTCGGGCGCTGCCCTTTCACATCTGTCGGCAAAAATGGTCGATAACGTTTGGCTCGATGAGCGAGTCGTTGGATTGTGTGATCCTTCGAATCCGTTATCTGGTCAACGAGACGATATCGGCATCAAGAACATTGTTAATTTAGCGGAGTTACTGGCAATGATTGATGCGCGCCAGGTGCAGCGCATCTACGTAGCTTTGGGACTCAAAAATACCCCTGAACTTGTGCATTATTATCAAGCATTGCAAGACAAGCAGGTAGATATCGTTTGGGTGCCCGATATCTACGAGTTTGATTTACTCAATCATTGTGTGCGCGAACTGGGTGGTTTGCCGCTTATTTGTTTAAACGAAACTCCTCACTACAGCGGTCTTCGATACTTTGTGAAAACGGTATTTGATCGCTCTATTGCAGCGTTATTAATTGTGTTGCTGAGCCCGCTCTTTTTAGTGCTTGCCTATCTCGTCAAGCGCTCCTCTAAAGGCCCGGTTATCTTTAAACAACAACGCGATGGCTGGGATGGTCAAACCTTTGAGGTGTTTAA
>CALMJT010000120.1 GCA_937864365.1 uncultured Alteromonadales bacterium | reverse complement strand
ATTAGTAAAGCGAAATTATCCATTTTATTTTTAATTAAAGATTGGAGATCTTTGTCTTTGATGTGGGTTATGTGTGAGTAGTCAATTATATCACTTTGCGGTTTGTGGCCAATTGCGTTTAATACAATAAAAAGGTTTTCTTTATTAATATTAAAACGTTGATAACTTAATAATCCCTTCAAAAATTCGATATTGTCCTTGCTATTAGCTAGAGATTTAAATGTTATACCAAAAGTATTAACTGTATCTAAGAAAGTATCTCGTTGGATATCATTTGTTGGATAAAATTCTGATATTGAATCGTTTTCAGAAATATATTTTATAACCTCTTTATGATCACAGATTAAGTCAGGATAAGATTCTCTAATTGCTTCGATGGATAATGCTGCTGATAGGATCCGCAGTTTAATCTTGTCTGCTGTTGAGTTTGAGTTTACGAGGTCAATAAATAAGTTTGTATGTGAGTTTAGTATTGTCTCCCACCAATAATTTAGATTTCTGATGTGAGAGAGCGATTCTAATATGAAATCAAATTTATCTGTTGAATTAATGATGGCATTATTTGATATTGTTTGTAACAATAATTTGCTGTTATTTTCAATTAGATGATTGATTAATGAATAGTTTAGAATAGCTTGTTTACTGAATTCGCTTTCTGGAAGATATTTGAGTATTTCTTCTATGTTATTTAAAGCTATAGTTCTGTCGGTTTTTGTGTTTGTCTTTACCGACATTATAAAGTCCATTTCACTTTTCTTGAGAGTCCCTTCGATAAAGTGGGTTATATATAGCTGATAATGTTCATCAATATACCCTTGCTTGATCATATGTATTAACAAGTTCATATTATTTATCGGGAAAAGTAGATTGCCTGAATCCTCTCTGTTGGAAAGTTGCTGAATGGAGCTCAATTCTAATTTTTGTATTTCGTAATTTAAGGAATTAATTTCCTCGTGTAAATGTTCAATGGAACCTTCAGATTTTTTTCTGATTAGCGATATTTTTTCTTCATACTCAGGAACCGCTTGTGATAAGACTTCGGAAAAGCTTCTATTTTCAGGTTGTCGGTTCGTTCGTGAGATAGATAGCTTTTGAGTATCATTTAATAGTTTCTCAAAATTTTTCGGTAGTAACATATCAAATATATGAATGTTGTTCACATAACTTATTTTTTCGTACTGGTCATGAGGGTTGTGACCTAGGTGAGATAATATGGGGCGAACGAAGGAGCAGTACAGTGCTTCTATAGAATCGTTTAGGTTGTTTTCAATTTTCGAAATTTCTAATTCTTTTTCTTTGATTTCGTTTGTAATGCTTTCGATTTGTTTGGTTATAACTTTATTTTTTAGGGCTATAACTTTGTCTATTTTTGACTCGCCAGAAGAAAGTTTCGCAAAATCATCGGGATACACATTTTTGTAAATAATAAATGCAAATAGTTTTGAATGGTCAAAGTTTTCTTCGTTGCCGTTGAGGGTGCTTTTGTATACGCCATACTCAGAAATAATATTTTTAATTAAGCGCATATCGTGTAAAAACAAAGATATATCTCTTAAGAAACCGTCTTTTATTTCGCCAGTAAGTTGGTAATCATCGATGAGTTTTATTATTTGAGGGTATGAGTTATTGCTGCTGTTGATGGGTATAATTGGAATGATTGCATCGAAAAATTTTGTTCTATCGTTTCCTTTAAAAACGTCATCTTTTAATGCGTATATAAAGCGAACGTTCTGTTTGACATCAGAGCTATCATTAATGAGTTTATTCAGTTCTTTTAATTTGATGAATATTTCTGGTTTTTCAAATCTGTCTAAATCTTCAAAAATTACTACATCTGTTTTCGAATTGCTGAAGAAATAAATGATTTCTTCTAAGTAAATGTTAAATATAGAATCCTTATCTTTCTGATCGAGGGCGATTTCGCCCTTAAAGGGATTGATTCTAGTGATATTAAAGCTGTGTACTGCTTTATAGGCGTCACGAATGACTACTAAGGGAAATGCAACTAAGTAAGACCATAGCCACAAATTTGGATTGTTTAAACTGATGTTTGCGTATAAATCTTTAATTTGTTGCAGTATGGTATCAGTTTGGAATATGTAGACTAAAAGCACACATAAAAACCAAAACGTGACTGTAGCTGCCACTGAATAGGATTGAAAATTTGACAGTGGGATTGGGTAAATTCTTCTGAAGCGCGAGTTGGGTGTTTTTCTGCTGTCTGTTACATAGAGCAGTTGTTGCACAATGCTTTTTTCTATCTTATTGATGTCGGATAGCTTGCTATCGTCTTCATTTTGTTCATTGTTAACTTGGTCTTTGTCTTTATTTTCGTGGAATGTACCTAAAGAAATACATGCATATTTAAAATAAGGCCGTGTCCGCATAAAGGTATTTATGACTGAACTCTTCCCCCCTGAATAGGGTGCAGTTAACGCTATTTCCCGTACTTTATCGCCTCGATTATTGAGTAAGTCTGTAAGTCGGTCTATGTAGATTTCAGAGTATTCGGCAGAGTCAGTTGCTGTTAAGTCAGGAAAATCGGCTGTTATATCTGGAGTTTTTACTCCTACTGTCTGAATAATGTTCCAACAGATGCTTGCTATAGTTAATTTGAGGAAGTCTACTCGTGCCTTGATCCAATCTGAATTCATATCATCCCTGAATACTTTATCTAATTACAGTGTTTATAAATCTGGTAAAAAGGCGTTCTTCCTTAATCGGTAGAACGCCTTTGGATATGACAAGAGTTTAGGGATTTAACTGCAATTTCAAGTGTTATTTGTAGTTTTTATTCAACATAAAGCTAACTTTTAATCCTCGTAAGCCGCAATCGGCAAGCATGAACAAATCAAGTTTTTATCCCCTTGTACGTTATCCACACGCCTGATTGACGCCAGTATTTGTTGTCGCGTAGAAGTTTGGTGAGATAAGCGGCTTGTTCGTGGCTGTAGGGTTTTGTCCGGTGGTCTACTAACAGTGACTCCGCCGAGCGTAGTGCCTAGAAACCAAAGTCGATTCGGCGCTTGGTGATGTCATCAACGTTAACGCTGGTTTCTTCTTTGATTGGGCAAGTGTTGATGTAACCCGTGCCGAAAGCTAGAGCCTGGATGAGGTAGTCGAGCGCTGGTTGCTGTTGTACAAAGGCGATAAGTTAATTCAAAAATGGATTATTTTTCTCGTGGATATCTAAGGAGGAAGTTAAAAAAGCCGAAGAAATTATCGAGTGATGGTGTAAACGTTTAACGTTAATTGGTCGGTTTATGCGGGGTGGAAATTAAACGATAGCCCGTGAAGGACAAACGGTAATCGCTTACAGAATGAAGAATTTATAGATCAGAGAGTTAGTTTAAAATTATTAAAAAGCTATCAAAAACGAATTTAACAAAAAATTAAAATGACTGTATAACGTTCCGTGTGTCTACTCTAATTACTATTAATTTTTCTCGATAAATACCTGAAATCTACACATAAAACCCAGATTTCAGGTATTTGTTTGGATTAATCAGAGCTTTCTTCGCTATTGGCTTGGTCAAACATGTGGCCAAGTTTGCCTTTTTTGGTCTCTAAATATTTTTGGTTGTGTGGGTTGCGGCCAGTCTCGTGGGGTAGTCGTTCGGTTACGTTGATACCAATTTCTTTTAATGCATGAATTTTGCGCGGATTGTTGGTCATTAAGCGTAATTCTTTAATGCCAAAGTGCTCAAGCATGGGTTTTAAAATGTCGTAGCGGCGCATGTCTGCACCAAAGCCCAGGGCTTCGTTGGCTTCTACGGTGTCGGCGCCAGCGTCTTGCAAATGGTAGGCTCTAATCTTGTTTAACAAGCCAATACCGCGACCTTCTTGTCGTAAATAAAATACCGCGCCACGGCCTTTTTGCGCGATTTTGTGCAACGCAGCTTGCAGTTGTGCGCCACAGTCGCAACGTAGGCTGAATAGGCCGTCTCCGGTTAAGCATTCGGAATGTATTCTTGCCAATACGGGTTCGCCATTTTTGATGTCACCCATGGTTAAGACCACGTGTTCTTTTTGTGTTTCTTTTTCTAAAAAGCCGTGCATATCGAATATGCCCCAGGGGGTTGGTAATTTACACGACTCTATGTATTCAATGGTCACTGCTTTTCCTCAATGAAGCCTCTTAACGGCTGGTACTTAATAGAAGCACTCCGTTTTCTGTACTCATATCAACTTGTTTTAAGAAGCTATTTCCTAACAAGGCGATGGACGGCGAGCCGTCGAGATGTACCGAGGCAGAGACATTGTGCACTGTGACTCCACCCACGGAAACGCTTTCTAAATTGACAATAAAAATGGGCACAACCCCGTTGGCGGTACTGGCCGATGAGGCTTTACCTGCCCGGAAATTAATGCCCAGATCGATGGCGGTTTGCTTATTAAAGGCGAGATGTGTTGCGCCTGTATCGATCAAAAAATCCACCCGACGACCGTTAACTTGGCCCGAGGTGAAGTAGTGGCCGCCACGACCAACAGGGATTCTGGTCTGCTGAATTTCAGCTTTTTGAAATCCAGAAGAGATTTGTTGTGAAATCCCTAATGTATGGCGTTCACCATTAAACTCCAATACAGCTTGTTTACTGGTTGCCGATATGAGTTTTACACCTTCGGCGCTGGTCATTCCTTGTTTGAGTAGGCGCTGTTTACCATCAATAGTAACTACCGCTGAACCTGAAAACAGTCCGTTCACCTGCACGCTGGTGGCGTAACTGACGGTGGCTGTAAACAGCGCTATTACCGCGAGCACTGTCGATAACCCTTGGCGTTGTAGAAATTTTCGTGTCAGTACTCTCATAAGATTTACCGATAGATTCCGTTTCGAAAGCTAAATCATGTTTTGCAGGTTACTTAACAGCAGACCCATTCTACTACGTTCAGTGTTGGACTTACGCGCGCTATCGCAACAAGTCGATAACTTTTTCAGGTTAAAACGTTGAATAATCCAGTTGCGCCAACAGTTGCAGAGTAATCCAAGAGAATATTCCCGCGAGAATATCGTCGGTCATTATGCCTAGGCCGCCTTTGGTATTTTTGTCTGCCCAAGAGATTGGCCAAGGTTTGAGGATATCGAAGATTCTAAAGATCACAAATCCTGCCACAATCCATTGCCAACCACTGGGTGCGGCAATCATGGTAATCCAGTAGCCTACGAACTCATCCCATACGATGCTTGGGTGATCGTGTACGTCAAGGTAATCGCTGCCGGCCTGGCATATCCAAACGCCCACAACAGAAGTGAGTACGATGAGCGCCAAATACAAGGCTAGTGGCAGGTCGGCAAACAGCCAATAAAATGGAATGGCGGCAAGGGTACCAAAGGTTCCGGGAGCTTTTGGGGCAAGCCCCGAGCCTAGACCGAACGCTAAAAATAACGAAGGTGATCGGCAAATGTCTTTAAAATTAGGTTTTACCACAGGAGTTCTTATAGGTTTGAGGTTGGCGATGTAGGCTTGTGATTACACCGCCACAATCTTAGATATGTTTGTATTCGCTTAGAAATGTTTGTATCCGGTTTTTTCCGGAACTACGACTCTGCCACCACTTAAGCATACACACTCGTCACCGCGCACTATTTCGCCAATGGCGGTGAATTCGATTTGATGTTGTTCTTGAATTTCTTCTAAGCGAGCGATTTTTGCCGGTGGTACGGTAAAACACAGTTGGTAATCGTCGCCACCGGCAAGTGCCCAGTTAAGAGCTGTATCTGGGTCGCAGAGTTTGCGTAGCGGGTCGGATAACGGCAGGCGTTCGGCCTCAATCACGGCTCCGACGCCACTGGCTTTGCAAATATGGCCAAGGTCGGCGAGCAAACCGTCGGAAACATCAATGGCGCAGCGGCTGACCGTTGCCAATGCTTGTGCTTGGCGCACGAGAATCTTTGGTGTGTAGTAGCGACCCATAAAATAACTGAAGGCCGACTTGCCAACTTCTAGCTCTTTTTTAATGACGGCAAGCGCCGCCGCACCGTCGCCAACGGTACCGGTAACAAATACCAAATCACCCACGCGGGCGTTGGAGCGCAGCATGGATTTATCGGGTGATACGCTGCCGTGAACCTGCAAGGTTATCGCCAGCGGCCCGCGAGTTGTGTCGCCGCCGACCAAAGATACGTTGAACTCTTCAGCGGCTCTGAACAAGCCGCGACTGAATCCTGACAACCAGCTGGACTCTGCCGACGGTATTGTTAAGGCAAGGGTGATCCACATGGGATCGGCACCCATGGCGGCGAGATCAGAAATTGAAACTCGTAACGCACGTTCGGCAATGAGTTCTGGGTCTGCGTTTCTTGGAAAATGGGAGCCGCCAATTAGCGTGTCGATAGAAACCGCAAGCTGTTTCTCTGGTGGCACAGTCAGCAGTGCGCAATCATCGCCAATGCCTAGGTTGACTCCGTAGGATGCAAACTGACCACCGAAGAACTGTTCGATTAATTCGAATTCGCCAATAGTTGTCATAGTGAGTTACCGATTCGACAGTGGGAAAGATTTGGCTGCGGTTCTCATCGGTTAATGTTTGAGAGGTGTACGTGCAGCCAGACCAGAGTGTGTTGAGTATCGATTATTGCGTGTCGGCCTTTACTTCTACGCTACGCAATTCTAGCGCCGTTTTATCGAGAACGCCGTTGATGAACTTATGCGCATCGGCGGCACCAAATTTTTTCGCGAGCGAGACCGCTTCATTGATAACGACTTTATAAGGAACATCGATGCGATTTTTAAGCTCGTAGGTGGACATGCGTAGCAGGGCCAATGTCACTGGGTCGAGCTCTTTGAGTGCACGACTTTGCAGATGTTTGCTAAAAATAGCTTCGAGTTCATCGAGCTGGGCCGGAGTTTCGTGCAGTAACTCGTGAAAGTACTGCACATCAACCGGTTTCATATCGTAGTCAACGCGAAATTCAGCTTCGATAACATTTAAAGCCGAACCCGCCATTTGCCATTGATAAAGTGCCTGCATGGCATAATGGCGCGCTTTGCGTCGCGCTGCTGGTGAAACGTTCATTGTCATACCTATAAAAACAACCGCTAAACTTAAACTTTAGCCAAAACAGAAACCATCTCAAGGGCGGTTAACGCAGCTTCTTCGCCTTTGTTGCCCGCCTTGGTGCCAGATCGCTCAATGGCCTGCTCAATTGAGTCTACGGTTAGTACACCGAACGACACTGGAATTGAGCTGGAAAGCGATACTTGCGCCAAACCTTTGGTACATTCGCCGGCTACATAGTCGAAATGGGGTGTGCCGCCACGAATCACTGCACCTAGTGCAATGATGGCATCAAATTTTTTGCTGTCAGCAATTTTTTGCGCCATTAGTGGAAATTCGAACGCGCCAGGTACGTAATAGATGGTGATGTTTTCTTTATCAACACCGTGGCGGTTTAATGCATCTAGTGCGCCTGCTTTAAGACTTTCAACAACAAAACTGTTCCAGCGGCTAACGATTAGTGCGTATTTGCCATTGACGGAGCGAAAATCGCCCTCGATAACGTGAATATCACTCATGAAAAATTCTCTTAAACACTTATTATTGATTGTTAGGCGACCGGGCCTCACTCTGTTACGTTCACGCATCTGACTCGATACGTTAATGCGACTGCTTTAATACGTTAACGAGAAAGCCTCGGTCAATTAAAAATACTTAGGGTTTTGGCGTTGGTGCATCTACTCGGTCAACCACTTCTAGGTCAAACCCAGAAAGCGCTGTGAAACGCAGTGGCGCCGATAAAATATTCATTTTACGCACCCCCAAATCGCGCAGCATTTGCGCGCCTGCACCCACTTGGCGATAGGCCGCGTTGCCCGGCGGTTGGCTTTGTTTACCGCTGAGTAACCAATCGATGCTTTCTTCGATGTCTTGGGTAGACATTGAGTGGCAAATCAACACCACAACGCCTGAACCTTCACTTTGAACGTAGGAAAGGGCGTCTTGAAGCGTCCAAGAGCTGTATTTTTTATCGGTCTCGCGAAGAATGCCCAAAATATCGCGGGCAGTATTTAACACGTGAACGCGCACCGGTACTGGAATTTCGGGATCAATGTCACCTTTGGCCAGTACAAAGTGGTATTCGTTAGTAACCAAATCGCGATAGGTGTAAAGGTTAAACTCACCGTGAACGGTATCGACTTTACGCTCGTTGGTGCGCTCAACGGTTTGCTCTTTTACCGAACGGTAATGAATCAAATCGGCAATGGTGCCAATTTTAAGGTTGTGAGTTTTAGCGAATTTTTCGAGATCGGAACGGCGCGCCATGGTGCCGTCTTCGTTCATCACTTCAACAATCACCGAGGCGGGTTCACGACCGGCAAGACGTGCTAAATCACAACCTGCTTCGGTATGGCCTGCGCGACTTAATACGCCGCCCGGTTGCGCCATCAACGGAAAAATATGGCCCGGTTGCACTATGTCACGAGCAGCCGCGGTGGGTGAAACCGCAGCGCGCACGGTACGCGCGCGATCGGCCGCGGAAATACCGGTGGTAACACCTTCGGCGGCTTCAATCGATACCGTAAAGTTGGTTGAGTGCGCTGCTTGGTTGTTGGTTACCATTAAGGGTAACTCAAGAGTGCGGCAGCGTTGCTCGGTAAGGGTTAAGCAGATAAGTCCACGGGCGTGAGTCGCCATAAAATTGATGTCTTGTGGACGTACCATGTCGGCGGCCATGATAAGGTCGCCTTCGTTCTCTCTGTCTTCGTCATCCATGAGAATGATCATTTTACCCTGGCGGATATCTTCGATCAGTTCTTCTACGGTATTTAGTTGCATAGCTTGCTCGTTAAACGAATTTATAAGTTATGGTTTTTGCCGGCATTGTAACCGAGCTGGCGCGTAAAAGCCTGCTTCGTGTCGCCTAGTTTTTGGCGAAGCCGTGCTCGGCGAGAAAGTTTATATCGATTTTTGAGTGATTGTTATGGTTTTCAGTACCACCGGTGAGTAGCCGCTCTAGGTATCTGGCAATAACATCCACTTCTAGGTTCACCTTGGTGCCGGTTTTATAGGTGCCGATAATGGTTTCGGCGATGGTGTGCGGCACAATGGTAAGTTGAAACTCGTTGCCCGACACGGCGTTAACCGTCAGGCTGGTACCGTCAATAGTGATAGAGCCTTTGTGAGCGATGTATTTGGCTAATTCTTGTGGTGCGCGAATGCGAAATTGTTCGGCACGAGCTTCGGTTTCACGGCTGATAACTTCACCTAAACCATCAACGTGGCCGCTGACGATGTGACCGCCTAAACGGCTTTGCGGCATCAACGCTTTTTCAAGGTTAACCTTTGAGCCAATTTTCCATTGCTTGACCGTTGTTAAGGCGATGGTTTCTACCGACACGTCGGCCCAGTAGCCATCTCCCGGTAGATCAACCACGGTTAGACACACGCCGTTGGTGGCAATAGAGTCGCCCAGTTGAACGTCGGAGAGATCGAGTTTTCCGGTTTTAATTCTAACGCGTAAATCGCCCGATTTGGGCTCCAATGCGGCGACTTCTCCCACCGCTTCGATGATACCTGTGAACATAAAATAGGTCCGATTAAGGCTTTGATTTCGCCGTGATCTGCCAATCTTGGCCGACGGCTCTTATATCTGTGATGTCCATTTCGAGCTTGTCTGACATCGATTGAATGTCCAATTGCAGCAGCGGCCGGGCGCTTGAACCCAATATGACCGGTGCAACAAAGATAACCAACTCATCGACAAGTTTTTGCTCGATAAAGCTCCCCGCAAGGGTTGCGCCGCACTCCACCAACACCTCGTTACATTGACGTGAAGCGAGATCGTCGAGCAGATCGTTGAGATCGACTTTGCCGCTTTTCGATGGCAGTGTCTTCCATTCGATGGTCGGCAATATATGCGCGGGTTTGGCGCCTGCGGTCACCCAAAGGCATTCGCTTTGTTCGTGAAAGAAATCTTCGTGGCCGCTGAGCGATGCGTTGGAATCCAGCACCACTCGCAACGGGCGTCTCATGCCTCGACTTTGGGGGTGATTTTTTAAGGGCGCGTAGGTTTGTTCGGGTAATTCTGAGACGCGCACCGTGAGGCGTGCGTTATCCGCCGTGATGGTGCTGTGACCGGTCACCACGGCGCAGCTGCGTGCGCGCAGTTTTTGTACTTGGGCGCGCGCCTTGGGGCCGGTGATCCACTGGCTTTCACCGCTGGCCATGGCCGTTCTGCCATCTAAACTCATGGCGAGTTTTAGGCGTACAAACGGTTTATTGGTTTGCATGCGTTTGATAAAGCCCGGATTCAGCGCCATTGCTTGTGATTCGCAAACTGGGCCATCGACCTGAATACCTTGTTGCTCAAGATAGCGAATACCACGACCTGCAACCAATGGGTTTGGATCGGTCATGGCGTACACCACTCGCGTAATGCCTGCCGTTGCTAAGGCTTCACAGCAAGGCCCGGTTCTGCCGTGGTGACTGCACGGCTCTAAGGTTACGTAAGCGGTGGCACCAACACTGGTATCACTTGCATCGATAGATTGCAGCGCGTTGACTTCGGCATGGCCGGTTCCGGCCTCAATGTGGAAGCCTTCGCCAATAATGCGCTCACCGTGGGTAATTACGCAGCCAACTCTGGGATTGGGCGATGTTGTCAATAAGCCTCGCTCTGCTAATTGCAGAGCTCTGGCCATAAATTCGTAATCGATGTTGGTAATTGCCATGATGCAATGTTGCGTTATCAAATTTTAAGAATGAAGTGAGCGAGTATTGGGCGCAGTGCCGAACGAATCTGTAAATGCTTAAGACGGTTCTTTCTTTTCGAGGCGGTCGATCTCTTGGCGGAATTCATTCAAATCTTTGAAACGTCGATACACCGAGGCAAATCGTACGTAAGCAACTTCATCTAAACTACGCAGTGCCTGCATAACACGCTCACCAATAATGAGTGATTTAATTTCTCGCTCACCAGTGGCTTGCAAATAATGTTTGATTTGAGCAATGGCCGATTCGATTTGCTCGGTACTTACCGGGCGTTTTTCTAACGCTCTGAGCAAACCGGCTCTGAGTTTGGCTTCGTCAAAGGGTTCGCGAATACCGTTATTTTTAATAACCCTTGGCATTAACAGCTCCGCCAATTCGTAGGTTGTGAATCGTTCCCTACACGACATGCATTCACGGCGTCTACGAACCTGATCGCCCTCGGCGACCAAGCGGGAATCGATGACTTTGGTGTCTTCGGCGCTACAAAAAGGACAGTGCATAATAATTTGGGTTTTTTAGGATAATAGGCGACAAAACAGTTACCATACTACCACATTCTCGGGGAATTCAGACTATATCAGTCTTTACAACCCTAGTGACTTAGTGGCGATTGATCGTATGTAAATCATAAGCCTAAATTGCCGTTTTTAAGTTTGTGTTCGTGTTTAAGGGGGAAATTAATGCTTTGGGTTAAAGCGATTCATATATTTTTTGTGATTGCCTGGTTTGCGGTACTTTTTTATTTACCAAGGTTATTTGTGTATCACGCGATGTGTGAAGATGAGGCCGGTAAAGAAAGATTCAAGGTGATGGAACGCAAGTTATACAAAGGCATGGGTACGCCTTGTATGTTAGGTACACTTATTTTTGGTATTTGGATGCTCACATTTAATCCGAGTTATTATTTTTCGTCGGGTTGGATGCACGCTAAACTAACCTTGGTGGTTTTATTGATTGGTTACCATCATATGTGTGGCGCTCATTTAAAAAGATTTGCACGCGATGAAAATACCAAAAGCCATGTGTATTTTCGTTGGTTCAATGAAGTGCCAGTGCTCTTTTTGTTAGCCATTGTAATTTTAGTGGTGGTAAGACCGTTCTAGAGAAAACGTAAAAACTCAATAACCGCGGTTTTAACGGTTATCAATTTATTTAAATGATTATTTTTTTAAAAGCCTGAAGGTCAATTCAGGCTTTTTTTTGATTTTTTCTAAGTGGTTTTTTAGACGTTGTAATGGATGCACTGAGCAGTAAATATGAACGATTATTTAGAATGGAATTCAGTTGTTTCTAAATTTGGAAGCCAGTATTTCGAATTTATCAGTAATACAGCTACAGTTTGTAGGTCAATTTTCTAAAATTAATCGCGGTCGTTGGGAGGATAATTTTGGGGATTTTGTGTAAAACCGAGCTGTGTTGTTAAATTTTGTCGGAAACTATAGAAAGCTTTGATTAACTCTTCCATGATTTAATCAGGGTGTAAAAATTGACAATCCTATTTCCCGTTACTATACAACTTTCTGTTTCTATACCACTTCCTGTTTCTAAACCGCTTCCTGTTTCTATACAATTTCAATCCCTTATCGTTTTTGAAATTAGCGACATTTGCCTGTGTTTCTACATTTGCTTGTGTCTCTGGTGTGTTCTTAAATAAAGTCTGAGTTTATCAAAGTTTCTTTTTATAAACCTGATAGTTACCTGATTGGTATGTTGGGGATTTTTTCTCGTTCGTTCAATATTTGTCTAAATTCGGCATTAAGTAATATTAGATGTATAAACCCGTGTTGAATGTTGTATAAATTTTTTGCATTTTTCACAAAAGTTTGGCGTGGCTGCTCAAATAAATATTTTGAGGTTAATTTTTTGCTAAGCGGACAAAGGTTTTACTCTTTGCGATTGCGTAAAATAGTGCGGGATGAACAATTTTAAGCATTTTTTTGTAGCAGCTTAAACTAGAGATTGATTCCCTTCTCTTGAAAAATGAATAACGAGTACGTACTTTAATCGCTATCATAGGCTGGGCTGGATTTCTAGATAAAGTCGCTAAAATACTTATTTGTAAGTACTTATACGAATTTAAACGCTAGTGAATTCTCGGGTACGTTGTTGAGTATTTTTTCTTCGCTAAATTAGCGATGAATTCATTAGTAATTGAGGTTTTAAGGTGTAAACCAATTGTTCACGATCGGCTAGACTTTGAGTACTACCAAAATTATTCAGAAAGTCCACTGGCAAGAGGCCTGTGTTTTTTTTCTAAAATGGAAGTACAAAATTCAAATTTTTAAAGTCGGCTCAATAATCTTATTGCTATAAATCGATTATTTTGCAGTTATCTAAAAAATGAATATTGTTCTTTTTATTTTCAATGTCGAAGTTAAACCAAAGTAAACGATAATTTATTAAAGTCTGTCTTACGGGTGGTTCTTATCATCTGTCCGTTTTTCGAGTTTGCCGGTTTTATTCTGTACCCAAATGTCTGAGCTTTGAGGCTATAAAATGTTAAAGTCGCTAGAACGCGCTAATATTCCAGTTATATTGTGTTTGAACGGACACGATCCTAGCAGTGCTGGAGGATTACAGGCGGATATCGAAACTTGCATGTCGTTGCATTGCCAGTCGTTAACGGTGCAGACCTCAACTTTTGTTTGTGATACTCGCGAAGTTAAAAAAATTGTTCCAACCTCGTCGGAGCTGGTGTTGGAACAGATGCGAACCCTGCTGGAGGATATTCCGGTAAAAGTCATTAAAGCTGGTTTTTTAGGTTCGCTAGAAAATGTCGAGGCACTTCATTCGGTTTTGGTTGATTACCCCGATATCCCCTTGATTGTAGAACCCAAATCATTTGCGACCGTAAACGATCACCAGCGCTCCACCATTGAGGTTCTAGAAGCCATTAAGTCTTTGCTGCTGCCTCGTGCTTACATTTCGGTGGCAACACTCAATCAAGCCTTTTTGTTATCAGATTTTGCCGATTCGGCAGACGCCTGCGCGGCCGAGATTTTAGAAACCGGCTGCCAGCATGTTTTGATCACCGGTACCGAGAACTACAGTGAAGTCCGTTCTGGAAAACTGTATGGACAGCGAGGATTGATTCAGAGTTACGTCAATCAAGATAAGTCACCATTATCTGAAATGCGCTGCACCTCTACGCTTGGTGCCGCCGTTGCTTGTGAGTTTGCTCATGGTCTGCCGCTGCACGTGGGTGTTGGTAACGCGCAAAAGTATGTGTGGTCGTGCTTAGCTCGTGGTCGTCTAATTGGTATGGGTAATCCTATTCCCGATCGTACTCTGGTTCCGGCTGAAAACCCTATTTCTTAGATTTGAATGCTTTAGGTTCTGAAATTTTGTGATTTCGGTGGCACAATAGCGGTCTTTAAGTTTGTGCCCAAGCAAGGACCCTGAGATGAATCGTTCAGAACAATTATTTGAAAGTGCCAAAAACTTCATTCCCGGTGGTGTAAATTCACCGGTTCGGGCGTTCAAAGCCGTGGGTGGTACGCCGGTATTTTTTGAAAAAGCCAAAGGCGCCTACTTGTATGATGTAGACGGAAAACGTTACGTAGATTACGTTCAGTCTTGGGGGCCAATGATTGTTGGTCATGCTCATCCCGACGTTATTCAAGCGGTTATCGATAAAATTCAATACGGTTTGAGTTTTGGCGCGCCGACTGAAATCGAAACAACTCTTGCCGAGCAGTTGTGCCAAATTATTCCTGGTATGGATTTGGTGCGATTCGTTAGCTCCGGTACCGAAGCGACCATGAGTGCGATTCGTCTTGCTCGTGGTTTTACCGGCCGTGATAAAATCATTAAGTTTGAAGGTTGTTACCACGGCCACAGTGATTCACTGCTGATCAAAGCCGGGTCTGGCGCCTTGACCTTGGGGGTTCCCAGTTCTCCCGGTGTTCCGGCTTCTCTGGCTGAACACACCATCACCTTGACCTACAACGATATCGAAGGTGTAAAACAAGCCTTTGCTGAACTCGGCGAACAGGTTGCTTGCGTTATTGTTGAGCCGGTCGCTGGCAATATGAATTGCGTTCCGCCGATTCCGGGATTCTTAGAATGCCTGCGTCAGCAATGTGATGAATCCGGTGCATTGTTGATTGCCGATGAGGTAATGACGGGTTTTCGAGTCAGCCTAAAAGGCGCGCAAGGTTATTATGGTGTAACTGCCGACATAACTACGCTGGGCAAGGTTATCGGCGGCGGTATGCCGGTTGGAGCATTTGGTGGCAGACGCGACGTAATGGAGCAGATCGCACCTTTGGGTCCAATTTATCAAGCGGGTACTCTATCTGGGAACCCTGTAGCCATGGCGGCCGGTCTTGCTAATCTCAACTTAATTCAGCAAGACGGATTTTATGACAAGCTCGTCGCCTCTACCGATAAATTAGTCGCCGGTATGCGCGAAGTTGCCGATAAGCTTGAGATGCCTTTTACCACGAACTCTGCCGGTAGTATGTTTGGTTTCTTTTTTACCGAAGAAGACAAAATCACCAATTACCAGCAGGTAATGGCGTGTGATACCGGAAAATTTAATCGCTTTTTCCATGGCATGTTAAAAGAAGGTGTTTATCTTGCACCTGCTTCTTATGAAGCTGGATTTATGTCAGCAGCTCACTCGGATGACGATATTCAGTTTACGTTAGATGCGTGCGAGAAAGTCATGAAAAGCTTGTGATGTATTTTTCATTGAACTGCGAATAATAAAAAAGCTGCCCACTGGCAGCTTTTTTTGTTTAAGGCGTTCAGTTGAATCGGTGTCTTTTAATAACTTTGTACTTTTATGATTTGCTCTAAAACGTCTTGGTATTTTGGTGAAATACGTGTGATCTGAAATCCGTGCCAAAAAGATTCCGGCTCAGAACTCATCGCTATACTCTGCCAAAGACAGATGGCCGACAGCTCAACGGTTGACTGTTTTAGCGTATTGACGGGCAAATAGAAGATCAGATCGTAAACTTCTCCCACTTCCAATTCGGTGGCGCCATAGGTCATGAAGCCTTCTTCATGAACATCGGCAATTCTGCCGAGCGGTTGGTGATCCGTAGAGACTACTTCAACGTTGTCTCTTAATATATGGCGTTTCTTTTTTCGACGTTCCTTATCTCGCGGTGCATTATCGGGTTCGCGAGTCATAGCAAATTAGGCTCCGGCACTGGCCTTTTTGGTATTCATGGTTTCGAAAATATTTTCCAGTGCTCTTTCAAAAAAGGGTTTGGTACTGCCAACGATCACGCGGGCTTTCCTGGCGATCATGTCTCTGGCTAATTCTAACCCGGTTTTCATGCCCACTTTTTTGCCGGTTTGATCGACAAGCATGTAGTGCGATGTTTTCGAGTTATACCAAGCGACTTTCAATCGGCGGCCTTTATCAAATTCAAACCAGGTTCCAAACTCAATCATTTTTAAGCTCTCAACTAATCGAGCTTCGTCTTCAGAGAGTTTTTCTTTGGCTTGAACAGGTGTACCCGCTTTTTTCTCTGCCATCGCTTCAAGTTTAGAACGCATTGGCGCTGGTGCAACTTCTACGGTCTTTTGTGCGAGCGCAGCTTTTTGAAGAGCGGTTACTGCATCGATGAGTTTGCGACCCTTAACCTGATCGTAACCAATGGTTTCTAAACCGGCTTCTAAATAATCCAAAAGCTCAGCTTGCATCTCCATCTGTCGAGCTCGCTCATTGGCACTTTGCTTGGGGGCGACCGCCCAGATCACGTCGTCAACGGCACTTACCGCTCGACGCCATTGTTCAGACTCGGTGCCAAAGCGCAGCAGTATGAATGACAAATAATCTGACCAAGGTTGCAATAACAGCAACAATACCGCCGAGGGCATTTCTTTACCGTCGGTACGTTTTCTTACTTCTGCGTTAACGCGAATTTTAACTTCACGCAGTTTTTCTTCACCATGGACTTTTTCCATGGCACGTTTTTCCATGAGTTCTTGTTTGCGCAAAATCTTTTTCGTGTACGAGCTAAACTCCACTAACAACTCGGCAAAGAGTTTAACGTCGTCTTTGAACTCTTCGAGAATACTAGAAACAATGGCTTTGATTTTGTCGTAAATCTCGTACTGATTGGAGCCATCATTAGAAACCCAGCGTACCCCAGCTTCGGCGAGATTATTAAGTAACAAGCGCGCGGGATGCTCGGCCTGCTCGAAAAACTCTGGGTCCATAAAGGCTACTTTTAAATAGGGCGTGTGTAGGTAGCTCAACAACGCCTTGATGTTATCGGGAAGGCAATCATCGGAAAGCATGTAATCGAACAGCATTCCAACCAGCTCGATAACGTGCATGTCCTTGCCTTCAACGGCGCCATCTTTATTTTCTTTCGCGAGCTCTTCACTCAATTGTGCAGTAACCGCAGCAACATCTACAGGTTGCAAGGCTTCTACGCCAGCTTGGCGGATATTTAAAATTTGTTCCTGCATGGCTTGCAGAGCACCAACCAACTGCTGGTTGGTGATGACTTGCATGTGGCGACCACCGGCGGCACCGCCCATAACTGGAGGTGAACCTCCAGACAAGTTTGCTTGGTTGAGTGCCGCAAAGTTGCCGTTAAAACCCATGAGTGATTGCAAGGGCACTGGGTTGGCAAAATGAGTTGGTTGCGGAGCCTGCGAAGTGGGTTCTGGGGCGCCGAAGTTTTGAATCTCGCGAATAGCGCGCATTAAATTGGTCTGATTTTTTAAGCTTGCTTCCGGATTATTTTGTTGAGCTTGCAGATAAGCCGACTCGAAGTCGCCATTGGCTTCGATATTAGTGTCGAATTCCGAGGCAGCAACGGCTTTGGCCACTTGGGCGCTGCCTTGTTGATGAAAATTGAGTTCTGGAAGAATGCCTTCACCGACTAAGTAACGATTAATTTGCTCAAGCAGAGATTCTAATTCGTTAGTAAAAGTGCGTTCAAATTCTTCGTAAGCAAGCAGTTTAACTTTTGATTCAAGCTTTAAAACACCTAATGCTCGCCGTAAAGCGTCGCAAAACTGAATAGGTGCGACGGGATTGTTGCTGTCATTGACGGGCTGTTGGTTAATCAGTTCGGAGAAGCGTTTTTGTATTGACCACAGTATTTCTACGTATTTTGTGTCTGCGCGTCGGGCCGCAGAGCTGATGGCAATTTCTTCTTCTAGCGCTTCATTTTCAACCAACGACAAATTGGTTTTTTCATTGATATTGGCGTGAGTATCGAGATTACCGGATTTAAATTTAACAAAGGACTCGCCAATATAACCAATAAGGTGACGTTTAAGTTCTTCGATGTTGTGTCTTAGATGACGCTGAACATCGTAAAAGTAGCGTTGCTCTGCGTTGGTGCTTGCGTTGCGTATTGCTTGAGCAATACGTTCGTCTAGAGCGTTATAAAAGGGTCTAAATTGATCTTCGGTAAAGTCACAGGTAATTTTTTGGCAGGACTTTAAGCGCGCGACGAGTTGTTTTTCAGCATTGCTTAGCTGAGCAGCGGTCTGATTGGTTTGGGATAACGGATTACTACTATTCATATCGTCGTTGGGCACTTTGTTCGCCTTTATCAAACTATATTAGACCAGTATTGATGGACGGTTCGTACAAGAAATCTGTTTGTGGATATCTTCGAGCATTACACGACGGATTTTAACGTTAGCAGACCTGACTTTGACTTTTACGAAGCCTAACTCTGTCTGTGCTCACTTTGTCGTGTAATTTCACGGCAATCTTAGAATGCTTTATCGAGCATCTATGCTTAAGTATTGTCGGTGAATTACGAAAAGTTATCAGTAAAATTTTATTTTACGGTGCCCACAATTTCTATTACGCGCGACTACATCAAGTACGGTTTTGTGACGTCTACCCAATTAAAGCATGAGTAGTACCAAAAGTGGTTAGGTGTATCGGTTAAGTCACTTCTGATTTGTTTAGATATTACGCTAAATATAAGCAAATACTAAGATTATGTCTCTTCCGCTGCGTTTAAATCTGGGTAAATTTGTGCAATTTTTGTTTGATGTCTGTTTGTGAGGGCCTTACATATCGTAGTCCTTGTCGAGCGAAATTTCTGGCCAGATCGTAATTGCCCATGACCCAGTGCGCTTCACTAAGAATTAGGTAGAAGCGAGCATCTGAGCGATCTAATCTTAGACTTTGTTCTGCTATCTCAATGGCTTTTTCAGGCTTGCCTTGGTCAAGAGCCTGATTAGCTTGGTATAACTTACTGTTTAATAAGGCGAGTTGTTGAGAGGGTGCTTGTGTTGGTGCTGGCGCTTTGTTAGTGGGCGCCGAGCTCGAATTCTCTTGGGTTTGGCCGGGAATAACCGGCGCTGTGGCGGTCGGCTGAGTGGCTACACAACCCGTTAATACGCAACTGAGTGTGACCGCAATAAGCTCGCGTTTACCAACTTTACGGTAAGCCAATGATTTTAATAATTCGTACGGCATGTTTCTTAGTCTATTTAAAATAAAGTTTCTGAGTAAATCACCGTTGAATTAATCAGAAATGTTTAACGGTGTAACCCGCGCTGGCAAGCGATAAGTCCATGATGATGTTGTTTGTACCTTGAATTTGTGCGAAACGGATAGTCAAACCGCCAATTTGTTACACAGTTTTTACCTTCGCCTAAATGTATTCGCTAACACATCGTTAAGATAAGTATTTGCTGAACGGCTCAATAACTACTGGCCTCCCAGAATTCTCCGCCACCAGGGTTTTACGGGCGTTTGAATGTATTCACACCTCGCCTTTTGAGAAGGCTCTGTCCCATCAATAAATGGTAATGATAAAGCTTGCTTGCAGTTTGGGCCGCTTATTAACCCGGTTTGTGCATCGACCCATTGAAAGTCAATTCGGGCCGGTTTGAGCTTTTCAATTCCTCTGGTGGGCACCTGGCGAAAAACATCTTTCCAAATATTCAAGGCACCGGTTGAACCTGTTAAAGGCAAGGGTTGGTTATCGTCAGCGCCCACCCAAACAACACCTAAAAGATCGCCGCTGTAACCGGCGAACCAGCTGTCGCGTTGATCGTTGGTGGTACCGGTTTTGCCGGCAACCGCAAGAGATTCTGGCAGCGTGTTGTAAATGGATTTTCCGGTACCCTGATGGGCATTAATTTGCAGGGCGAAATCCAGCAGGTATGCATTTTCGCTGGCAACCACTTCTTTGCTTTCTAAACCAAATCGTTGCAAACGTTTACCATCGGGCGTGTAAATGCTGCGAATAGCTCGTAGCGGCGTATAGATGCCGTCGTTAGCAATGGTGTGATAAAAGTTGCTCATTTGATAAGTGGTCAGATCCAGTGAGCCAAGAATTAATGCAGGAACCTGAGGGATTTCTGCATCGATTCCCAAACGCTTAACGGTTGAGCTGATTCGATCAACGCCTAAATCCATTCCCAGCCGCGCTGCCGATTGGTTGTACGAATTTGCCAGTGCAGAAAAGAGCGGCACCTGTCCATGACTTTGATGATCGAAGTTTTGCGGCTGCCACGTTTTGTTTTGCTCGACGACAATGTTGACCGGGGAATCGTCCAGCGGTGTAGCCAATGTGTATCGACGGCTTTCTAACGCCGTTAAATACACCGCTGGTTTTATTAAAGAGCCTATGGGTCGCTTGGCATTTAAAGCTCGATTAAAACCGTCGAAGGTGGTGTTTCTGTCACCAACAACCGCTAAGATTTCGCCACTGCCAACGGCGGTAAACACCGCTGAGCTTTGCAAGGTATTGCGTGTTATGGAATAACCGCGCTCCAAATCTGAAAGCTTTTGCTGAATGGTTTTTTCGACACTTCTTTGCAAGCTGGGAGCGAGAGTTGTGTAGATCTGCAAGCCTTCTGATTGCAAATCTTCGAGTTGATAATCTCGTAATAATTGCTCTTTGACGACATCGATAAAGCTTGGGAAGGCGTGTTGATTTTGTTCGGCAGGCGCCAATGCAATTTTCTTTGCCGCTAATTGTTCAGCCTGACTTTTCTCGATTAAGCCGTTGTCAGCCATGACGGTCAAAACCGTATCGCGGCGATTTTTGGCTCTTTCGGGGTGTCGCTTCGGATTGTAATAAGAGGCACCTTTGACCATGCCCACTAACAAGGCAATCTCTTCGGTATTTAACTGATCAACGGATTTATTGAAGTAAAACTTAGAGGCCAGTGCAAAACCGTGAATGGCTCGTCGTCCTGCTTGGCCTAAATACACTTCATTGATATAGGTTTCTAATATCTCGGCTTTTGAATAGTGTAATTCGAGAGAAATGGTCATGGCTGCTTCGAGCAATTTGCGTGTTAAAGAGCGCTCATTGCTTAAATACAGGTTTTTAACCAGCTGCTGAGTAATGGTGCTACCACCTTGTACCAGCTGACCCGCTTGTAGGTTCGCCAGTATGGCTCGGGCAATGGATTTTAGAGATATACCGTGGTGGCTTACGAAGTTTTTATCTTCGACCGCAATTAATGCTTCGCCCAACAGCGGTGGTATTTCTTGAAGGCGCACCAAAATACGATCTTCTCCGGTGGCCGGGTAAATTGCACCAATCTCCATAGGACTAAATAGCACGACGTCAGTAAGAGGTTTGCCGTTACTGGTAACGCGTTCGATGCGATTGTTTGCAAATTCGACGCGTATTTTTTGTGCTTCGAAGCGTTGTTCGTTGACTTTGCGGGCCGGTAAATAAATTTCAGCAGCACTGCTGCCAAAAGCGGCTTGTTGTGGACTGGCAGGGTTAGCTACAAATCGATAGGACAAACCGGAAAGCTCGTCTTTCAACATTTCTATGGTGAGATTGGCGCCGGGATAAATTTCCAGTGGGCGGGCATAAACTCGGGCGGCCAGAGCCCATTTTCTGCCATCAAATTTTTGCGTTACCGTGTAGTCGATAATGGCAAAACCAATCAGCGATACGGTAATAAAAATAAATGTGCAGTAGAGAAAAAAACGAAATAATTTTTGTTTAAAACTGCGTTTGGTTTTCTTACTTCGGGATTTGGCGGGTGATTTCTTACGTGCTGCTTTAGTCATACTGGGCGAGTTTATAGATCAAACCGATTAATTGCATCCCGCGTTTGATCTGAGCGCTCAGTGAGAGTTCTAGAACAGACATGGATAAGGTTTTTGGTGTGTTGTTTAGTGTAAGCTAAACTTTCCCAATCAATACCGCAACAGAGACGAAAAATACGTGGAAAAGTACGATATTTACGCAATTGGCAATGCACTTGTCGATACCGAAATTGAAGTGACGGATGCTGATCTAGCGAAATTTGGCGTTGAAAAAGGCTTTATGACCTTGGTTGATGAGACACGTCAGCAAGAATTACTGGCGCATCTTGAAGGCCATTTAGTTGCTTCGAAACGAGCCAGCGGTGGTTCGGCATGCAATACCGTGATTGCTGCGAGTTATTTTGGCGCGAAGACCTTTTACAGCTGTAAATTGGCCGACGACGATGATGGTCGTTTTTATTTGAACGATTTGCAAAGTGCTCAAGTGGATTATCTTCCAAAATTTGCCGAACACCACGGGATTAGCGGCAAATGTTTGGTGCTGATTACTCCCGATGCGGAGCGATCCATGAATACCTTTTTAGGGATCAGCGAAACCGTTGGCGTGGATCAGTTGCACCTATCTGCGGCCGCCAACAGTAAATACATTTACATTGAAGGTTATCTATCGTCATCACCAACTGCGCGCGAGGCGGTTTTAAAGCTTCGTGAGCATGCATCACAAAACGGCGTTAAAACCGCATTAACCTTTTCTGATCCGGCCATGGTGGCTTATTTTAAAGAACCTTTGTTGGAGATGATCGGTGAGGGTGTTGATCTATTGTTCTGCAATGAGGCTGAGGCGATGGATTTTACCGGAGCTTCAACACTGGACGATGCGGTTGAGGCGTTGAAAAAGTACACAAAATCTTTCGCGCTAACGCGGGGCTCAAAAGGTGCATTGCTATTTGACGGCGAACAACTGATTCAAGTCGAACCACACAGGGTTGAACCAATTGATACCAATGGTGCTGGAGATCTGTTCGCTGGTGCTTTTATGTACGCAATTACTCAAGGACACAGTTTTGCCGATGCCGGTCGATTAGCAAGTTTGGCGTCTGCGACCTTGGTTTGTCAGTTTGGGCCTCGCTTAAGAGCCGACCAATACACTTCTCTATTAGAACAAACACTGGTTCCACTCTAAAAATTGGATCAAGTAGGCGGGTTTTTCACGAAAATGAGAGCCGCCTGCGTCATAAAAATCGACAAATGTGGCGCGTTAATTCAACTAATATCCCGAATTCGTACATAAATCTGCCCGTTTATCAAAAGCAAGCAAATTAAGCGTATTTTTACTTGCCTTTTAATGGTCTTTCAGTAGGATGATAGTGCTTAAATTTCGGTAGTATCTTGTCACTTGTTATACCGCTCCACGTTACACCTGCTTCTTGCCTTTGGCATCAAACCAGCAGTGCCACGTCCTGTATGCAAAGCAACAAACCGTATTTAACACACACTTTGCCCATATGGCCCAAATTTACACAATCACAGGATTATCTTTATGGCTAAAACTATCGGTACTGTTAAATGGTTTAATGAAACCAAAGGTTTTGGATTCATCTCTCAAGAATCAGGTCCAGACGTTTTCGTTCACTTCAGCGCCATCGTTGGTGACGGTTTCAAATCATTGGCAGAAGGTCAAAAAGTTGAAATGACCGTTACTGACGGCAAAAAAGGTCCACAAGCTGAAGAAGTTGTAGCGATCTAAATTGCGCTTGTGATGGTTCGTAAGAGCCATCACAAACCCTCCCATTTATTTATCCCTTTCTCGACGTTCATCCTCCTGTTTGCTCGTAGCTTTGCTGTTTTTCAGCACAAGCGATTGTTCTTGATGTTTTGCATTGATTGAGTTTTGTTTTCGGTTTGTGTTCTTTAATTTGGTGATTTCGAACCACGCTGAATAACAATATGAAAATTTGGTTGATGGCCAGCGGTATGTTTTCAATTCGAAGATACTTATACCGTTCACGACTAAAACTAATGATTTTTAAATTAATGCGTCATTAACAATTTATATTTTTAAATTACAGCTATTTTTATTTGATAAACGAATATTTTTTTACTTACTCAGACTCATTAATTATAAAAATAAATATCGCCTCTTTTTTTTAGCCGTTGCTGTGATTTCCCTGTGCAAAAGATGATTTTTTAGCAAGTTTCCTTCAGAATGACTTTGTCTCATTCGTTAATATCTTAAAGGTCGATCGCAACGTTCGGTGTAGGGTTAGCTCTTAGCGATCTCTGTTAAATCTTGGGGGAAACATGATACGAGCAGTCTTTAACCGTAAGGGTGGTGTAGGTAAGTCGACAATTACGTGCAATCTCGCCGCGGTTGCCGCTCAACAAGGTAAAAAAGCGCTTGTGGTTGATATTGATCCCCAGGCGAACAGCACTCACTATTTAGGCCACGATGGCAATGACAATATTGTTGGCATTGGTGAGTTTTTTGATTCGCAAATTAATTACAGTTTTCGTGATTTAACCGCCGATGATTTTGTTCGGAAAACCAAGTTCGATAATTTATATTTAATTTCCGCCAATTCTGATCTTATCGATCTAGAGTCAAAACTCGTTTCCCGTCATAAAATTTACAAGTTGCGCAGTTTCTTAAAAGAGTTATCGAAAATTTACGATGAAATTTATATCGATACTCCGCCGGTATTAAATTTTTATTCGCTATCGGCGCTCATTGCCTGTGATAAATGCATTATTCCTTTCGATTGCGACGTATTCAGCCGTAAAGCCTTGTACGAGCTTTTGGAGAACATTAAAGAAGTTCGTGAAGATCACAACGATGAGTTAGAAATTGAAGGCATTGTTATCAATCAGTTTAATGCTCAGG
Source organism: uncultured Alteromonadales bacterium (assembly GCA_937864365.1). Taxonomy (GTDB): domain Bacteria; phylum Pseudomonadota; class Gammaproteobacteria; order Pseudomonadales; family Cellvibrionaceae; genus Sessilibacter. The sequence continues at coordinate 29,336 of CALMJT010000120.1, read as the reverse complement.
CACGTCTTCCAGCAGAAGCGGTTGCTGAGTTAGAGGCAGAAGGTCTTCCCGTATTAAAACCTTTTTTGTCCAGCTCAATTAAAATTCGAGAGTCGCACCGCGAACACAAACCCGTGGTTTTCATGAGTGCGAAACACAAGGTTGCGCAGGAGTTTACCGAATTGTATTTGCGTATTTCGGGCTTGTGGCAAGAGCCCGAAGAAGTCTCGAAAAGTGCTGATTCTCAAAAATCGGATTCGTCAGAGTCATTATCTGAAGCGGATACCGAAGAAGTTGAAAAACAAGAAGTGGTTTAAGCGAAGTTCTGAATCAACTCAAGTTCTGAATCATCTAAAGCTTCCAGCGAATCAAGCGCGTTTGGTCAGTTTCAAAAATTGTAAGTGACTAAAATTGTAAGTGACTAAAATTGTAAGTGACTAAAATTGTAAGTGACTAAAATTGTGGAAAATTGGCAATCGTATTTTCAATGTCTACCTGTTGATTAAATCTCGTGTGACTTAATCCGTGGCTCTTAAATAGAGTATTGAATGCAGATTTACAAATATGGCTCAGACTATCTAGATCTTAGACTTTGTAAATCTGAGATTGAGTCGATAAGGTCTGAGCCATTGATCATTCGCTTTAAGGCACGATTACCGAGTTCGGTAGTTGAACTTAGTCGAGATAGCTACAGCAGTAATCGGTAACGGTTTTGATGTTTAGCTTGAAGCTGGAATTAGCAGGAACTTCGAAAGACTCTCCACCGGTAACGGTTTTCCAATCTTCGCCGGGTAATTGAATCTCCAAATCACCGGCAAGAATTTCCATCAACTCTTTGGCATCGGTGCCAAACTCGTATTCACCCGGAAGCATAATTCCTAGCGTTTTTTTGCTGCCATCGGCAAAGAGAACGGTTCTACTGGTGACCTTACCATCAAAATAAATATTCGCTTTTTTAGTGATGGTGACATCGGTAAATTGTGGCATAGCTTTTTATTTCCAATTGATGTTTAACAGAGTTTCGGTGAAAAGTACTTTTCTAGCTTATGGCTTTTCGACTCGATAAATTAATTTGCTTCTCGCAATAATTTAGCCGCAAGTGGCGCAAAGTAGGTAAGAATTCCATCGGCGCCGGCGCGTTTAAAACCCAGCAAAGATTCCATTACGGTTGCTTCTAGGTTGAGCCAACCATTTTGTGCCGCCGCACAAATCATCGCGTACTCGCCGCTTACTTGATAAGCGTAGGTGGGTACTTCCAATTCGCTTTTCACACGTCGCACGATATCCAAATAAGGCATGCCGGGCTTGACCATAAACATGTCTGCGCCTTCTTGAATGTCTAAGGCAACCTCATGCAAGGCTTCGTTGCTGTTGGCGGGGTCCATTTGATAGGTGTACTTGTTACCGCCTTTCAAATTGTCAGCAGAGCCTACCGCGTCGCGAAATGGACCGTAATAGGCCGAAGCGTACTTGGCAGAGTAAGCCATGATTAAGGTGTTTACGTGGCCGTTAGTTTCTAAGGTTTCGCGAATCGCGCCAATTCGACCGTCCATCATGTCAGACGGTGCAACCACATCGGCACCGGCTTCGGCATGAGAAAGCGCTTGTTTTACCAAGATCTCTTTGGTGATGTCGTTAAGCACGTAGCCGTTGTCATCAATGATGCCGTCTTGGCCGTGTGTTGTGAATGGGTCCAATGCCACATCGGTCATGACGCCCAATTCCGGGAAATTCTGCTTCAGTAATCGAACCGCTCTTTGGGCAAGTCCGTCGGGGTTGTAGGCCTCTTCGGCCATCAGTGACTTAGCTTCCGGCGGCGTTACCGGAAAAATAGCCACCATCGGAATGCCTAGCTCCACCCATTGTGCCGCTTCAACCAGTAATAAGTCCAAACTCAATCGCTCGACGCCCGGCATAGACGGGACGGCTTCGCGGTTGTTCTCGCCTTCGGTGACAAAGATCGGGTAGATCAGGTCGTCGACGGACAGTTGGTTTTCCCGAGCCAAGCGGCGGGAAAAGTCTTGCGCACGCAGGCGTCTCATTCGGGTGGAAGGAAAAGAACGCATAAAATCTCACTCGGTTATTGCACAGCTCAAAAAACGGCTCGGAGTTTAACAAGGTTATTAACGAATTCGATAGTTAAGAAAGCACATTATCCGTGGAACATGCTGACTAATAATCCGTTTTTTAAAGTATTTTGTTATTTTCACGATGCAATCAATGATAAAGGTGAATAATGTTGCAGTTTTGTCAAAGAATTGTGACTAACCCACAGAAACTCTGAATAGTGTTGAAGATAAGCTGTGGATAATTACTTCTAAAAGTCACAAAACCTCGCTTTAAGGGTTCTGGTTGGTTTTTGATCAATGAAATTTTAGGTAATTTTAGGCGACTTTTTATTACACAATTTTCAAAATTTTTATTTTTTATCCTGTCAAAACCTAATATGAACGATTGTTATATTTTCGGCGAGCTGAATTGGGTACGCATGAAAGTACCGAATTTATAAGACTTTTTTGAATTAGCCAGGGTGTTGAGCGTAGATTCCTCGTGGAACACTGAGACTGAGTGATTATTTCGATATCAGTTATTTCTTATTTTAAGATTAGCGTCACGTATTTATTAAAAAATATTTTTTTCTGATCAGATTGTTTTCTTTTCGATCCATCAAGGGTGAGTTGCTTGTGAATAACTTTGGGGATAAGGGTTTTTATAATCAACACTTATTTCGTTGTTTTCGTGTTTCTAGCTACTCGAAATAACGAGTTATGACATATTTTTGTCATATTGAACGATCGTAACGACAATATTTCGCCAGTTGTAATAATACTGTCTTGTACTAGCCATCGATTGGTTAAATTTATTGCAATAAGCTTTCGAAAATTAAAAAGAGAAAAACTACAAAAGACGGGTGTTCACCAACATGTTTTGTTGTTGGAATAAAATTTAGCAAGCACGAAGCTTCGAAGAGGGCTGAACATGTCTAACCGAAGTGAGTCATGTTCAGTTTAATAGGTCGCAGACGGAATTCGATGGTGGGTTTATGCGATTTATTAGCGTTACTTAAAAATAACGTTACATGAAAAGTTCGGCGAGACGCTCACCGGGATTCTCAGCCCGCATTAATGATTCACCCACCAAAAACGAGTGCACATTATGACCGCGCATGGCGGCGATATCATCGGTGGTGTGGATACCGCTTTCGGTGACGATGATTCGATCTTCTGGAATCAGGGGTAACAGATCGAACGTTGTATCTAAGGTCACCTCAAAGTTGTGCAGGTTGCGATTGTTGATACCGATCAGACGAGTATTCAACTGAAGCGCTGTTTCCAGTTCTTGGCGGTCGTGAACTTCCACTAACACATCAAGACCAATCTCAACGGCGAGGTCGTGCAATTCTTTGAGTTTTTCAAAGCTCAAGCAGGCAACAATCAATAGAATGCAGTCAGCACCTATCGCTCGTGATTCAAAAATTTGGTAGGGATCAACCATAAAGTCTTTGCGAATCACTGGCAGCGGTACAGTCGCACGTACTTCTTGTAAATACGCATCACTGCCTTGGAAAAAGTCCACATCGGTCAGCACAGACAAACAGGCTGCGCCACCTTGGTAATAACTTTCGGCGATGGCTTTAGGGTCGAAATTTTCGCGAATAACGCCCTTACTGGGCGAGGCTTTTTTAATTTCGGCAATAACGGCGGCTTGATTGTTGGCCAGTTTATTTTCAATGGCGTTAACAAAGCCTCGCGCTGGAGTCTGTTGTTGAATACGTTGCTTGAGTGTTTCAAGACAAGTAACGTCACGTCGAGCGGCTACTTCTTCGAATTTACGTTCGACGATGGTTTTTAAGATCGTTGGCGTGTTCATTGTATTTGCGCTTATGAGTTCGTTATCGTGTTTATCGATTGGCAGAGGATGCCACCAGCAGATTGCCGGTGGCAGTTTATATCGATGCCAAAATCGATTGTTATGCGCTAAACACTTGGGTAAAAGCGACTAGCTCGTTTAACTTTTCTAAAGCTAAACCACTACCTAGGGCATCATTGGCCATGGTAACCCCGTCTTTTAGGGTGTCTGCGATTCCGCTTGCATAAATAGCGGCGCCTGCATTCAAAGCTATGATGTCGAGTGCCTTTTGGGCAATTGCTGTTTTCTCATTTTTCAGTGCACTTTTAATGATAGCAAGTGACTGATCGGCACTGTCTACGGCAAGACCATCAAGGCTTTGGGTGGCAATGCCGAAATCTTCTGGCTGAATCTGATAAGTAGTTACTTGGCCTTTGTTCAGTTCTGCCACAAAAGTAGGTGCGCCAATGGATATCTCATCCAAACCATCGAGTGCATGGACGACCAATACACGCTCACTGCCCAAGCGCTGTAAGACGTGCGCGAGAGGTTCGCACAGGTCTTTATTGAAGACACCGATTACCTGACGGGTAACTTTTGCCGGATTAGTTAAAGGGCCAAGCATATTAAAAATGGTGCGCAGGCCGAGCTCTTTGCGTGGGCCAATGGCGTGTTTCATTGCGCTGTGATGAGCAGGAGCAAACATAAAGCCAACCCCAAGCTCGTCCACACATCGAGCGACCTGTTCTGGTGTTAAATTAAGGTTAACTCCTGCTGCTTCTAATAGATCGGCACTGCCGGTGCTGCTTGAAACCGAGCGATTGCCGTGTTTGGCAACGCGTCCACCGGCGGCAGCAACTACAAAGGCCGAGGCTGTAGAAACGTTAAACAAATCGGCGCCGTCGCCACCGGTGCCGCAGGTGTCTACAAGGTTTTCTTGGTTTAATTCAACGCCGGTTGCCAGCTCGCGCATAACCGTGGCAGCACCGGTAATTTCGTCGATGCTTTCGCCTTTTAAGCGCAGTGCAACTAGAAATCCGCCAATCTGCGCATCGGTGGCTCCGCCGGTCATAATTTGGTGCATTACCTCGGTCATGTCGGTAACGCTTAGGTCATTTCCCGCAACAACATCTTGAAGGGCTTGTTTTATATCGGTCATAGTGTGTCTTCCCAAACGGGAACCCGTTGTCAGTTACAACTTATTGATCGAGGAAGTTCTTCAGTAGTGCGTGGCCGTGCTCTGACAAAATCGATTCTGGGTGGAATTGCACGCCTTCAACCGCTAATTCTTTATGGCGTACACCCATGATCTCTTCGATGTCGCCATCGTCGGTTTGTGTCCATGCCGTCATCTCTAGGCAATCTGGCAGAGTTTCTTTATCCAGCACCAACGAGTGATAGCGAGTAGCGCGATAGGGCGACGGTAAACCTCGGAAAACACCGGTAGAGGTGTGATGAATCATCGAGGTCTTGCCGTGCATGATTTGCCCCGCGCGAACAATTTTACCGCCGTAGGCTTGGCCAATACTTTGATGTCCCAAGCAAACCCCTAAAATAGGGATTTTTCCGGCCAGCGATTTGATCACTTCAATGGAAACGCCAGCTTCGTCGGGATTGCCCGGGCCCGGAGAAATAACAATTTTCTCGGGATTCAGTTCAATAATTTGTTCGAGCGTTAATTCATCGTTGCGAATTACTTTAACATCGGCATCAAGTTCGGCCAGATATTGCACAACGTTGTAGGTGAAAGAATCGTAGTTATCGATCATTAAAATCATTGGAGTGCTCCTAGTCCTATAAAACCATGTCTACCGCACGAAACATCGCGCGCGCTTTGTTCATGGTTTCTTTCCACTCCAATTCAGGTACCGAATCGGCAACAACGCCTGCACCTGCTTGCAGATATAGAGTTTGGTCTTTAATCACGGCCGTGCGAATGGCAATGGCGGTATCCATATTGCCGCTCCAGCCGATATAACCCACCGCGCCGCCGTAGATACCGCGTTTTTCACTTTCTAGATCGTCAATGATTTCCATGGCGCGAATTTTCGGTGCACCACTGAGCGTACCGGCGGGCAGGCTCGCTTTAAGCACATCCATGGCGGTGAGACCATCGCGAACCTGTCCGGTGACGTTTGAGGTAATGTGCATCACGTGGGAATAACGTTCTACAACCATCTTATCGGTTAGCTCAACGGTGCCTTTTTTGGCTACGCGGCCAACATCGTTGCGACCCAAATCGATCAACATTAAATGCTCGGCAATTTCTTTTGGATCGGCGAGCATTTCTTGCTCAAGAGCCAGATCTTCTTCTTCGGTTTTACCGCGCCGGCGTGTTCCTGCGATGGGGCGCACGGTCACTTCACCGTTTTCGAGCCGCGCTAAAATTTCTGGACTGGAACCCACAACCTGATGATCGCCCAAATCTAAAAAGTAGAGGTACGGCGACGGGTTAAGATTGCGCAGGGCGCGGTACAGGTTAATGGGTGATGCCGAGAAGGGAATCGAAAGACGTTGTGACAGAACCACCTGCATGGTGTTGCCGTCAAGAACGTGATCTTTAATGGCACCAATGGCCTTGGCGAAATTTTCTTCACCAAAGCTTGAGGTAAAATCGGCTTCTCGTTTGGCTTCACTGGTGAGCTTGATGGTTTTACCGGTTTCGGTCACGGGTTCAGAAAGCTTATCTTCGAGTTCATCAAGACGTCGATTGGCCAACTCTAGAGCATTAGCCTTGTCAACATGAGCGTGGGTAATAAAAATAAGCTTACCGGCAAGGTTATCGAAAACGAGCACGTCTTCAGAAACCATCAGCAAAATATCTGGTGTGCCAATAACGTCTTTATTGACGCTGTCTTTGAGCTTCGGCTCAACGTAGCGCACGCAATCGTAACCAAAATAGCCAACCAATCCGCCGTTAAAGACCGGCAAACCCTCAATGGGTGCAACCTTAAAGCGTTGGCGAAAGCTTTCGACAAACGCTAATGGATCGGGAAGCGTGATGGTTTCGGTAAGTTTGCCGTGTTCTTCGACGGTAACTCTGTCACCAAAGGCTTTTAAAACCGTGGTACTGGGCAAGCCGATAATGGAATATCGCCCCCATTTCTCGCCACCTTGTACAGACTCTAGCAGGTAAGAATATTTACCCTGGGCGAGTTTTAGGTAGCAAGAAACCGGTGTTTCTAAGTCAGCGAGGATTTCGCGACAAACCGGAATACGGTTGTAGCCTTGGTTGACGTAGTTTTGAAATAATTCGGGCGTCATGATGGTATCTCTTCACGCACTTCGCGCTTTATTTTTGGGTTTATTCGATACGAGATGAAAACGGCGGACATGAAATGACCGCGATCTGGCTTTAGTGACGCCATCGCCATGAAGAGGCAAACGAATAACCATTGATAGCAATGGTTGTTGCTTGCGTATTGATTTGGTTGAGCTGTTTAAGCATTAAACGCGACCAAAAAACCTGAGGTGGTTGAAAAATTGTGGCTAGTTTAGCCAGCTAGAGGCTGGTCGTCTAGCCAATCGTAACGGTGTTTTTGATTTAGCTTTCCAGTCATTGACAGAGTTCGGATAAATCATCGCCAATCCATAGATGTGGATAAACACTCAAGTCTTCACCACGATTGTAGCCATAGGTGAGAGCAAGACTTTGCACCAAGGCAGCCTCTGCGGCGAGCAGATCGTTGTTGGAATCACCAACCATCAATGCATCCTTGGCTTCAACCTGAAAGAATTCCATTGTGTGTAACAGCGGCAAAGGTTTGGGCTTCTTCTCGGCAAGGCATTCACCTCCCAGAGACATTTCAAAAAAATCTTCGAGCTGTTGGCTTTTTAAAATGGCGGGTACAAAGTCGATGGGCTTGTTGGTGACCACGGCCATTCGAACATTATTGGTTTTAAGAAACTCTAGGAATTCTAAAACGCCGGGAAACAGGCTTAGACCTTGTTCGCTGGTGTGCGCGTAGTGTTTGCGAAAGGCTTCTATGCCTTTATCCAAATTGGTCGTAACATCGATTCCGGCATCCGCTAGGGCGCGCTCGACTAATAATTTTTGGCCGTTACCAACCCAGCTGCGAACCTTATCTTCTCCAGCAGGAGACACCTCAAATTCAATCAGCATTTTATCCACAGCGGCGGCGATGCCCGGAACACTGTCAACCAAGGTGCCGTCGAGATCGAACATCACCAACTTTGGCAGACCGCCAAACAATTGCTGCAACAAGGTGGGGTTGGCTGTGGTCGCGCCCATGCGATAAAGCTCCTGAAAACTGGAAGAAAAATACATAAGCGCTGAGAAGTTCAGAGCTTTCTTAGAATTACGCGGATTTACCACCTACCAGTGCTAGCTCGGCGCGCATGGCATCAATGGCATCTTTGTAGTTGGGTTTGCTGAAAATCGCAGAACCGGCCACAAAGGTGTCGGCACCGGCTTCGGCGATCGCACGAATGTTGTCGGCAGTGACGCCACCGTCGATTTCTAGGCGAATGGCTTGGCCGGTTGCATCAATGGCAGCACGCGCTTCACGCAATTTATCTAGGGTATAGGGAATGAACTTTTGTCCGCCAAAACCTGGATTCACCGACATCAACAGCAGCATATCCAATTGTGGCAACACGGTTCTAATGCTGCTCACTTCGGTAGCCGGATTTAAAACCAAACCCGCCTTACAACCGGTCGCTTTAATCAATTGAATTGAGCGATCGACATGGCGAGACGCTTCTGGGTGAAAGGTGATGTAGGTTGCACCTGCGTCGGCAAATTGACCGATAAGATCATCAACCGGCTCAACCATTAAATGCACATCAATGGGCGCTTCAATGCCGTAATTTCTCAGTGCCTTAGCGACCATAGGGCCGACGGTTAAATTAGGCACGTAGTGATTGTCCATAACATCAAAGTGAACGATGTCGGCGCCGGAGGCCAGAACGGATTCGACTTCTTGGCCGAGTCTTGCGAAATCAGCGGCTAAAATAGAAGGAGCGATTTTGAAATCTTGCATGTGAGCTTACCCGGTGGTGAATCCTTCCATGGTTTTGTGGACATTGAATACTGGTTTACGAATGCCTCAACACGGCGACATATCGAGTGCGCGTGTCGAAAGCGGCGCTATTGTACTGAAAAAAGCCTCAATCACCCAATTTAGGCCATTTTTTTCGAAATTCCTTCGAATATCTCTACTTTTAATCATCGAGTTGCTTATGTGTTCGAGTGTTTCTGCGCAGGAAGCCGAACCCGATGCCGAAGATAGCAGCTCGCAAGCCGATGTGACGATTGAACGTGTCGCTACCGATTTTAGAAACCGGTACCTGCGCGAAATGCAGTTGGTCGCCGAGCAGTTACCCTTAGCTGAAATTCACTGGTTAAACGCCGAAGGCTTAGAGTTTCTGTCGGCGCTGGAGGTCGCAGAATCATCGGCCATCAAAGGCAATGTCATTATTGTTCCCAGCCAGTCCCAACATGCGGTTTGGCCAACTACAGTTAAACCTTTACAGACGCGATTGGCCTCGGGTGGCTGGTCGGTGATTACCATCACGCCAATTCGCTTGCCGCCGTTGATGTATCCGAGGAGTGCACAGGAATCAGATGCTATGGCCGATGATGGTAACGAAATGGAAGAATCCATGGCCGATAAGCTGATGATGGCCGACAAATCTATGGCCGAAGACGATAAAGCCATGATGATCAAGGATGATAAAGCCGTTGAATCTTTGGATCTCTCCAATGTGTTGGACGCGCAATTGGATGCGGCCTTAGAGCTTATCCAACAAACAAATCCCGCGAAGGTGGTGTTGGTGGGAATTGGTGATGGTGCGGTATGGGCGACTCGCTACGCACAAAAGCTAATCGAACGTAATAGAACTCAAAATCCTGTGTTGGCGCTGGTGTTAATTGATGCCGAAAACAACGTTGTTCGTATGCAGAAGTCCGGTGACATGATGATCGATAAGAGCCGCATGTTGGATAAATCAGACGCCACGGACGCCGCTATGATGGAAAACGCAATGGTGGATAAACCTGAAATGACGGATAAATCTGGAATGATGGCTGGCGATAACGCTCGAAAGGTTGCACTGTTTGAGCGGGTTGAGAAGGCCGATCTGGTGACGGCTTTGAATGCTCCCGCGCCGGTTTTGGATATTTATCACCGCAGTAGCAGCGCGAATGTCGCTGCAAAGCTTAGAAAAACTACTGCAATACGTAACGGTTATGAGCGCTATGTGCAGCAGGCTTTACCCGATGCACCGGAGAATCCAGAGTTTCTCGCCAATCGAGTGCTGGGTTTTATCAATCGCACGGTTCAGTAGTTCGAAATCTAATTGCTCAGTAGCTCACGAAGCGCTTCAAGCCGCTCCGGCGTACCTATGTCGAGCCAAAGCCCGTTATAAATCGAGGCGCCTAATTTCCCCAACGCAATTGCGGCATCAAAAACTTCTTTCAACGGATAGGCTTCGCGGCGGTGCTGATAGCGGGTAATCAGTTTTGGATCAATCAGCGCGACACCACTGTAGGTGAAGGTCTGCTTGGTTTTACTCGGTAAAATTTGTCCGGATTCGGAAACGGAAAAGTCGCCATTCGGGTTGTGCTCTGGATTATTCACCAGCAGCAAGCGCGCAAGGTTGGTGTGCAAAGGTAACCGACTAAATTGCGCGAGATCGACATCGGTCCAAATGTCGCCGTTGACCAACAAAAATGGTTCTTTGCCCAACATCGCCAAGGCTTTATCAATACCACCGGCGGTTTCTAGCGGCTCTTCTTCGATGGAATAATGAATGGTTAAACCGCGATCACTGCCTTCACCGATCTTGTCGATAATTTGCTGGCCAAGGTAGGCGACATTAATAACAACCTCGGTAATGCCGGCCTGTTTTAAACGCGTCAGTTGATGGCCAATGAGGCTGTCGTTGCCGACTTCCAACAAAGGTTTGGGTGTGTGTGCGGTTAACGGCAGCATACGCTTGCCAAAACCCGCCGCCAGTAGCATCGCTTTCACAGAAAAATCCTAAGCAAATAAGGTTATGCCTAAAGTTGCCAAGGCTTGGCGCTGTCTGGGTTGTACCAAGGTTGAAGTTTAACGGCGGGTAAAACCACGTCACGCAGTAAATCGGCAAAAGAGGCTAATTCAGAATAGTGCTCGGCGGCGTCTAGGGTGTAGGCAAAGACGCGGGTTAAATCATTGAGATAATTGGGTTTGGCATCGCGCAAATTCAGGCGCGCGAAGATACCCAATACTTTAATATGACGTTGCAGGCCCATGAGGTCGAACCAGCGCATAAATGTCGTTTCATCGACATCGGCCAGTAATCCGGCGTCGGTGGCGAGTTCACGATAATTCAAGGCCCAGCGTTTTATCTGCTCCGGCTGCCAGCGTACGTAGCAATCTTTAAATAGGCTGACGAGATCGTAGGTAATTGGCCCCCAAACGGCGTCTTGAAAGTCAATAACTCCCAACGGTAATCCGTCGCGCACGATAAGGTTGCGACTGTGGTAATCGCGGTGTACCAAAACCTGTGGTTGCACAAGAGCGTTGTGGATAAGTGTGTCGAAGCTTTGTTTTAGTATCTGCTTTTGCTCGCCGTTGAAAGACAGGCCTAATTGCTGTTCAACAAACCAAGTCTCAAACAGCGCCATTTCGGCTTGGAGTTTATGCGGGCTGTAAGACTCAATATCCAAATCGTAATCGTGATTCAGTTGCAGTGAGACCAGAGTCATGGCCGCTTCTGCGTAGAGCATTTGCGCGTTCAAGGCATCTTCGCTCAGCGCCGCCAGTAAAAGGTCGTCGCCAAAATCTTCGAGCAATAACCAGCCTTTACCTTCTTTAATGGCGATCACTTGCGGTGCGCTAACACCGCTACCGTTTAAGCTTTCGGAAAGTTCATGAAACAGAGTGGTATTGACCGTAGTTGCGGGACAGGCGGCCGCGATTAGGGTGATTGGAGAATTGGGGAAGTTCACACGAAAGTAACGCCTAAAACCGGCGTCACCGGTAAGTGTTGATAAAAATGCATGGTTGATTTGCTCATTTGAGAGCGATGCAAACGACAAGTTTACCAGTTGTTGTTTAATCCAATGTTCGAATTCGGCGCCGGTTTCAGGTAAGGGTTCAGTCATTATTATGTGCTTACTTTAATATTGGGTAATCAGATCAATGTTTATTGAGCAACGCGGCTCGATATTCTGCTTTGATTTTTCAGTTTGAGTTCTTGGTGTCGGTTTCTGTCGAGGGTCTTTTCAACAATGAAATTAGTCAGCATCAAGTTGGTTGTCTATTTGTGATGCTGGAGTTTTATTGCCACCATGACTTCTTTGACCGGTGGCTTTCGCGTAGAATCTCGCATCCACTGTTAACCGAATCATGCTGCCCACACATGCTGTCAAGTTTACCAACCGGATTGTCTCGTCCTCATCGCTCAAGTCATAAACCTGTTCGAGTATCAACGTTGATTGGTGCGTCGGTTTCTGTAGGCAAACAGCGTTTTGCTCGCAAGTCTTTGTCGAAATTAATCCAGACATTATCACTGGGTGCAAGTCTTTTCTCCTGCGTTATAGGCGCAAGCTCAAGCGTATACGCGCAATCTGGAGACGATAATGGCGGTGGTGAACTGCTAAATTCGCGCACCGATTTAAGTAACGTAGCGCCGCAATTTGTCGATTGGGTGCTGCGCGAAGACATGACGCAACAGCAAATAGACTCGCTATTGCGCACCGACGTATGTGCGGGCCATTACTTCGCACCAGAAGAATTGTTGCAAGCCACTGCCGATGACAATCCGCCGCTTGAAGCCATCGCAGATCGCACCGAGCTGATCAATGGCACCACTTACCTGTTGGAAGGTGGCGTAAAAGCAATTCAAGGTCGACGCTCTATCGAAGCCGATCGTGTGGTAATTGATCAGACCACAGGTCAGGCAGAAGCCGAAGGTGGCGTGGTGTATCGCGAACCGGAACTTAGAATCATTGCCGACAAGGGCGAGATTAATAATCAAAATAATACGGCCGAATTTAACGAAGTTAATTTACTGCTGTATGCCAATCAAATGCGCGCCGATGCTGTGCGTTTGAAACGTCACGCCAACAACAGTCTGCATCTTAACGAAACCACCATTACCGCCTGTCCGCCGGGGCAAACGCCGGATTGGCAGATTGAATCAGAATCGGTGGATATTCGTGAAGGTCAGCTTTGGGGTGTTGCTAAAAATCCCGTGTTTAAATTCAAAGGCGTGCCGGTTTTTTATCTGCCGTTCATGACCTTTCCGACCAGCAACGAACGTCTGTCGGGCTTTTTATTTCCAACCGTTGGCTTCAGTGATAACGGCGGTTTAGACGTAAGTCTGCCGTATTATTTTAACCTTGCGCCCAATTACGATTTGATTGTTAACCCACGTGTTATTAATGATCGCGGTCCTATTTTAGAGACGCAATTTCGTCATTTGTCTAAACAGTTTGAATCGGAATTGGACTTGGCCTATCTCGAAGATGATCCCGGTGTTGACGGTCGTGATACCGACTCATTGGTAGAGGCAGGCATCATTGAGCCGGGCGAAGACAACCCATTTATCAACCGCGATCGCTGGTTGGTTGGTTTGTATCAGAAAGGTGGCGCCTCCGCTGGTGCTCCGGTGAGCTGGTACAGCTCTATCGATTTCACCCGTGTCAGTGATCAGAACTATTTTCGCGACCTGAACAACACCGCCATTGATGTCAGTTCTGAAACGCACTTACTGCGCAACGGTACCGTCGGTTATCGCACTAATAATTGGAACTTTAAACTTGCTGCCACCAGTTACCAGACGCTGGTTTTTGATATTTTTGAACCCTACCAAGAGCTGCCGCGCATCAACGTAGACGGTAATTACGAGTGGGGTGATTTCTCTCTCAACGCTAAACACGAGGTGGTTAGTTTTGAGCACAGCGATGAGTTCGATTTTAGAGACAGAAATATCATTGTGGGTGATCGTGCCCGTGCCGAATACGATTTCCTCTGGAGAAATCAGGCGCAATACGGCTTTTTCACGCCGGGTGTTCATTTAAAACACACTCGCTTTGATCTCAACGGCGATAATCTTTCTGACGGTGTGGATACCTCCCAAGACTACACGGTGTTGCAGGGCAGTTTAGATACCGGGTTGTTCTTCGAGCGCGAAGGCCGTTTGGCTGGCGAAGGTTATTTGCAAACTTTCGAGCCGAGACTGTTTTACTTTTACAGTGATTTCGCCGATCAAAGCGAATTGTTGCGACTTACCGACGATAACCAAAACGTCGATTTTGATTCGGCCGACTTAAGCTTCGATTACAACCAGTTATTTCGTACTTCTAGATTTTCCGGCGGCGATCGCATCGATGACGATCATCGCTTAAGCGTGGGTTTAACCACACGTTTTATCAACAACGACAGCGGTCAAGAAGTCTTTAGAGCGAGCGTCGGGCAGATTTTTTACTTCGAAGATCGACGTGTATTTTTGAGCTCCAGCCGAGAAGAGATCACTCCTAACTCCGAAATCGCCGGTGAATTTAGCGCAGCGCTTTCAAACGTTCTTACTTGGTCTTCCGACATTATTTACGATGAAGAAGAGCAATTAATGAGTGAGGGTCGCACCAGTCTTCGTTACCTAGATGACGATTATCGATTGATTAACGTCGGCTTTAACTTCAACAGACGCAACGATCGCATCGAGGCCGATGGTAGAACCGTTGAGACCAGTACTCGTCAGAGTGATCTATCTGTGGTTTTGCCTGTCAATAAAAAAGTCAGTGTGATTTTCCGAAATCTGCACGATTTCACCTTTGATCGGGAACTGGACACTTTTGGCGGCTTCGAATACAACAGTTGCTGTTATCGAGCACGATTTATTTGGCGCCGTTGGATCGACAGTGACTTGGCTGAAGTAATCGACGAAGAAGACTTAGATTTCAAAAGCGGTGTCTTCTTTGATATTCAGTTCAAAGGTTTAGGCAGTGGTCAGGGTAAATTTGCCAAACTTCTGTCTGAGGCGATTCCCGGATATTCAACTCGGGAGTTGAGAATCGCGCCAACGCCCTAATTGAGTTTTAAACGTTGAAAAAACTCAATAGATGTACAAAAATTCGGCGCTTGCTTTGACGCCAAAATCATAAAGTTAGGTAGATTCAAATTGAAGAAAAACCGAATGACTCAGACTCTTTTCTCACTCAATCCAATGGCTTGGCCGGTGAAATACAATCTACGCAAATTCTTGGCAATGGCGAGCCTGTGCTTGTGCGCTGATCTTGCAACCGCAAAAACCGAAGGTCTCGATCGCGTTGTCGCCGTTGTGGATGAAGACGTGGTTATGGAGAGCGAGCTTCAAAACCAGTTGAATCAAGTCAAAGAGCAATTGCAAGCTCGCGGTCAGTTGCCGCCCGATGAAGTACTGCAAGATCAGGTGCTTGAACACTTGGTTGTGAAGCGTTTGCAGTTGGCTATGGGTTATCGCATGGGCATCGAAATTGGCGATGACGAAATCGAAAAAACCCTGACGCGCCTACACAGTACTAATAATCTTACTCGCGAGCAGTTTTTCAATAAACTTGCTAACGATGGTGTTTCTCCCGCCGCTATGCGCCAGCAGCTGCACGATGAAATCATGATTCAACGTGTTCAGCAGGCGCGTGTTAACTATCGAATTCAGATTACCGAACAAGAAATCGATAACTTCTTGAATTCAGAAGAAGGTAAATTCTGGTTATCTCCAGAGTACCAATTAGGCCATATTCTAGTGCCGTTCAGTGACGCTGGTCGCGGTGATGACGTCGCCAAAACCCAAGCCATTGCCGAAAAACTCTATGAACAGTTGTCGCTGGGCGCGGATTTTAAAAACCTAGCCGTGGCGCATTCAGGTGGCCAAAATGCATTGAATGGTGGCGATTTGGGCTGGCGTAAAGGTATCGAACTACCAGAGGTCTTTTCGGAGCATCTCAATAGTATGAAGGTTGGTGAAATCAGCAAGCCGTTTAAGTCTGGTGCAGGTTTTCATATCCTTAAAATATACGATCGCAAAGGTGCCGAAGAAACCGTTATTGAACAAGCGCATGTTCGTCATATTCTGTTAAAGCCGTCTGAGATTCTTACCGATGAAGAAGCCTACGAGCTGTTGCTGACTTATCGTGAGCAGATCATGAAAGGCGAAGCCGATTTTGAGGCTTTGGCTAAAATTCACTCCGAAGATATTGGTTCCATGTTATCTGGGGGTGATTTGGGTTGGTCTTTACCGGGTAAGTTTGTTCCAGAGTTTGAGCAGATGATGAATCAAACTCCGGTAGGTGAAATCAGTTTGCCGTTTCGAAGCCAATTTGGCTGGCACATTCTTAAAATTGATGATCGCCGCGACGAAAACATGACTGAGACCGTTGTTCGCAATCGCGCCGAAAATTTATTGCGCAGCCGTCGTTTTAACGAAGAGCTTGAAATTTGGTTGCAAGAATTGCGTGGTCAAGCGTACGTTGAAACTCGTTTAGGCGAGTAATTTCTAACAACTCTATTCACTTTACCCGAGTCACTGCTTTGTCTGTATCAACACCTCCAACCATTGCTGTGACTCCGGGTGAGCCCGCCGGTATTGGCCCAGAAATTCTGGTACAACTCGCCCAAAACCAGCTTAATGCCAAGGTTGTCGCCATTGCCGATCCGCAATTATTAATGGATCGAGCTCGTTTATTAGGCTTGGAATTGAACCTAGTCGAATTCGATGATGATCGACATCGAAACGAAGGTCTGTTACCGGCAAAGAACTTGTTGGTGTCGCCGGTGGTTCTTAACGACACTGTAAAACCCGGTGTCTTAAATCCCAACAACGGTGGCTATGTTTTAGAGACGCTCAAGGTTGCAAGCCAGGGTTGTTTAACCAACCGATGGCAGGCCATTGTGACCGGGCCTGTGAGTAAGAGCGTTATCAACGATGCGGGTGTTCCTTTTAGTGGTCACACCGAATTTTTTGCCGAACAGGCGGGTGTAGAGCGTGTTGTTATGATGCTTGCCACCGAAGGCTTGCGCGTTGCCTTGGTTACTACGCATTTGCCTCTGGCGAAGGTCCCGCAGGCGATTACTGCATCATTGTTAACCGAAATTCTTGAGATTACCCACAGAGAATTACGCGAAAAATTTGGCCTTGAAAGTCCTAAAATCAAAGTGTGTGGATTAAATCCGCACGCCGGTGAAAGTGGGCACATGGGTCGCGAAGAAATCGACGTGATTATTCCTGTGCTCGAAACCCTAAAACTTAAAGGTTTGAATTTAGACGGACCATATCCCGCCGATACGGTTTTTACACCTCGTCATATGCAAGATTGCGACACCATTGTTGCGATGTATCACGATCAGGGTTTGCCGGTTTTAAAATACAAAGGCTTTCACCGTGCCGTTAATATTACCTTGGGTCTGCCGTTTATTCGCACTTCGGTGGATCACGGCACAGCGCTAGATTTGGCCGGTCGAGGCACTGCCAGTTATGAAAGTCTGGCCTACGCTTTGGATACCGCCATCGAGATGGCAACAGCTCAACGTTGATCTCGTCATAGATTTATCATTATAACTTTTTAGTTTGGAAATATTCGTTAGTGACTTCTCCGTTTCATCACACAGCCCGTAAGCGATTTGGGCAAAACTTCCTTCACGATCTCGGTATTATTTCTAGGATTGTTAACAGTGTTGCGCCAACTCCGGGTGATAACATCGTCGAGATTGGCCCAGGTAAGGGTGCGATCACCGAGTTGCTGCTGGCGCGATGCCCTAAGTTAAATGTGGTGGAATTAGATCGGGATCTAGTGCCTTTTTTATTGGCGAGTTTTGCCAAATATCCAGAATTTAAACTGCATCAAGCCGATGCGCTTAAATTCGATTTTTTGTCTCTGGCAAGTGCAGCTGAGCCATTAAGAATTGTTGGCAATTTACCTTACAATATATCCACGCCACTGATTTTTTATTTGTTGCGTTTAGGCTCTTTGGTAAAAGACATGCACTTCATGCTGCAAAAAGAAGTGGTAGAGCGTATGGCGGCAGACCCTGGTAGTAAAGCGTACGGCAAGCTGAGTGTGATGACTCAATACTTTTGCAACGTACAATCTCTGTTTTTGGTACCGCCCGAGTGCTTTGTACCAAGACCTAAGGTAGAATCGGCAGTGGTGAGGTTAGAGCCTTACTCTGATTTCCCGGTTGTCGCATCCGATGTGAGTGTGCTCGAAAAAGTTGTCAACAGCGCATTTCAGCAGCGCCGAAAGACTTTACGTAACGCGCTTAAGCAATGGTGTGATGGTGCACAGCTCGAAGCATTAGGGATTGATCCTAATGCTCGACCTGAATCTCTGACGGTCGCCGATTTTGTGAGTATTGCCAATGCTTGTTATGTGAATGAGCATTGAACCAATCTATACAGATTATTGGCATTTATAATACGTTAAACTGGCTAATTCTTTGCTGCACTTGGTAAGTGATTACAAACGTGGCGATATCTAGCCGAATTATTTTTAGATCATGGTTTCTTGTTAGAGACATCAAATCAAATGACAGATGTACCCATTGAGGTTCGCGTAAAAACCCACTACATCGCAGAGCAGTCTGATCCCGGTGATCAGCGGTTTGTGTACGCCTATACGATCACCATTCGTAATCAAAGCCACACTGCGGCGCAGTTAATCAGCCGCCACTGGTTGATTACCAACGGCGATAACGTGACGCAGGAAGTTCGTGGCGACGGTGTTGTTGGTGAGCAGCCGCACTTGAACCCTGGCGAGGAGTACACCTACACCAGTGGTGTTGTACTTGAAACCGAATTCGGCACTATGGAAGGTAGCTATCAAATGCGCACCGATAACGGTGATATTTTTGATGCTCCCGTGCCTACTTTCGCACTTGTTCCACCATACGCGCTACACTGAGTTTTAAGAACTCTCATATTTTTATAAGATAATATTCGCAAGATGCCCACCTATGTTGTCGGCGACCTCCAAGGTTGCCTTGATCCTTTAATTTGCTTGCTTGAGCAGGTTAACTTTTCGGTAGAATCAGACCAGTTGTGGCTGGTTGGTGATCTCGTTAATCGTGGCCCCCAGTCGTTAGAGACACTGCGTTTCTTGTACGAGCGTCGTCACTCAGTGACGGCAGTACTTGGCAATCACGACCTTCATCTATTGGCGATCTACTATCAACAACGCGAGCCATCGCGGGGTGATACTCTGGACGAAATCGTCGCAGCTCCCGATGCTCCGCAATTAATTCGTTGGCTGCGGAATTTGCCGTTGTTTTATTGGAACGAGGAGCATGGTATCGCAATGGTTCATGCCGGAGTTCATCCGCGGTGGACGATACAGCAGGCTTTAAGCTACAGCCGAGAAGTCGAACAAGTGTTGCAAAACGACGTGGCAATAATCGAATATCTTGCCAACATATACGGTAATAGTCCTGCAAGTTGGAGCGAAGAACTCGGCGGTTATACTCGCCTGAGAACCATAGCCAATTACTTTACGCGCATGCGTTTTTGTAACGCCAAAGGTAAGTTGCAGTTTTCCAACAAAGGCGAGCCCGAAGATGCCCCAGAGGGTTTTGATCCTTGGTTTAAACACTTTTTAGAGCAGCCAACTTCATTTCCATTATTGTTTGGCCATTGGGCCGCTCTAAAAGGAGAAACGGGAAGTGACAAGGTGATCGGTTTAGACACGGGTTGCGTGTGGGGCGAGCATCTCACCATGATTCGTTTAGAAGATCGCCAGCTTTTTACCTGTAGTTGCAAGGCAGATTAAAATAACGCGAAAAATTCTGTCTAGGTGTGAATGCCTGAAAAGCGATATGTTTAAGAATACTATGTTGAAATGATCAACATAGTATTAGCTCAATGTGGGTTGCGTGCTTGTCGGTGTCAGTCATCGTAACCGTTAGGATTATTCGACTGCCAGCGCCAAGTATCCGCTACCATCTCAGCCAATCCCAACTCTACCTGCCAGCCCAGTTCGTCTCGTGCCTTATCGGCATTGGCATAGAACTCGGGCAGATCACCGGTTCTGCGCGGCAAAATTTGGTATGGAATGGGTTTTCCACAGGCGTTTTCGTAAGCGGTAACGACTTCAAGAACGCTAATTCCCTTTCCCGATCCCAAGTTATACACCTGCCAGCCGGATTTACTTGCCAGCAGGTGTTTAAGCGCCGCCACATGGCCTTTGGCCAGGTCTACGACGTGAATGTAATCGCGAACACCGGTACCGTCTCGGGTAGGGTAGTCATCGCCAAAAATCCCCAAAAACTCGCGTTTGCCAACACTTACTTGAGCAACATAAGGCAAAAGGTTGTTTGGAATACCGTTAGGGTCTTCGCCAATCAAACCACTTGGGTGGGCACCAATGGGGTTGAAGTAACGGAGTAGTGACACGGACCAGTCGGAATTGGGTTTGGCTGTTAGGTCTTTTAAAATTTCTTCAACCATTAACTTAGTTCGACCATAAACATTGCTGGCTGATGTTGGCAGGGTTTCCACGTAAGGGATGGGCGCCTTTTCTCCATACACAGTGGCCGATGAACTGAAAACAATATTCGTACAGCCAAACTCTTCCATAACCTCACAAAGCGTAACGGTACCGGCGACGTTATTGTCGTAATAGGCGAGAGGCTTTTCGGCAGATTCACCAACCGCTTTTAAGCCTGCAAAATGAATCACTGCCTCAATCGAATAATTAGAAAATATATTCCTAAGTATATTTTTATCGCGTATATCACCATCGATAAATTGAATCGATTGATCGGTAATTTTCTCGACGCGCCTCACAGACTCACGTTTACTATTTGATAAATTATCGAGAATCAATAACTCAAATCCAGCAGCGATTAACTCTACACATGTGTGACTACCTATGTAACCTGCGCCACCGGTGACTAAAATCAAGCTCATTGTGATTCTATTTTCCTATCCAATTAATTTGTCCTTTTATACGAAAACATGCTTGCATGTTACGCTTTAATGAGAGAATAATAACTGTAACGAATTTCAGAATACAGCCTAGTCTTTGACAAGCTGCGGTCGTTTTACTGATAACGCTAATGAATACTGATATGAAATAAATACTTTCAGCAGTCATTCAAAGTAGAGTCATAAAATATTACGCGTTAAATTTATTGATCAATAAATTGATAAAAGCCGGAATCGATTTATGACTGAAATTGTCTCAGTAAAACGGATTATGTGTGAGGAGATCACCGCGAAGAGATATTAGCCAAAGCCACGGCGACAACGTTTTGTAATGTCTGTAGATTTTCAGCGTCTATGATTAGCTATAGATAATTTTTTAGCTATGCTTAGTTTTAGGCACGTAGATATCAAATAACGTTGAATCCCTCCGGCCATTAGGCCTGTTGCCCGCCGCGCTTAATTACACGCAAGAGGATGCACTCGATGAGTATTTTCAATCATTACCAGCAAAGGTATACCGCGACTCAGCAGGAAGAACTCTCGATTCAAGAGTACCTTGATCTTTGTAAATCCGATCCAAGTGTTTACGCAAGTGCTGCTGAACGGATGCTTGTTGCTATCGGCGAGCCTGAACTTGTTGATACCTCTCTAGACCCCCGCTTAAGTCGTATTTTTTCCAATAAAGTCATTAAACGTTATAAAGCGTTTGAAGATTTTTACGGAATGGAAGAAGCGATCGAGCAGATTGTTTCCTTCTTTAAACATGCCGCACAAGGCTTGGAAGAAAAGAAACAAATTCTCTATTTGCTTGGCCCCGTTGGCGGTGGTAAGTCTTCACTTGCTGAAAAATTAAAATCTTTAATCGAACGCCAGCCCATTTATTGCATTAAAGATTCTCCCGTATTTGAATCTCCTCTCGGTTTATTTGATCCCGATGAAGACGGTGAAATTCTAAGAGAAGACTACGGAATTGCTTCTCGTTATATCAAAACCATCATGTCACCTTGGGCAGTTAAACGGTTACATGAATATAACGGCGATATCAGCAAATTTCGTGTTGTAAAAGTTTATCCGTCTATTCTCGATCAAGTCGCTGTTTCTAAAACTGAACCCGGTGACGAAAACAACCAAGATATTTCCTCATTGGTGGGTAAGGTTGATATTCGTAAACTGGAAGACTTCCCACAAAATGATCCCGATGCCTACAGTTTCTCTGGTGGTTTGTGTCGCGCCAACCAAGGCATCATGGAATTCGTGGAAATGTTTAAAGCACCCATTAAGGTGTTGCATCCACTGTTAACAGCAACTCAAGAAGGCAACTTCAACAGTACCGAAGGCTTGGGTGCGATTCCATTTGATGGCGTTATTCTTGCTCACTCTAACGAAAGCGAGTGGCAAAGTTTTAAAACCAACAAAAATAATGAAGCGTTTATCGATCGTGTATATATCGTTAAAGTGCCATATTGTTTGCGTGTTTCTGAAGAAATAAAAATTTACGAAAAACTACTCGAAAACTCTTCGTTGTCTGCCGCTCCTTGTGCTCCCGATACCTTAAGCATGTTGGCGCAATTCAGTGTTCTTTCACGAATAAAAATGCCGGAGAACTCTAACGTATTTTCAAAAATGCGTGTGTATAACGGCGAAAATTTAAAAGACACAGATCCAAAAGCAAAATCGTTACAAGAATACAAAGACAACGCCGGCGTTGATGAGGGCATGTCTGGTTTGTCTACTCGATTTGCTTTCAAAATTTTATCGAAAGTATTTAACTTTGATGCCACCGAAGTAGCCGCAAACCCTGTGCACTTGCTGTATGTGCTTGAGCAACAAATTGAGCAAGAGCAATATCAGCAAGAAGTACAAGATCGTTATTTAGGATTTATCAAAGAGTTCCTAGCGCCAAAATACGTCGAGTTTATTGGTAAAGAAATTCAAACCGCGTATCTCGAATCCTATGCTGAATATGGACAGAATATTTTCGATCGCTACGTAACCTATGCCGATTTTTGGATTCAAGATCAAGAATATCGAGATCCCGAGACAGGTGAAATATTGGATCGTAGTTCTTTAAATGAAGAACTTGAGAAAATTGAAAAACCAGCGGGAATTAGCAATCCTAAAGATTTTCGTAACGAAGTGGTTAATTTCGTTCTACGTGCGCGTGCCAATAACAACGGTCGCAATCCGGCATGGAACAGTTACGAGAAATTAAGAACGGTTATTGAGAAGAAAATGTTCTCAAATACCGAAGATTTATTACCAGTCATTTCATTTAATGCAAAAGCGTCTAACGACGATAAGAAAAAACACCAAGATTTTGTGAAACGTATGGTGGAAAGAGGCTACACGGAAAAACAAGTTCGCCTTCTTTCTGAATGGTACCTACGGGTAAGAAAATCACAATAATGTAGTACGCTCTGCCGAATGAACTGTTAGGAGTTTTGATGAGTTACATCATAGATAGACGACTCAACGCGAAAAATAAATCTACAGTAAATCGGCAGCGCTTTTTGCGCCGATACCGAAAACACATCAAAAAGGCGGTCTCCGAGGCCGTCTCTCGTCGTTCTATCACCGATATGCAAAACGGTGAACAGATCAGTATTCCTACCCGAGATATTTCCGAACCTATTTTTCATCATGGCCAAGGCGGATACCAAGAACGAGTTTTGCCGGGTAATGATCAATTTGTTCAAGGTGATCATATTCAACGTCCACCGGGCGGTGGTAGTGGCTCAGGTTCTGGCGAAGGTAACGCCAGTGACCAAGGGGAAGGGATCGACGACTTTGTCTTTCAGATCACGCAAGAAGAATTTCTCGACTTTATGTTCGAGGATTTAGAGCTGCCAAATCTTGTAAAACGTCAACTGTCGGTTAATGAAAAATTTAAAACCCGCCGAGCCGGTGTTTCCAATCAAGGCTCACCGGGGCAAATCAACGTTGTTCGCTCACTTCGCTCCGCAAATGCAAGACGTATTGCGCTTGCTGGTGGTAAACGTAAGCGACTTAAAATACTCGAAAGCGAATTAGCTGAGCTAGAAGCTGCCGATCCGGTATTACGCGACCACAATAGAATTGAAAGTTTATTGGCCGAAATCGCGGATTTACGTGCGCGAATTCAACGAGTGCCTTGGTTAGACGACTTCGATATTAAATACAATTTACAGGTTAAATATCCGGTTCCTACCAGTAAGGCTGTTATGTTTTGCATTATGGATGTATCTGGCTCAATGAGTCAGGCAACCAAAGACATGGCGAAACGATTTTTTATTTTGTTGTATTTATTTTTGCAAAAAAATTACGAAAAAACCGAAGTTGTATTTATTCGACATCACACCAGCGCTAAAGAAGTCGAAGAAGAAGAGTTTTTTTACTCTCGCGAAACCGGCGGCACTATCGTTTCCAGTGCACTGTATTTAATGAAAGAAATTTTAGAGACTAAATATTCACCTTCTGAATGGAATATTTACGCTGCGCAAGCTTCTGATGGTGACAACTGGAATGACGACTCGACAACGTGTTCGAAGTTGTTAATTGATGAGATTTTGCCAAAGCTTCAATATTACTCGTACATAGAAATTACCCCAAGACAGCATCAAGCACTTTGGGAAGAGTATGAAACTGTTGCTGGGGCATTTCCAGATCGCTTTGCCATGGAGCAAATTGTTGATCTCGGCGATATATACCCAGTTTTCCGCGAATTATTTCAGAAGAAAACCGCATGAGTGCACAACAGCCTATTTCTACAAGTTCAGAATGGACATTCGAACTGATCGAAGAATACGATCGGGAGATTGCCAAAATTGCTAAAGAGTTTGGCTTAGATACCTATCCAAACCAAATCGAGATTATTAATTCTGAACAAATGATGGATGCCTACTCTTCGGTAGGTATGCCCATTGGTTACAATCATTGGTCTTACGGTAAGCAATTTTTAAATACCGAGCGCTCCTACAATCGTGGGCACATGGGTCTTGCCTATGAAATTGTGATTAATTCAAGTCCGTGTATTGCGTATTTAATGGAAGAAAATACCATGACTATGCAAGCGCTTGTTATTGCGCATGCCTGTTATGGACATAATTCTTTTTTTAAAGGTAATTATTTATTTAGAGCTTGGACCGATGCCGAATCGATTATTGATTACTTGGTCTTCGCAAAAAATTATATTGCCAAATGCGAAGAGCGACATGGTATTGATGCCGTAGAACAATTGCTAGATTCTTGTCATGCCTTAATGAATTACGGTGTAGATCGTTATCAACGACCTTACCCAATTTCGACGGCAGAAGAAGAGTTCCGTCAAAAGGAGCGTGAAGAATATTTACAGCGCCAAGTGAATGATTTGTGGCGAACCATTCCAAAAGGTGAGCACAATCCCCAAGCCTTGGATGCATTTAAATTTCCAGCAGAGCCGCAAGAAAATTTGCTGTATTTTTTTGAAAAAAACGCGCCTCTGTTAGAGTCTTGGCAGCGAGAAATTCTTAGAATTGTTCGCAAAATTGCACAATACTTTTATCCACAGCGCCAAACCCAAGTAATGAACGAAGGTTGGGCGACTTTTTGGCATTACACCTTATTAAATACTCTCTACGATCGCGGCAAGCTAAGTGATGGCTTTATGCTGGAGTTTTTGCAGTCACATTCCAGCGTTGTTTATCAACCACCATACAACAGCCGGTATTATTCTGGAATTAATCCCTATACGTTAGGATTTAATATATTTTCTGACCTTCGCCGAATTTGTGAAAATCCAACCGAAGAAGATCGAGAATGGTTCCCCGATATTGCTGGCTCTAATTGGGTTGAAACCTTGCATTTTGCCATGCGTAATTTCAAAGATGAGAGTTTTATTCTGCAATATTTATCACCCAAGGTGATGCGAGATTTAAAACTATTCACCATTATTGACGATAATCTTGAAGACGATATTATCGTTGGTGCTATTCATGATCGAGATGGTTATCAAAAAATTCGTGAATCGTTAGCGGGACAATATAATTTAGGTAATCGTGAACCGAATATTCAGGTAACTAAAGTCAATGTTCGCGGTGACCGCTCAATTACTCTAGAACATAATCGACATAACCGCGTACCTCTCAGCGAAAGCACCGACGAAGTGTTAAAGCATATTCATCGTATCTGGGGGTTTGATGTACATCTGCACTCTACCGATAATGGTATTTTATGCGAAAGTTTTCAATGCCCGAAAAACGACAATAATAAGTAAGTAATCACTTATATTGGACGATAAAAAAAGCGGCTGAAATAAGCCGCTTTTTTTATGTGTTTTTCTAATGCTTACGATTTTTATACAGCAATTAATTGATGAGCTTTTTCTATCAGGGTGATATTTTCAAAAGGCTTTTGTAAAAAATCATCGGCGCCTAGATCGAGAGTTTTTATTAGGTTTTCTGTGGATTCAGCAGAAATTACTAACACTTTCATTTTTTTAAATTGTTCATTGGTGCGTAAATATCTCAGCACTTCAAATCCGTCAATTCCCGGCATTCTTAAATCTAGGGTTATAAGATCGGGTTTGATGGTCGATACAAGTGATCCGGCAACAAATCCATCCAGCGCGGTGGTAACTTCATAGCCCTGCATTCTAAACACGCGTTCAATGGCCTTAGCCATTTCTGGGTTGTCGTCGACCACAAGTACTTTAGGCGTTGTACAAGCTTCCAGAGCACCCGTTTCTAGCTCTTCTGGTACCGGCAGTTCGTTCTCTCGCAAAAACTCAACAAAGTCCTCTTGCTTGATTCTATGGTCTCCACGACCCGGTAACTTATAGGCTTTCAGCCGTCCGCGCTCAATCCACCGAATGATTGTTCGAAAGTTTACCCCGCAGTATTTCGCGGCTTCACCGGTGGTTAGCACTCGGAGTTCTGTCATTCTGTTATGGCCTTCTCTGTCTCACACATTTGGGTTCTCGTATTCATTTTAGGGGTAAGAACCAAAAGGATACTCTACTGCAAATTTAAACCTGACTTAAGTGACTTTTCGATCATAAATGACAGGAATGTATAACTATATTTTACATGAGTCATGTTTGACAGGTTAGACATGTTCTGTATACTTCTATTCAAGTTGAGGGGCATCCTAGCTTCCTGTTTCAATTGTTTGAATTTTCGATGCCCCATTTTCTTTCCTGTGCGCCTTTTTAGGACAAACAGTACTGTCGAATTTTAAAAAGTTGATCAAATATTAAAGTTCCAATGTCAACTTTTTAGCAGAACACCCTAAGACCCTTTCCCCTCCCAGGTAGTGAGGGGTTTTTTTTGCCTGTCGTTTGGATCATTTCGATTTTAAATAGCAATAATTTACGTCGATTTGTGTATACTTAGAAGGTCAATAATTCTGATATTTGGAAACTAACGGAAATTCCAAAAGCTAATGAACCTGCTATCTTCTGCGACTGCAAAAATACTGATAACGGACGATAATCCGGTAAATTTGACACTACTAAATAAAATACTTTCATCAGAGTATCCTTATTTAGAGCACGCGCAAGACGGCGATCAATGTCTCAACGCCGTTAAAGCAGAACACTTCGATTTGTTATTGTTGGACATGAACATGCCAAATGTTTCTGGCATGGATGTGTTGCGCGAGATACACAAGCTTCCCGGTAATTACAAACCAAGAGTTTTGGTCGTTTCCGCCGATCACTCACCAGAAACCGTTGCCGATGCATTTCGCCTTGGCGCGGACGACTATCTAAAAACACCTTACAGTAAAGAAGAGCTGCTCGCGCGAGTTAATACTCAGTTAGCGCTTAGAAGTCGATCTCAATACCTCGAAGAATTAGTTGCCAGACGCACTCAAGAGTTAACGCAAGCCAATCAGCGCTTACGAGATACGCATTCCCAACTGATGCAAGCAGAGAAGATGGCGTCGTTGGGGCAATTGGCCGCAGGCGTTGCACACGAAATTAATAACCCTGTTGCATACGTCTATTCCAACCTACAAACCTTACAAATATATTGTTCAGACATAGGCAGTTTTGTTGAAAAATACAAACAAACGGTAGCTTTAGATGCTAACGATATTAATGGCAACGTAAATATTGACGGTGCAGGTAATAAACCCGATATTCAATTTTTATTGAGTGACGCCGCCGATTTATTGAATGAATCGTTAGATGGTTTAAAGAAGGTCAAACAAATAGCCGAAGATTTAAAAACCTTTTCTCATCCCGAGAAAAAAGTCTGGCAAGAAACCGATATTAACGAATGTATCGAATCTGCATTAAATATTGTTGCTAATCAAATAAAACAAAAAGCGCGAATTAATAAAAAATTTCAAGAACTACCCAAGGTTGAGTGTATTGCACCGCAAATTAACCAAGTTATTGTTAATTTGTTGGTTAACGCCCTGCATGCTATTGAAGATTTTGGCGAAATAGAAATAGTCACCAAAAAAATTGATTCCGATACCATTTGTATTTCTATAACGGATTCGGGTGTTGGCATTGAAGAAAAACATATGGCGAAAATATTCGACCCGTTTTTTACCACCAAAGATGTTGGCAAAGGTACAGGTTTGGGATTGTCCGTTTCCTATGGAATTGTCCATTCTCATAATGGCAATATCTCTGTCTCCAGCGAAGTAGGTAAGGGGACAACCTTTACGGTGACCTTACCCATTCTAAAAAGTGCCAATACCGAACCTTTTGTGTAGCAATATAAGCGTTTATAGAAGATTTTATTTTTAATTTAGAATCTCCGATAGAATCACCCAACAAATAATCAGAGACCGCTGAGCCGGTTATTCAGCTTTTTGTAATGCAGGTGTTCTTTGCAATAACTTGCGAAATAATCCTAAATAAACACCTAATCCTATGAGTAAAACGGCGGCGCCAATTAATAAAAGTGGATTAAATTGCTCATCGTTAAACGCTGTTCCTAAAATCATGGCAAATATTGGCGATATCATGGCAGTTAAGGATACTGTATTAGCCGATAGATTTTTTAATAAATAATAATAAGCACTAAAGCCAATCAAAGATCCTATTACCACCAGATACGCAAGAGCGGAAATAGAAACCCATTCAACGTGCGTAGGAACACTGCCGTCGATCATTAACCAAGTAATCCATAGGCCCGGCAAGGCAAATAGCATGCTGCCGCAAGACTGTTGTAATGGATCTGTATTTGTTCCGAGTTTTTTCATCATCACCGCGCTTATCGAAAAAATACTGGTTGATGCAATCATCGCTAGAATTCCTAACAGCGCATCTGGGCCAATTTGTATTTGATCACTAAAAACAAGCGCCATACCCAAAAAAGCAATGATCATCCCGAGCAGTCTTTCTAGTCCAATGGATTCAGACAATATAATTTTAGAGAACAGGCCAACAATAAAAGGCGAGGTGGAAAATAATAATGAAACCACACCGGTTGGAATTTTTTCCGCGGCCCAATAAACCAGAGGCATATTGGGAAATACACCAAAAGATGCTGCACAGAAAGTAATGATGGTTTGTCGGTTTAATGTGAAAGGTTTTTTAACAGAGAGTAATACCAGCCAAACTAACGCCGCGCCAAACGTCATGCGCAGTGTCACGGCCAGCATAAACCCAACATCACCACTGCTAA